>NZ_ALNJ01000020.1:0-67448 GCF_000293135.1 Klebsiella sp. OBRC7 | reverse complement strand
GACTCGGATTCGGACAGTGACTCCGACTCTGACAGTGATTCTGACTCGGACAGCGATGCTGACTCTGACAGTGATTCTGACTCTGACAGCGATTCTGACTCCGACAGCGATTCCGATTCCGACAGTGACTCGGATAGCGACAGCGATTCCGACTCTGACAGCGACTCGGATTCCGACAGCGATGCTGACTCTGACAGCGACTCCGATTCCGACAGTGATTCGGACTCTGACTCTGACTCCGACAGCGACTCGGATTCCGACAGCGATTCCGACTCTGACAGCGATTCGGATTCTGACAGCGATTCGGATTCTGACAGCGATTCGGATTCTGACAGCGATTCGGATTCGGACAGCGACTCGGACTCCGACAGCGACTCGGATTCAGACAGCGACTCGGATTCCGACAGCGATGCTGACTCTGACAGCGACTCCGATTCCGACAGTGATTCGGACTCTGACTCTGACTCCGACAGCGACTCGGATTCCGACAGCGATTCTGACTCCGACAGCGACTCCGATTCCGACAGCGATGCTGACTCTGACAGCGATTCCGACTCCGACAGTGACTCCGATTCAGACAGCGACTCGGACTCTGACTCCGACAGCGACTCGGATTCTGACAGCGATTCCGACTCTGACAGCGACTCGGACTCCGACAGCGACTCGGATTCTGACAGCGATTCCGACTCTGACAGCGATTCGGATTCTGACAGCGATTCGGATTCTGACAGCGATTCGGATTCGGACAGCGACTCGGATTCAGACAGCGACTCGGATTCGGACAGCGATGCTGACTCTGACAGCGATTCGGACTCTGACAGCGACTCGGATTCTGACAGCGATTCGGACTCCGACAGCGACTCGGATTCCGACAGCGATTCTGACTCTGACAGCGATTCGGATTCTGACAGCGATTCGGATTCTGACAGCGATTCGGATTCTGACAGCGATTCCGACTCTGACAGCGACTCGGACTCCGACAGCGACTCGGATATCCCGCAGGCCAATGCGGATACCAATACCGCGCTGATCTCTGAGAACCATGACAATCTCGACGGGGTAAACGGTACGATTACCCAGCTGACAGGCGTGAACCTGCTTGGCGTGGTCGATGTTTCGCTGCTTAGCGGTAATAACTTTGACTTTACTGTCGCGAGTGGAACGACTCAGGATGTGGCACTGGATATTTCCGGTGGCACCACGCTGAGCTCGGCGGCGCTGATTAATACGCTACTGCTGTTGCTGGGTGGAACGAATACCTTCCAGGCCGATCTCGCGGTGGTGAATACGGTGACCGGAGAAGTGGTTGCGCTGGCGTCGAATGCGGTGACTATTACGGCGGGAGGCGTCAGCCTGGATTACAGCGGTAGCGCGAGCTTCAGCGACCTGCCGGAGGGGAACTATACGGTAGTGATTTCGTCGCCAACGAATACCGGGCTGCTGCCGACGCTGGTGAATTTCCTGGCGAATCTCAGCGTAGCGACCGCGGTGGATGTGGCGGTAACCGACTCCGTAGGATACGAGTCCGCGATTATCAGCGGTAACGTACTGCAGACGGATGCGGGTGGGGACGTCGGCGATACCGGTACGGATATTACTGTGACCAGCATCGTTGCGACCTCGGTTCCGGGGGCAACGGCGGAACCGGTTAGCTCGGGGGGGACGATCGTTGAGGGCGCCTACGGTACGCTGGTGATCTATGCCGATGGTTCTTACACCTATCACGCGACCGGAGACGCTGACTCTGTCGGTCAAACGGAGGTCTTTACCTACACCATTACGGATGCGGATGGCGATACGGCAACGACGACGCTGACCATTAATATTGGCCTGGCCGATGATACGGATAGCGATGCTGATTCCGACTCCGACTCCGACAGTGATTCGGACTCTGACAGCGACTCTGACTCCGACAGTGATTCGGATTCTGACAGTGACTCGGATTCCGACAGCGATTCGGATTCCGACAGCGACTCGGATTCTGACAGCGATTCGGATTCTGACAGCGATTCCGACTCCGACAGTGACTCCGATTCAGACAGCGACTCGGATTCTGACAGCGATTCCGACTCCGACAGTGATTCGGATTCCGACAGCGACTCTGACTCCGACAGTGATTCGGATTCTGACAGTGACTCGGATTCCGACAGTGATTCGGATTCTGACAGCGATTCGGATTCTGACAGCGATTCGGACTCTGACAGTGACTCGGATTCAGACAGCGATTCGGACTCTGACAGCGATTCGGATTCGGACAGCGATATCGAGGCCATCCCCGATAGCAACAGCCCGGACGTTGTCGCGCTGGAAGGTAACCTGAACAACGTCAGCGGTACCAGCGGTCAACTGGTTGGCCTGACGTTACTCAGCACCGTCGATGTCTCGCTGCTGTCGGGCAATAATCTGCGCTTTAGCGTGGGTTCCGGAACCGTTGAGGATATGACGGTATCGGTGAACGGCAACTCGCTGCTGACGGCGAGCGGATTGCTGACCACTATCGTCAACCTGCTGGGGGCAGGAAATACCCTGACGGCCGATCTGTCGGTGGTGAATACGGTCACCGGCGAAGTCGTGGCGATTGCGGAAAACAGCGTCTCTATCTCGGCGAGCCTGCTTGGCGGGCTCTCCTATAACGGCACGGTCTCCTTCGCCAATCTGCCGGCGGGCGACTACACCATGGTTATCTCTGCGCCGGAAAGTAACGGCCCCCTGGTATCGTTGATCAACGCGCTGGCGGCGGCCCAGGTGGCAAGCTTCGTCAACGTGGACGTGACGGATTCCGTTGGCTATAGCGTCGGCGCCATTGAAGGTAACGTGCTGGATACCACCGCCAGCGGCGATATGCAGGATAGCGGTCAGGGCATCTCGGTCACCAGTGCGGTATCGGACTCCGTCGACGGATCGACCCCGGTTAACGTGACCAGCGCTGGCGTCAATATCACCGGGGCTTATGGGGTACTGACGATTCACTCTGATGGCAGCTATAGCTACCAG
The DNA here is from genome assembly GCF_000293135.1 of Klebsiella sp. OBRC7. Lineage (NCBI taxonomy): Bacteria > Pseudomonadati > Pseudomonadota > Gammaproteobacteria > Enterobacterales > Enterobacteriaceae > Klebsiella > Klebsiella sp. OBRC7. The sequence continues at coordinate 64,454 of NZ_ALNJ01000020.1, read as the reverse complement.
TTGACCAAAGGCGGGGCCGCTATCGGTCAATCGGATGTCTTTAGCTATACCATTACCGATGAAGCGGGCAATACCTCGACGACTAACCTGACGATTAATATCGGCGGCAACATCGAACCGGCGCAGGCCAATCCGGATGCTCAGGAAACGGATCTGACCGCGACGTTCGATACGCTCAACGGAGAAAGCGGTACCGTTGGCCAACTTGTCGGCGTCTCGTTACTCGGTTCCGTCAACGTTGGCTTACTCAACGGCAATAGTTTTGACTTTGACGTCGCCGCGGGGGCAAACGAAAAAGTGCTTCTCTCTGTCTCTGGGACCACCGGCCTGAGCCTGGGCGCGGCCCTGAGCACGTTGCTGAGCCTGCTGGGTGGCGCATCGTCCTTTACGGCGGATCTCTCTATCGTCGATAAGGCGACCGGCGAAGTGGTGCAGGTTCTGACCAACGCCGTCAATATTAATGTTGACGGACTGGGTCTCAGCCTGGACTACAGCGGCGGCGGCTGGTCCTCAATGTTACCTTCAGGATCGTACACGGCGGTGGTCTCTTCACCGAATACCGGCGGCCTGTTGGGCGCGCTGCTGGACCTGAACCTGGGCACCTTTATCAACGTGTCGGTCACCGACTCTGAGGGCTATCACACCGACAGCCTGACGGGTAACGTCCTGCAAAGCGATGGCGACGGCGACGTGGCGGACACCGGGGTAAATATTAAGGTGACGAGCGTCACCGCCACCTCGGTGACCGACGCCGATCCGGTATCGGTCACCAGCAGCGGAACGACGATAGCCGGTGCCTGGGGATCGCTGACCATCCATAGCGACGGTAGCTATACCTATCAGCCTTATGGCGGAGTGAATAGCGTCGGCCAATCGGAAGTCTTTACCTACACCATAACCGACAGTCTGGGCCACACGGCGAGCACGACGCTGACGTTCGATATCGACAGCCCGGCTTCGCTGGCGGTGAATGACGTGGTTGCGCTGAACGTGGCAACGGCGCTGGCAACGGTGAATGTTCCAGCGATTGACACCTCTGGGCTGAACACAAGCGGTAAGTCGAGCGGGAGCGGAGTATCAGCGAGTAAGTTGATTAACTTTAGCGTGGGAGCCGATCGCGAAATGGATACCCTCTCGGTGAAAGTGAACTACACCGCGAGTGGCTCGGTGGTCAATATCGTCAGGATTGACAGCACGGTCAGCATTTATCACGTACTCAGCGATGGCAGTAAGGTCCTGGTATGGCAAGGGACGCCGACAGAAAGCTTGACCACGATTATCGGCGCAACAGCGAGCGCTACGGATACGCTAACGCTAACGGGTGTGGCATTGAGCGAAGGAAATTACGAGATGGTCCTGGCTTCTAAAGCTACTGCCACTCTTGATAATTTCGTCACAACACCACCGAACTATACGGTAGGCGCAACGATCGCAGGTACGACGATTGATACCGCAACGCATTATACGGTGGCAGGAACTAACGTCAGTGGGAATATCCAGAACGGAAACAACTCGGGCGGTACGGAAGATTTCCATGGCGTGCTGTATGCCTCATACACCGTCGCCGGACATACTTCCTCTGGCAGTGCCGAATCCTGGACCTTCAACAGTAATGGCAGTATCACCACCAGCAACGGTAGCGCAGTAACCGGAAGCAGCGTCACAATTTACGGTGACTATGGCACCCTGACGATGGCGAATAATGGTTCTTATACCTACAGTCTGAAGGCAGGGATGGATGTGTCGACAATCACGCACAAGGAGGTCTTCGCCTACACGGTAAACGACAGCAATGGCGTTTCTTCCGCGGCGACGCTGACCATCGATCTGCATCCGCAGATTACCGGCAGCGTGAACGGCGATGATATCCACAGCACCGCTTATGACGATACCTTCACCCTGGGTATCGGGGCCGATACGGTGGTTTACAACCTGCTGGCCGATGACAATACCGGCGGCAACGGCAGCGATACCTGGAAGGATTTCTCGGTTGCGCAAGGGGATCATATCGATGTATCGGCGCTGCTGGTTGACTGGGATGGGAACAGCAGCAGTCTGGGCAACTATGTGACCCTGAGCTACGTTGGCAATAACACGGTGGTATCCATCGACCGCGACGGCGGGGCCGGTGACCATCAATCAACAACCTTAATTACGCTGGAAGGGGTGCATATCAATTCGCTCAACGAGCTGCTTGATACAAATAACTCCAACTAATCGGCGTTATAGCGAACGGCACACGGAAGTGCCGTCCAGATTATTTATTGCGGAGGAATGAATCGGGCAGCGATCCGGGAGATAGCAGACCGTTATTTAATAAAAATAATGATGCGGAAATTATTATATCCGTTTTTTCAGTGCGTGAATTCTGAAGGGTAAATTTGATGCGTCTATTTAAACAAAAAAGGAATGTCATAACCTGCGGCTATACCGCTCTCTTTATTGCTTTGAATCCGTCGTTTTCAGGTCATGCGGAAAATTCATACTTGATGCCGAATGATATTAGCAGCCAGCGTTTAACCGATAGCCAACAGGTCGCGGGGTATAATGAAGAGATTATTAATAGCCAGACCCGAATATCCGGCCCGCTGGATATTAAAAAAGCGGTAAAAAATGCGGTCAACTGGCATCCGGCGATTACCCAGGAGGTCAGCAAACTCCAGGAAATGGCGCAGAAAGTTGACGTGGCGAAAGCCAAATATTACCCGCAAATTAGTGCGGGTATGAATAATGGTTATAGTAATACTTATTCTGATGCCGGATATACGCCATCGCTGGTCGTCTCGGTATCGCAAATGCTTTACGACTTCGGCAAAGTGTCCAGTTCGGTCAGAGCCGCCGACTCCGGCGTGGCCCAGCAGCAGGCCACCGTCATGCTGAATATCGACCAGGTCGCTCACGACACCGCCGCGGCGGTAGTGCAGGTGCAGGGCTATCAAAAGCTGGTCGACATCGCTAAAGCGCAGGTCAATTCGCTTAAACAAATTGGCGATCTTATTCGCCAGCGCAACGATGCGGGGGCGTCATCGTTATCGGACGTTGTGCAGACCGATACCCGCGTGGAGGGCGCGCAATCTACGCTCCTGCAATATCAGGCGGCCCTTCAGCGCTGGAAAGCCACGCTCGCGACCTATATCGGCATCGGCGGCATTGCCACGGTGACGGATGACCTTCCGCAGGGGATGGACGCCGCCTGCGCGGTATCCAAAATCGATTACCGCTCTGTTCCGGCGGTATTAGCGGCGCTGGCCCAGGCCGGCCAGGCGCAGGCTCAGCTGGATAACGCCAACGCGCAAATGCTGCCGACGATTTCCCTTGAGCCGGAAGTCACCCATTACCTCAACGATAACTACGCCAACAGCGCGGTACTGAATAAAACGCAATACTCCGCCTGGGTGAAAGTGCAAATGCCCATCTATCAGGGCGGTGCGATGACCGCCTCCCGCGACGCCGCCCAGCAAAGTCTGGCGGCGGCGAATGCGGCGATCAAAACCGCCCAGCTGGACGCCAGCCAGAAGCTCAACGCCTCTCGCGATGAAGCGGTTAATCTTGCCCAGTCGCTGGGGATTCAGAAACGTCAGCAGCAGCTGGGTGAGCAAACCCGGGCGCTGTATCAGGATCAGTATCTTCAGCTCGGCTCGCGGCCGCTGCTGGATCTGCTCAACGTCGATCAGGAAATTTACCAGGCCAGATTTAGCCAGGTCCTGACGGAATCACAACTGCGTTCGCTGGAGCTGGACTGCCTGTTCAGCACCGGCAAGATGCGCTCGGTGTTCGCGCTGGAAAAACAAAATATCCAGGGCGTGGAGATCCGCCCATGACCTCACAAAACGAACGCGCCGGGATACCGCATTTGCTCGATTGGTCTAATGCGATTGCTTTTATTGCTAACCACTATCGACAAAGCTTTTCTCCCGGCACGCTGCATGCCGCCGCCGAGTGGGCGACGCAGAAAACCCTGCCGGAGGCGCTCCGGCACCTGGCGCGCCACGCCGGGCTAAACTGCCAGTTTTTATCTCCGGGCGATGAGAAAATGTCGGCCTGGCGGCTACCGCTGGTCGTCCAGCTGCGCGACGGGCAAGTCGCCGTGCTCGAAAGCTTTGACGTTAATAACGCCGTCGGGGTACGGTTTGTGAAGGAGCTCGCGCTGCTCAGCTACTGCCCGCTGGAAACCCTGCTGCCGGAAATTGAAAAGACCATTGCGTTTCGCCCGTCAGCGCCGGAAAGGGATATTCGCACCGAGAGCTACCTGGCCCGCTTTCAGCCGGACTGGCTGCGTAAAATTGTGCTGAAAGATATTCGCCCCTACCTGCACGTGATGCTGGCGTCTTTTGCCATAAACGTTCTTGCGCTGAGCGGTATTCTGTTTTCGATGCAGGTTTACGATCGGGTGATCCCGGCGCAGTCTTATCCCACTCTTTATGTCCTGTTCAGCGGCGTATTGCTGGCGGCGGTATTTGCTTTTGTGCTGAAAATTATGCGCGGGCACGTCACGGATCTGCTCGGTAAACGCGGGGATATTCGCGTTTCTGACCGGGTCTTCGGCCACGCGCTGCGCCTGAAAAACAGCGCGGTACCGCGCTCGACGGGGAGCTTTATTTCGCAAATCCGCGAGCTGGAGCAGGTGCGCGAAATGATGACCTCAACGATGATGACTATCGTGGCGGATTTACCGTTCTTTTTGCTGTTTCAGGTGGTGCTGTTTATCGTCTCGCCGTGGCTAAGCTGGATTGCGCCGGTGGCGACGATTCTGATGATCCTGCCCGGCCTGCTGCTGCAGCGCAAGCTCGCGGCGCTGGCCAATAAAAACCAGCATGAAAATACCTTGCGTAACGCCATTCTGGTGGAAAGCATTCAGGGGTTGCAGGACATCAAAATGATGCAGGCGGAAAGCCGCTTTTTGCATCAGTGGAATAGCTATATTGCCATTACCGCCGAGTCGGGGGTCAAAACGCGCAGGCTCACCCACGGCCTGGTCAGCTGGGGAATGTCGGTGCAAAACCTGCTCTATGCCACGGTGGTGGTGGTCGGCGCGCCGCTGGTGATTAATGGCGACATCACCACCGGGGCGATGGTGGCGGCATCAATGCTCTCGACCCGCATGGTGGCGCCGATGACCGCGCTGTGCGGCGTACTCGCTCGCTGGCAGCAGGTGAAAACGGCGAAGGCCAGCCTCGATAATCTGATGGCGCTGCCGGTCGAAGGGGGGCAGGACGAAACCCGGGTTCACCGCGCCGTGCTGCACGGCAATTACGAGTTCCGGCAGGCGGAATTCCGCTACGGCCTTAACGATGCCGCGATCCCGCTGCGTATCAACCAGTTATCCATTAAAGCCGGCGAGAGAATCGCCATCCTTGGGCGAATCGGCGCCGGTAAATCGACCCTGCTGCAGGCGATGATGGGCAACGTCGAGCTGGTTTCGGGCGAGCTGCGGCTGGATGATATAAGCCTGCCGCAGATCGACCTCGCGGATATTCGCCGCAACGCCACCTTGCTGACCCAGGAGGCGCGGCTGTTCCACGGCACCCTGCGCGAGAATCTGATCCTCGGGCGACCGGCGGCGACGGATGATGAAATCTTCTCGGTGCTTACCCTGTGCGGAGCGCTGGAGTTTGTGCGCAAACTGCCCCTCGGTCTTGAACACGTCGTTATGGAAGGCGGACTGGGGCTGTCAGGCGGCCAGCGGCAGTCGCTGCTGCTGGCCAGAACGCTGCTGCGCGATCCGAACATTATCCTGCTCGATGAACCGACCTCGTTTTTCGACGAGCGAACGGAAAAGGCCTTTGTGGAACAGCTGGCGCAGTGGGCCGGCGAGCGAACGATGATCATCGCCACGCATAAAGCGGCGGTGCTTAATATCGTCGACCGGATCCTGGTTATCCAGGACGGGCAGCTGGCGCTGGATAAACCCAAAGCAACGGTTTTTGAGCAAGAGAAAGCCCGCGGCCAGGTGGTGAACATATGAATAAAATCCCCCTGATGGCCGATCACGACCCGGTGGCGCTGCTGCCGGATAGCGAAGAAGACGAGGCGAAAATTGTTAAATCGCGGCGGCTGATTCTCCTGCTGGCCGTTATGCTGCTGGTGGGCGGCGTCTGGGCATGGTTCGCGGTACTGGACGAAGTCTCAACCGGTACCGGGAAAGTGATCCCCAGCTCGCGGGAGCAGGTGATACAAACCCTCGACGGCGGTATTTTAACCGAGCTGAACGTACGGGAAGGCAGCAAGGTACAAGCCGGACAGGTTGTGGCGCGCCTCGATCCCACCCGCAGCGAATCTAACGTCGGCGAAAGCCAGGCGAAATATCGCGCCTCGCTGGCGGCGAGCATTCGCTTAACCGCCGAGGTGAACAATCAGCCGCTGGCGTTTCCCGACTCCCTGAAAGCCTGGCCCGCGCTGCTGGCGGAGGAGACGCGTCTGTACCATAGCCGCAAAGAGCAGCTGAGCAAATCGACGCGCCAGCTGGACGAGTCGTTAAAACTGGTGAATAGCGAACTGGCCATCACCGAAAGGCTGGCGAAAACCGGGGCGGCGAGCAATGTCGAAGTGCTGCGTCTTCGCCAGCAGGTCGCGGATATTAGTTTTAAAAAGATCGATCTCAATACCCGCTATTTTGTTGACGCGCGTGAACAGTTGTCAAAAGCCAATGCCGACGTGGCCAGCCTGGCGGAAGTGATAAAGGGGCGCGCCGATTCGGTCACGCGCTTAACCGTCCGTTCGCCGGTGCAGGGGATCGTTAAAAATATTAAGGTCAATACGATTGGTGGGGTTATTGCGCCCAACGGCGAGCTGATGGAAATTGTTCCGGTCGATGGCCGGTTATTAATCGAAGCGCGGATTTCACCTCGTGATATCGCATTTATTCATCCTGACCAGCAGGCGCTGGTGAAAATTACGGCCTATGATTATGCCATCTATGGCGCGCTGAACGGCGTGGTGGAAACTATATCGCCAGATACCACTCAGGATGAAGCTAAACCGGATGTTTACTACTATCGGGTGTTTATTCGCACTGATTATGATTACCTGGAAAATAAAAGCGGCAAGCGTTTTTTAATTGGCCCGGGAATGATTGCCACCGTTGATATTAAGACCGGCGAAAAAACGGTCATGGATTATCTGGTCAAACCGTTTAATCGGGCAAAAGAAGCCTTAAGGGAACGTTAATCAACGGGCGAGCTTATTATCGGCTACGGGTCATCGCCGTTTACGGTCCGCCAGCCCGGACAAGGCGCGTTGAGCGCCGCCGCCGGGGAGTGTGCCGGGACGAGACATCGGCGCAATATCTAAAATGGGTTTGTTTGCAGTCTCTGATAATAATTTTTAAACATTCAACGCATTCTTGAATAAACGGAGAGGGGAAGATGGCGCTAAGTGATTTACTGCAACAAGCCTGCTTTCAGGCGAAAAAATTAAAATCCACCGTATTGCCTTCTGACTATCCGGCATGGGTAATCTTCTTTAGCGTCAGCGATGGCCAATCACGCGCGCATATGCATATTTCTCGCGGTACCAGCTTCGATCTCGCGTGGCTGGCGGGGGCCAGAGCGCTGCAGGAGTGGCGTAAAAAACAGGACCGCGAACCGCAGTGGCTGCGGGTTGACGTCGTGGACAGCGTGGAAAAGCTCAGCTGGCAATCCCTCAATGAAAAATTCATGGTCACCAAGCGTAACTATTTTCGCTTTGGCCTCGCATTTGACCCGCAGTTTAATTGCGCAATGCTCGAGCAGGAAATTGCCGGCAACGCGCTGCTCTACGATGGCGATAACGGCGTTGTGGCGCCGAATAGCGTCAATCTGGAAAACTATGCCCAGCGGCGGTTTAAGCAGACGCTGAGCTGGCCGCAGGATCCGCAGCTGCCGCTCTGGCGCTTTAAAACGCAGGGGATCTTCTGCGATCGTTTTGGGTCAAAAGTGATGGAACAGAGCGGTCGAGGTTCCGGCTATCGCGTTATCGGGGAAAACTGGCAGGACGAGTGCCTCGCCGAGGTGATTAAAAAAGGCACCGATTATCTGGCCCGTCAGGTAAAGCAAGACGGCCTCTATCATTACGGCTGGTTTCCCTGTTTCGACCGCCCGGTCCGATCCTATAACGCGCTGCGCCACGCCAGCTCCACCTATTCGCTGATTGAGGGCTGGGAAGCGACCCGTCAGCCGTCGGTTCGTCAGGCGATAGACCGCGCGATTGCGTACCTGGTTAATACGCTGATCGAAGTACGGACGCTGGACGATGGCCGCGAGGCGGCGTTTCTCTGCGACGTGGGCGATGAGATCAAGCTCGGCGGTAACGCGGTAAGTATCCTGGCGCTGGTGAAATATACCGAGACGACCGGAGACCGGCAATATCTGCCGCTGATGGCGCAGCTGGCGACCGGCATCGCCTTTATGCAGGATCCGCTCAGCGGCCAGTTTGTTCACGTATTGAATAGCCACGATCTGTCGCTGAAAGGCAAATTCCGCATCATTTATTACGATGGCGAAGCGGCTTTTGCCCTTATGCGCCTGTACGGCCTGACCAAAGCGCCGCAGTGGCTGGAGATGGTGGAAAAAGCCTTCGCCTATTTCATTAAAAATAAGCACTGGCAGCACCATGACCACTGGCTGAGCTACTGCGTTAATGAGTTAACCCGCTTTCGCCCGGAAGAGAAGTACTTTCGCTTTGGCCTGAACAACGTGCGCGATCATCTTGATTTTGTGCTGCATCGCGTCACCACCTATCCCACGCTGCTGGAATTAATGATGGCGGCATCTGAGATGGTGACCCGTCTGGACGCCTCGCCCGAGCATCGCCATCTGCTGGCGGATTTTGACCAGCAGAAGTTCTGGCAGGCGCTGGAAGTTCGGGCGCGCTATTTGCTGAACGGCTTCTTCTGGCCTGAGCTGGCGATGTTTTTTAAAAATCCCGCACGGATCGTCAACAGCTTCTTTATTCGCCACCACAGCTACCGCGTGCGTATCGATGACGTCGAGCACTACCTTTCCGGCTTTATCGCCTATCAGAAATACCATTTAGCGGCAAAAAAGCCGCTGCTCCCGCAGGACGACGCGCCGCCGTCGAATAACGCGATCCCCGTTTTTCTGCTGGAGACGCTGCGCGACGTCTGCAACGGTATTGAGGTGGCGGCCATGCGGCGGGCGAAGCTCTTTACCGAACATTTGCGCACCGTGCCCTGGATAGTTACCGCGACGTGGAATCCCGAATTGTCCAGAGCGGTGCGGGCGCTGAAAGCACGCGGCGCGCTGCCCGAAGAGGTGCCGGTTTATAACCTCTATGAGTGGCTCAGCGATTGCTTTGAGATGAACGCGATCGCTGCGCTGGCGCCGCTGGTGGGCAATATCGAGCTCAGGCATGCCGTCAATCCCGGCGCGGATGTCGCGGTGGGTAAACACAACTTCCTGCTGCGTCCGCAGGGGAGAATCATCGAAGACTATATTGATAGCGCCGGCAATATTCTGCTGCGCAAAAGCTTTGACGAGAAAAAGGGCAACGTGCAGCTAAGCCAGCTTGAAATTGCCCTGGCGGGTGGTGAAGTCAAACGCTTTGCTCAGGAAGAGGCGTTTTATGCGTGGATGCTGGAAACCCGGCTGGCGGAAAAAGGGCGCTGGCATTTTATCGTCGATAAAAATAAAACGTGGAAAAGCTTCGTCTGCTCGCAGCCCGCACAGCGCATGGCGTGTACGCTGAGCGCGATTATTCACTCCCATCATCAGCTGTCTAACGGCGCGCTGAAAAGCTCCTACCGGCATATCCTCGAACAGCCGGAGCTTGTCGATCGGCTGATTGTCCTCACCGATGAGCAGTGGCAGGACCTGCAGCTGGAGAGCTTCCCGGCCGCGCGGATGGCGGTGATCCCCAATCATCTCGATAACGGCAATATTCCGGCGAACCCGCAGAAAGCGCCGTCGCAGACGGTCATTTATCTGGCGCGCTATTCGGAAGAGAAGCAGCATGCCTTGCTGCTGAACGCCTTTCGTAAAGTGTTGACGGCGATCCCCGATGCGCAGCTGCACACCTACGGGGTCGGGCCGCTGCGGCGCAGCTTAAGCGCGCGGGTGGCGGAGTGGGGGCTGGAGAAGGCGATCCATATCAACGGCTTCACCTCCGACATCGCGCTGGTGCATAAAACGGCCTGCTGCACGGTGCTTTGTTCGACCCAGGAGGGGCAGTCTCTCTCCGCCGTGGAGGCGATGGCCTACGGTACGCCGCTGATTAGCTTTGCCATTAAGTACGGTCCGCGCGACATCCTGCAGGACAGGGAGGCGGGGATTCTGGTGCCCTGCGGCGATGAGGAGGCACTGGCGGCGGCGCTGATCGCCGTTATCTCCGACAAGTCGCTGCAGCAAAGTATGCAGCAGGCCGCGCTGCGCAACGCCCAGCGCTACTACGGCAGCGCTATCGCCGGACGCTGGGCGGCATGGCTGCAGACAAGCGAGCGACAGCTGGATGCCGGTGCGGAGCGCGGAAACGGGCTGGAAAAAAAGCGCCCTCGGGCAGTTAACGTTGGCTAACCGTCAGCGCCTTTTTTATTCCCGCGGCTCTCAGGCGTGGCGATGAGGCGAGTCATCGCGCTCCTGCTGGCATCCTGCTGCTGTTGGCCGCTGCTGGCGCGCGATGTTGTGCAGGTTTCCCGCTGCGTTCCCGGCTCTTTGCTTCATGCGCATCGCCTGGAAAAAGCGCACGTCGTGGATGACGTTCATATTTACTACAGCCTGCAGGGTAAGGACGCCCTGCAATATCCGCAGGATAGTACCGGCGACGGCGTGCCGGATGTCGTGAAGGACATTGCGAGCCAGCTCCAGGCGGCGCAATATCTTTATACGTCGCTGCTGGGCCTGCGCTCGCCGCTGCAGCAGAAAATTTATCGCCAGGCCCGACAGATCAACATCTACCTGCTGACGCTCCCCAAAGGTCACGGCCTGGCCTTCGATCGGGTGGCGGCAGAAACCATGGGTGACGGAACGGCGCTGCCCTGCGGCTTAAAAATTGTCCTTAACGCCGCGCTGCGGCCGGCGCGCAACATTACGCCAGCGCATGAATTATTTCATTTGTATCAATACGGCTACGGGGTTTTTAAACAGAAATGGTACCTGGAAGGTATGGCGCGCTGGATGGAAAATGCCTTCAGACCCGCGCAGGAAAGAGTCGTGCCTTCACCCGGGGAGATTGCCTGCGAGAGCAACGTTTCTCGCGGCTATAGCGCGGCCACCTTTTGGGCCAGCTATGCGCAGCAGGCGTTTGCCGCCACGCTAGTGCCGGATAACGCGCTGGCGTATCGCTATGCCGACGGCAGCCCGGTGTTTCAAACCCGGACGGTGCCCGGCGGCGCGATGCTGGCGCCTTTTTTTCAGCAGCTTGCGCTCAGCAGCCGGCGCATTTCTCGTGAAATGAAGCTGCCCAATATCCGCTGGAGTGAACAGCAGCAGCGTGACGGGCGGTACAGTCGCCTGATTTGCCAGGCGTTAGCCGCGACGGCGCAGAATAAAAAGTAAGCGGTATGCACACTCATTCTGCTGGCTGCGCGGGCCCGGATTTTGAATAAAGCCTGTTCATCTTTTCCGGCAGGTCAATAATATCCGTCAGGATGCCGCGCGATAAATGGATATAGCCGTCACTCTTCAGCTTCGATAATACCCGCATGATGCCGCTGCGGGACAAAAAAGAGTGGTCCATAATATAATTCACAGCAGTGATGTTGTTTTTAATTGCATTTGGTTCATCAATAAGTTCGAGTAGATGGCTACGTATAATTTCGTATGCGGAGAGTTGTGATATCGTCATGCAATGGGCATAGACTTTGGCTGAACTATAATCCTGCAGCATCGCCAGCGATTGCCAGAGATGATATTTGACGACCTGCTCATGAAAAAAACGTTGTGGAATCAAAAGTAAGCGCGATGTTTCTTTCGTTTTAACATACAGATGGCGGGTATATGCCAGCTGGCAGCTGGCACCAAAAATAAACGGTGCGCTTTCAGCATTAAGGATCATCCCATCGCTTATGCGGTTTAACGCCACGCTCCCGTCGAATAAAATGAGGCACTGTTTTTCACCATTCCGCGTCAGGCTGATGTTGCGTTTTTTGCTAATGGTGCAGGGCGTATGCTCTTTAGCGATTATCTCAATCAATTTTTCAATATGATCGGTGGGTTTCACGACTTTGCTTAAAATTTCATCGCGGAGCAGCGAGTGATTATTTCTCTTCATTGTTACCCTTTTAAAACAATGAGTTAAAAATATTATTGAGTGGATATTGTACGCATCAAATAATCAATAATATTCTTTCAGTTGGCAACTTATCGAACATTGCCAGGATTATTTTCCTGCTATAAATTACGATTTGTAATCTAAAGCCTGTAATTCATATTAGTCAATATAAATTGATTTTTTATTGTTTTTTAAGCCAGGTAGGTCTTTTTTTGTGGCTGGTCTTTTTGCGCAAGAAGGCATGTTGTTGCGCGTGAGGAATTTCTCGCTTCGCTTTTTATTTTTTAACGCGCGATAAGCGGAGTGAGTCAGGTAGGTATATGTGTTTATTAAATAAAAAAAGCGCGGCGTTTATTATTTATCCTATTTGCCGCGTACGCGGCGGCAAGGAGGAGATGAAAATAGCCAACGGGGTTTTAAACCTGGCGGTATCCAGGCGTAAAACCCACAAATGACTAGTTGCGCAATCGAGGCGCCTGCAGCTGCTGGCGAATGGTTCGGGCCAGTTCGTCCAGCGACGGCTGTTCAGGATGTTCATCGCTGGGCTCGCTGCTCAGCTGCGCTTCTGCGAGATAAGTGTGAATCGGCTGGCCATCATCGTCTTCCATCACCACATGATACCAGGGCGCAAGGCGCAGTTCGTCGTTAGCGGCGATTTCATCCTCTTCCGGCTCCGTGAGCGAGTACTCGGGATCGACATCGACGATCACGCCCAGGTAGCCCAAAAGCGTGTGGCGAACTTGTTGGCCGATACCGAATTTGCTGGCTATCATAAGCACCTCCTGGGAGACATGATTACCTGCTATATGCGGGCCGATTCTCCACTTTTCAAGTTACATGATGCGGCAAGCAAACCCTTTCAGATACAGCCCTTCGGGGTAGGTTGCTATCACCGGGTGGTCGGCAGCCTGGCGGAACTGTTCTATAAATTGTACATCACGTCCGGCATCCAGGGCGGCATCGGCAATGATTTTCTGAAATAAATCGGTGGTCATCAGGCCGGAGCAGGAGAAGGTCAGCAGGACGCCGCCGGGATTCAGGAGCTGAATCGCCAGCATGTTGATGTCCTTATAGCCGCGGCAGGCGCCCATCAGCTGGCTTTTGTTTTCAACAAACTTCGGTGGATCCATCACAATCACGTCAAACTTTTCGCCGGCGTCGCGATATTTCCGCAGCAGCTTGAAGACGTCGTCGCGGATGAACTCCGCTTTAGACAGATCCAGCTTGTTCAGCTCAACGTTCTGCTTTGCGACGTCCAGCGCCTCCTGCGAGGTGTCAACGCTGACAACCTGACGGCAGCCGCCCATCAGCGCGGAGATGGCAAAACCGCCGGTATAGGAGAAGCAGTTCAGCACGCGCTTATCAGCGACGTAGCGACGGGTCGCCAGGCGGCTGTCGCGCTGGTCAAGGTAATAGCCGGTTTTGTGGCCGCCCTGAATGTCTACCAGCAGCTGCATACCGTGCTCGGTAATCGGCAGCAGGGCAGGCGGCAGTTCGCCGACAACCGGCCCCTGCGCCAGCTCCAGCCCCTCTTTTTTACGCACCGCGACGTCGCTACGATCGTAGATAGCGCAGTTCGGAAACAGGGTTTGCAGCGCGCTGACAATCGACGCCCGCTGGTATTCGGCACCGGCGCTCAGCAGCTGCAGTACAAAAAAGTCGCCAAAACGATCGATGGTCACGCCCGGCAGGCCGTCGGACTCACCGGCTATCAGGCGATAGCTATCGAGCCCGTCGCGGGCCGCCAGCCACTCGCGCCAGGTTTGCGCCTGCTGCAGGCGACGTTCGAAAAAGGCGTTATCAATGGCTTCATTGCGATCGAAGCTCCAGACGCGGGCGCGGATCTGTGAAGACGGCGAATAGGCGCCGCGGGCCAGCCATTTTCCCTGCGAATCAACGATATCGATGGTCTCACCTGAACGGGCTTTACCTTCCATCCGGGCGACGGCGCCGGAGAAGATCCACGGATGGCGACGCAGCAGGGATTTCTCGCGTCCTTTGGTTAACACTAAGCGGGGGAAAATGGAGTCTGTCATGGGGCTACCTTTAAGCAACGGGAATGTCGGCACCGAAAAAATGGCGCGTAGGTTAGCACAAGTGGCTGAGGCAAGCACCATTCCACCGGTATCGACAAGTGAGCGTTTCGGCACAAAACGCAGGCGCTTTGGCACAATAAAAAACTTGCCGGGATCTTACAGTATTTCCTCACCTGACGGAGGAAAATACGATGAAAACAGGATTGAAGGTCGCAGCCGCGATGATGGTCATTATGAGCGGGACGGTGATTGCCGCGCCGTTTAGCGTCAGCAGCGCGGATATGCGCGACGGCAAGACGCTGGCGCAGACGCACTGGTTTGGCGGTTTTGGCTGCACCGGCGGCAATATCTCACCGGAGATCGCCTGGAAAAATGCTCCGGCGGGTACCCGCAGTTTCGCGGTGACCGCTTACGATCCGGATGCGCCGACCGGGAGCGGCTGGTGGCACTGGACGGTGGTGAATATAGCCCAACAGGTGACTGGCTTAGCCGCTGGCGCCGGAGACAAAAATAACGCTAAACTGCCCGCCGGGGCGATACAGGGGCGCAATGACTTTGGCTATGCGGGCTTTGGCGGCGCGTGTCCGCCCGCCGGAGATAAACCGCATCGCTACCGCTTTACGGTATGGGCGCTTGATACCCCGACGCTGCCCATTGATGGCGAGGCCAGCGGGGCGTTAGTCGGATTTATGTTACACAGCCACGCTATCGCCAGCGCGCAGTTAACGGCGCTGGCCGGAAGATAATAAAAAGGGCGGCATGATGCGGAACATCCATTTTCACCATAACGCGTTAACGGCGGCGGAAATCACTACCCGTCGTTTATGCAAACTGCACCGCGTCACGCTGTTCTCGCCCGCGATCTGCCGGGTAAACCGCGGCAGTAAGGTCATTGTGCAGGGTGCCAGCGAGATGCTGGCAACGCCGCAGCAGCTGATTATTTTGCCCGCCGAGGTTGAGCTCGAGGTGATTAATCAGCCGGAAAACGGGCTGTTTTGCTCCGACCTGCTCTCGCTTACGCCGGAACTGCTGGCGGATTTTAAGCACCGCTATATGAGCGAGGCGCAGACCGGTCGTCTGACGTCGCTTTGCGCGCCGCTGGCGCCGGAAATGTCGTTTATGTGGCAAAGCGTCCTGCGGGCGGTACGGGAGGGGCTAAGCGCCGAACTGCAGCACCATCAGGCGATGGGATTGCTGCTGGCGCTGTATCAGGCTGGCTACGCAGGGCCGCTGCTCAACGAGCGGCGCGAGGACATAACCGGTCAGGTCAGGCAAATTATTATGCTGTCGCCTGCCGAAGCGTGGAGCGTGGCGAAAGTGGCTAAAATGCTCTTTCTTGGCGAATCGACGCTGCGCCGTCGTTTGCAGCAGGAGTCCCGGAGCTTCCGCCAGATCGTGGAAGAGGTCCGTATGGCCTACGCGCTGGGGCAATTACAGTCTACGTCGCGACCCATTGGCGACATTGCGCAAAGCAGCGGCTACCTGTCAGGCTCGCGCTTTAGCGCCCGTTTTCGTCAGCACTATGGATTATTACCTAAGCATGTACGCTGACGGAATTTGCTATCCTCTGTATTGAGTCATTGGCCGAAAAGGGGGGAACATGGCAACGGTTTGCACGATGGCGTGGGTATACGGCTCTGTTCAGGGCGTCGGGTTTCGCTATTCGACCCAGCGCGAGGCGCTGCAGCTGGGATTAACGGGATACGCGCGCAATCTCGACGACGGCGGCGTGGAGGTTCTGGCCTGCGGAGAACCAGACCAGGTGGAGAAACTTATTGCCTGGCTGAAGGCCGGTGGGCCGCGCAGCGCGCGGGTGGACAGGGTTCTGACCGAGCCCCATCAGCCCACCAGAGAGTGGCAGAAATTCGCCATTTTGTATTAGATGCATTTAACCGGTTTAGGCAGTCCGGCGATTTTTGTCGCCTGCTTAGCCGGGCCTTTCGGGAACAGGCGGTAGAGATAGCGGCTGTTGCCTTTCTCTTCGCCAAACTTGTTCGCCATGGCCTTCACCAGCATACGAATCGCCGGTGAGGTGTTAAATTCCAGATAAAAGTCGCGCACAAAGCGCACCACTTCCCAGTGCTCAACGGACAGGCTGATGCCCTCCTGCTCGGCGATAACGGCCGCCATCGCTTCGTTCCACAGGGTTGTGTCCTTCAGATAGCCTTCGCTATCGGTCTCTATTTCATTGCCTTCAAAGATAAACATGATTCTTCACATACCGCTGAAAATGGCGGCAGTGTAGCAAAAAATAAGGCCCCGCATAAGCGGGGCCTGAGTACAGACGGGGAGAGGATTAGTCTCTGCTGGCGAAGCCAAGGATGCTCAGCAGGCTGACGAAGATGTTGTACAGCGAGACGTACAGGCTAACGGTCGCGCGGATGTAGTTGGTTTCACCGCCGCGGATGATGTTGCTGGTCTCAAACAGAATGGCGCCTGAAGAGATCAGGATAAACACCGCGCTAATCGCCAGATGCAGAGCCGGCAGCTGCAGGAAAATGTTGGCAACCATACCGATGAGCACGACCACCACGCCCGCCATCAGCATTCCGCCGAGGAAGGACATATCTTTACGGGTGGTCAGCACGTAGGCCGAGCAGCAGAAGAACACCAGTGCGGTACCGCCCAGCGCCAGGCCAATCAGATCGCCCATACCCGCAGACAGGTAGGCGTTAAGCATTGGCCCCAGGATGTAGCCCAGAAAACCGGTAAAGGCGAACGCGGAAATGATACCCGTTGGCTTATTCGCGGTTTTATAGGTCAGGAACATCAGGCCGTACATACCGACCAGCGTCAGAATCAGGCCCGGAGAAGGCAGCATCAGCACCGTGCTGGCCGTCGCCGTAATAGCGGAAAATGCCAGCGTCAGGCTAAGCAGGAAATAGGTGTTCCGCAGAACTTTGTGCGTGCTAAGTAGCGATGAACGGTCTCGCGACGATGTAATTATACGATCCATGAGTCACTCTCTTATGACAGATGTAATTAATAACGAAGCATAAAAAAAACAGGGCCTAAGCCCTAATGCTTTTACCCATCTTTACTCAAAGCCAGCGGGCTGAATGCAGCATATTATTCCAGGATAAACAGAATAAGTGGCATTTTTATTTGTTCGCCTTCCGGAGTCAGATCGAAATCTGATAACTCACTGAAAAATATTGCGTTATAGCCATTCTGCGACTAACTCTGGAGAGGGTACTCACGAAGCGTAACTAAGGCAAGGGATATGAAAACACAAAAATATAATCACATCACACGCGTACTGGTGGCCGTCGGTCTGTTCTCCATGGTCATCCCGGCGCTGGCCGCTCAGGTACCGCCGGGAACGGCGTTGGCCGAAAAGCAAGAACTGGTCAGAAATAACGGTAGCGAACCGTCGTCGCTGGATCCGCATAAAGTGGAAAGCGACGTTGAAAACAACATTATCAGCGATCTTTTTGAAGGTCTGGTCAGCGTATCGCCAACAGGAGAGATTGAGCCCCGGCTGGCGGATAAGTGGGAGAATAAGGACAACACCGTCTGGACGTTCCACCTGCGTCCCGGTGTGACCTGGTCCGACGGTACGGCGATCGCGGCGCAGGATATTGTCTGGAGCTGGCAGCGTCTGGTGTCGCCGCTCACGGCGTCGCCTTACGCGAGCTATCCCGGCAATATGCATATCGTCAACGGTGCGGAAATCGCGCAGGGGAAAAAAGCGCCCGAGACGCTGGGCGTCAAAGCGGTAGATGATGCCACCCTTGAGGTCACCTTAACTCAGCCGAATGCGGCGTTTTTGGCGATGCTGGCGCACCCATCTTTAGTTCCGCTCGATAAAGTGCTGATATCGCGCTACGGCGACAAATGGACCAAACCGGAGCATATCGTAACCAGCGGGCCCTATAAGCTGTCGCAGTGGGTGGTGAATGAGCGCATTGTGGCCGAGCGCAATCCGCGCTACTGGGATAACGCGCATACGGTCATCAATAAGGTGACGTACCTGCCGATAAGCTCTGAAACCGCCGACGTCAACCGCTATAAGGCGGGAGAGATCGATATTGTGTATACGGTACCGATTAATCAGTTTGCCCAGCTCAAAAAAACCATGGGCGATCAGCTGGATGTTTCGCCCCAGCTGGCCACCTATTATTACGAATTCAACACCACCCGGCCGCCGTTTAACGACCCGCGCGTACGGCGGGCGCTGAATATGGCCCTCGATAAAGACATTATCGCGGAGAAGGTGCTGGGGCAGGGGCAGCGTCCGGCCTGGCTTATCAGCCAGCCTGACATCGGCGGGGTGAATCTGCACAATCCCGAGTACGCCAGCTGGCCGCGCGAGAAGCGCATCGCCGAGGCGAAAAAGCTATTGAGCGAGGCCGGGTATAATGAGACCCATCCGCTGGTCTTTAATCTGCTCTATAACACGTCCGAATCTCACCAGCGAATTGCCATCGCCGCCAGCTCAATGTGGAAAAAGAATCTTGGCGTTGAGGCGAAGCTGCAAAACCAGGAGTGGAAGACCATGCTCGACGCCATGCATACGCACAATTTTGACGCCGTCCGCTACGCGTGGATAGCCGACTATGACGACGCCGCGACGTTTCTCAATAACTTCCGCACCGGCGACAGTGAAAATACCAGCCAGTACAGCAACCCGGCCTACGATGAGGCGCTGCGCAATGCGGCAAAAGCCTCTGACACGACGGCACGGGGCAAGTTCTACCAGCAGGCGGAGGATCTGTTAGGTCAGGATGTCCCGGCCATTCCGGTCTATCACTACGTGCGCACCCATCTGGTCAAGCCATGGGTAGGGGGATTTACGCCGGATAAGCTGGGGTATTACTACACCAAAGATATGTACATCAAAAAACATTAACGCGAAGAGGGTGGTTTGCGCTGAAAATCTGCGCAAACTGCCTGAATTTCAGACGAATAACGCGTTTTTGTTTAATTTTAAGGCAGTTGAATAAATTGGTGCTTTACAGCCTGAACAGAGGTGTTTATAGTGCGCCTCATTGGAAGCGTGGCCGAGCGGTTGAAGGCACCGGTCTTGAAAACCGGCGACCCGAAAGGGTTCTAGAGTTCGAATCTCTACGCTTCCGCCAAATATAAACCCCGAGCTATTTAATAGCTCGGGGTTTTTCGTTTTATATGCTTTCTGTTGCACCATTATCCAGATTAAGCGTTGATGCAGCTTCCGCGTAGGTAAACGCTGCCTCAACCTGTACCTAACGCAGCTGCGCGCAGGCTTCGGCAATCCGCTGACAGGCCTGCGTCAGCAGCCCATCTTCTACCGCGTAGGCAATACGTAAATACCCCGGCATGCCGAACGCGGACCCGTGTAACACGGCCACCTGAGTATGTTCTAACAGCCAGTTCGCCAGCCCGCTGTCGTCGCGGAGGGGTTCGCCGGTGGGCGTCACTCGCCCAATGAGCTGCTGGCAGTTGGCAAACACATAGAATGCGCCCTGGGGGATGCCAGCGCTCAGGCCTTCGGTAGCGGCAATCATCCCCAGCACCTGCAGACGGCGCTTATCCAGCGTGTGCAGCCAGTCCTCTAAGAAGTCCGCCGAATGGTTAAGGGCAGCGACCGCCGCAGCCTGCGAAATCGCGCTGGGGTTGGAGGTGCTTTGTGATTGCAGGATCTGCATGGCGGCAATGAGCCACTGCGGCCCGCCCGCATAGCCCAGACGCCAGCCGGTCATGGCGTGGCTTTTGGACACGCCGTTCACCGTCAGCGTACGCGAAACCAGCTGCGGCGCGGCCTGAGCAAACGTGGTGAACGGGGTATTGTCGTAACGCAGCGGTTCGTAAATGTCGTCGGCCATCACCAGCACCTGCGGGTAGTCCGCCAGCACGTCTGCCAGCGCGCGCAGCTCCTGTTCGCTGTAAATCGCCCCGGTCGGGTTGCCCGGCGAATTGAGGATCAACCAGCGCGTTGACGGGGTGAGGGCGGCGGCCAGTTGTTCCGGCGTCAGCTTCCAGCCGTGTTGTTCATCGCAGGGCACAATCACCGGTTCGCCGTCGGCCAGAGAGACCATATCCGGGTATGAGACCCAGTAGGGCGCGGGAATAATCACCTGCTGCCCGGCGTCCAGGGTTGCCAGAAAGGCGTTGAAAATAAGCTGCTTGGCGCCGCTCCCGGCGATGATCTCTTCCGGACGGTAGCGCAGCTGATTGTCGCGAGCGAACTTGGCGGCAATGGCCGCCTTGAGCGCTGCGGTGCCGGAAACGGCGGTATACTTAGTCTGGTGATGCACGATAGCTTCAATGCCCGCATAGCTAATATGGGGCGGGGTTGCAAAATCCAGTTCCCCTTCGCCCAGGTTGATAACCTGCTTGCCTGCGGCTTCCAGTACCCGTACCTGGTCAGAAATGGCCGCGGTCGGTGAAGGCCGTACGGATTGCATACGACGGGCGATTTGACTGTTATTCATAAATCCTCTTTTGTATCTAATGATTCAATTAATACAATTAGGTACCCAACATCAGCAGGAAACTCGCCGTGTCACCGATCTTTATTCTCGATAACAGCTCCGCGCCCGCCCGCTACGGTATCACCGCCAGCCTGTGGGCCAATCGTCTTGGGTTGCCCCTCTGGAGCCTTCGCCCCGACTTCGCCGGGGATGTACCCGATAGCCACCAGCACGTCATTCGTGCAGGGTACTGCGTGACCAGCGGCCTCTGGCGCAGCGATACGCTGCGTGAAGAGGTGCGCGATATCGCCCGCCTGCCGTCATCAGACGCCGTCATTGTGCTGGCGTCCTCGCAGGCGCCGCTTATCGCCGACCTGCCGGGCCAGCGGCTTTGCAGCGACGACCGCCGCCACAGCCTGACGCTCAGCGATGGGCAACACACGCTGTTAGATCTCACCGCCGACCGCTATGGCCGCTGGGATAGCGGCGTGTCGTCGTCTGCCGGCGGGTCCTTGCGCATCGCGCTGATTGGCCGCGAGGCGGACCACCGTCTGGTCTATCCCGCCACGCTCGGCTCGCTGGGCGATGCCGCGGCGTCGCTAGGGCTGAACCTGGAGGTCCATTTCTTTGCGCCGGTCAGCCTGTCCACGGGATTACACGAGCTTCAGGCCTTCCAGGGCGTGGTGCTGCCAGGCGGTTCCTCGATGGCGGCGGTCAACGGACAAATCCGCGTGGCGGAAGAGACCCTGGCCCGCGGGCAGCCAACGCTGGGGCTGTGCCTGGGAATGCAGAGCATGATGACCGCAGCCGTGCGCCGTAGCCCGGGTTTCGAATCGGCCATTCCCGCGGAAGTCGCCCCCGATGAAGCCCTGCACAGCTTTGTTCCCTTTGCCGATGGTCGTCATCGCTGCGGCGTATTCCCTTTTTCCTCCGGGCTTATCCCCGGCGATATCCGCGAAATGCACTACAACCATCGCTACTGTTTTAACCCCGAGTTATTGCCGGCGCTGTCTCCCGGCGGGGTCAGCGTGAGCGTGCAAAGCGACGGTATCGTGGAAGCCGTTTCCCAGCCTGAGCTGCCGTTCTGGCACGGGGTTCAGGGGCATCCGGAACTGATGTCCCGCCCGGATGCGCCCCATCCGCTGTTCGTCGCGTTCCTACAGGCGGCGCTTAACGCGCCAGCGTAACCCCGCTGCGATGGTCGCTGGCAAGCTCCTGCATTACGCGGGTCAGCTCTGCCAGCGCCGCGTCGCCGATCGGTTTTAACGGTGCGCGTACGGTGCCGCCGTTAAAGCCGCGCAGCGCCATCGCCGCTTTCACCAGCTGCGGCTGACCGTGTTTGCGCGCCAGCGCCCGATACGCGTACCACAGCTGATGCAAATCGCGGGCGGTGGCGGCGTCGCCCCGTTCTACGGCGCGGAAGGTATTGACGATCAGCTCCGGCAGCGCGCCGCTGTTGGTCGTGCTGATGCCGTCAAATCCGGCCATCATCGGCCCGAGGAAAGCCAGATCGGAGGCACAGAACAAACGCAGCCGCCCGCGCAGGCGGTTGGCGATCTGGTCGATGGCGGTAGGGTTGAGATCGCCCTGTTTGATGCCGACCACGTTCGGGATCTCTGCCAGCCGTTCCAGCAGCGCCGGGGAGAGGGTGATGCCGATGCCCGGCGCGTTGTACACCAGAATGCCGGTTTTGGATAACGGCGCCATCTCATTGAAGTAGCTGACGATCTGTTCGTCAGTGATTTCGCTAACAAAGGGGGCTGTGACCATCGGCAGCCCGCCCAGCTCGCTTGCCAGCAGGGTCAGCTCGCGGGCGTCGCGCGGGTCGGAACTGGCGCTGCACAGCATCACCGCCACGCGGTCGTCCACGCAGCCCATCACCTCATGAAACAGCTCGCGGCGTTCTTCGACGGTCATTACCGGAAACTCACCGTAGGTGCCGCCAATCAGCAGGCCGTCATAGCCCAGATCAATCACGCGTTCGATATTTTCACGCAGCGCCGGGAAGTCGATCGCGCCGCTGGCGGTGAACGGGGTGACGGTGATGTTGAAAATGCCGCGCAGGCGTTCACGGCACTCGTTGATATCTTTCATCTTTCTTTCCTTACAGCAGCGTTAATGGGCGAGCCAGGGAACCCAGCTGGCGATATCCGGTTTCAGTCACCACCACGGTTTCGCTGACGCCGACGGTGAATTGACCGTAGATACGCAGGGCCGGCGGGATGTGGAAGGTCATGCCAGGCTGCAGCTCGGTGGTGACGCCGCTGTACAGGCTGAGAATGCCGCCTTCGCCCCAGTCCGGCGCGAAGGCGATACCGATGGAGTAACCGGTGCGTTTTTTGAAGTTTTCGGTGAATCCGGCGCGGTCGATCACCTTCTGGCAGGCCAGGTGCGGCGCTTCGCAGGTGGCGCCCGGACGAATGGCGTCGAGGGCGGCCTGCAGGGCTTCCTGACAAACTTTTTCCATTTCGATGGCGATAGCGGGCGGGCGGCCCAGCCAGGCGGAGCGCATCATCGCGGCGTGGTAGCGATCGTGGGCGGCGGACATCTCCAGAAAGACCGGGTCGTTATCCTGCATTACCCGACGTCGCCACGTGCCGTGCGGCACGCCGCTGCGTGGGCCGGTAGAAACCAGCGGTTCCATGCCGACATACTCGGAACCGGCGGCAATAGCGGCCCCCATCATCGCGGAGACCAGCGCGTTTTCGTCCGCGCCGCTGCCAATCGCCGCTATCCCGGCGCGCATGCCCGCATCCACATAGCGCGCCGCGAGGGCGATTTTTTCCACCTCCGCCGCCGATTTCACCGCGCGCAGCGGTTCGATGACGCCCGCGGTATCGGCGATGGTGCCGAGCTTCGCCTGCAGGGCTTCATAGACGGCAATCGGCAGGAACCAGCCGCGTTTGTCCAGCCCAATGCGTTTGTTGAGCCATCCGCGCTGTTGCAGCATGCCCACCAGGAAATCCACCGGGTTATCGCCATCCTGGTAGATGGCGGCGTCTGAAATAAAGGTGTTGGCGATAAAGTTAAAGTATTCGAGCTGGCGAATCACAAAGACCGGATCCCCTTCTACCGGCAGCAGCAGCGCCTGAAAGGTGTAATAGCCCGGCGTTTGCTGACCGGTAAGCCAGAAAATGTTTTCCGGGCCGGTCACGATCATCACGTCCACGCCCGCGCGGCTTAAGCGTTCGCGGGTACGCTGAATGCGCTGCGCATATTCGTCGGCGCGAAAGGCGGACTCGCTGCCCTGAATCACATTGTTAACATCTTGCATCATTAAACTCCTGGAGTAAGTTGGCCCGCGCGGCATCGAACTGCACGCCCAGACCGGGAGAGTCGTTAACGGCGACCATGCCATTGCGGTATTCCAGCCCGCTGACGGGATCGTCGGTTAATCCATCGGCGCCATACAGTTCGGCGAATGCCGGTTGCACCACGCGGCACAGCTGGAGCGCGGCGGCGGTGGCGGCATGGCCTTCATTCATCTGGCCAATCATGAACGGCACGTCGGCGAGTCGCAGACGGCCGGCGGCGGCAAGCGTCGGAGCAACCCCCCCCAGTTTCACCAGCTTGAGATGCCCCCACAGCGCACCTTTTGCGGCGATAAGCCGGGTGATAGCCGCCTCGCTGGTGAGGCTTTCGTCGAGCATGATCGGGATGCCGTAGCCGTACAGTTCAGCAAGCTGGCTATCGTTTGCCGGGCTTAACGGCTGTTCGATATAGCTGAGATTCAGCTCGCGCAGATAAGGGAACGCCGCGTGGGCCTGCGCCAGCGACCACTGGCCGTTCACGTCAATCGCCAGCGAAATCTGCTGACCAAACCGCAGCCTCAGCTTTTGCAGGCGGGCCAGGTCGGTGGCGAAATCCGCTACCCCCGTGCGTAACTTCAGCTGGGTAAAACCGCGATCGACATAGCGCTGCGCCTGCGCCAGCATCGCTGCTTCGCTGCCCCAGAACAGCGTCTGATTGGTGTGCCAGGCGGGCAGGCCAGCTGGCGCTCCCAGCCAGGCGGCGACGCTGACCCCGTTCTGACGCGCCATCAAATCGTGCAACGCCATATCCAGCGCCATGCGCGACGGCGGCAGCAGCGTGCGGTCCTCCTCGTGCAGCGCGGCAAGTTGCGCCGCGGGCGCCTGCCACCAGTCCCAACCGTTGAGGTGCTGAAGCAGGTTGTTCAGCACCTGCTCTTCGCGGTAGCCGTGCAGGTAGCGAATGTTGAGACGCACTTCGCCAATCCCCGTCACGCCACGGTCCTCCAGGCGCAACCAGAGGGTGTCGAGCGCCGTCACCGGGCCGGAGGCGGCGGTATGCAGCGTCACGCCGGCGTAATGCAGGTCTCCCCGAAAGAGCTGCGCTTTCATAAATCGGATGCCGGCGGCAGCATGGCGAGCGCAATATCGAGATAGATATCTGCCGCGGCGATAAATTCATCGACGGGGACGAATTCATCGGGCTTGTGGGCCACGGCCAGCGAGCCGGGGCCAATCACCACGCCCTTTGCGCCCAGCGAACGGAAATGCACCAGGTCGCAGCCGCCCTGAAAACCAAACGGGCCGGGTTCGCGCTGTCCGTGACGGCGGCAGGCGGCAAGGCTTTGCTCGACAATGGCTTCGCTGCTGTCGGTTTGCGTCGCGCCGCCGGTGGTGGGCTGCCAGGCGATAATTTCCGCTTCCACGTTTGCCTGCGCGTACGCGTGGTCGAGAAGCTGTTGCAGTTCGGCTTTGACAACCTCTTCGTCTTCCCCCGGTACCATGCGGCGATCGAGCAGCAGCTCGCAGCTGTCTGGCACCACGTTGTCCGCATGGCCGCCGTGGATGCGGGTCACCGTCAGGCTGGCATTGCCGACCAGATCGTGGCAGCGGCAACGCACCTGCTGGTGGTGGGCCTCTTCGATCAGCCCTAAAAGGCGCGCGGACTGGTAAATGGCGTTAACCCCCAGCTCCGGCGTTCCGGAGTGCGCGGTGACGCCTTTTACCCGCACGCGAGGACGCAAGCTGCCTTTGTGAGCCGAGAAGGTCGCATTCGATGTCGGCTCGCCAATCACCGCGAAATCAATCGCCGGCGGGGTGTCGCGTACGTAGAATTTCGCCCCTTCGCTGGCGACCTCTTCATCGGCGGTGAACACGCCCATCAATGTGCCGGACCAGCGCTGACGGTTGGCGGCCAGCAGACGCAGGGCTTCAATCATCGCCACCAGCGGGCCTTTGGCATCGCAGGCGCCGCGCCCGTACAGGCGGCCATCGCGTTCGCAGAGCGTGAAGGGATCGCTGGCCCAGCCGCTGCCCGCCGGAACGGTGTCGATATGGGTGTTGAAGGCGAAGCACGGCCCCGGTCCATTGTGCAGGACGGCGATAACGTTGGTCCGCCCCGGCGCGTATTCGCTAAAGGAGAGATCGAACCCGGCGGTCAGCAGCCAGCCTTCCAGACATTCGGCGGCTTCACGCTCATGGCCCGGTGGATTTTCCGTATTGATGGCAACCAGCGTCGCTAAATCCTTTTTCATTCGTGCGCTGTCAACCTGGTAACTGGACATAGGAACTCCGTGATTAATGTAATATTTGCGTCAGGAAGCGTTGGGCGCGCTCGCTGACGTGGCCGGCGAAGAAATCACCGGTGCTGGCGCGATCGATAATTTCGCCGTCTTCCATAAAAAGAATGTTGTTGGCGGCCCGCCGGGCGAAGCCCATCTCGTGGGTCACCACCATACTGGTCATCCCTTCCGCGCTGAGCTCTGCCATCACTTCCAGCACTTCGCGGATCATCTCCGGGTCGAGAGCCGAGGTGGGTTCGTCGTAGAGCATCAGCTCGGGCTTCATCGCCAGGGCACGGGCAATCGCCACGCGCTGCTGCTGGCCGCCGGAGAGCTCGTCCGGAAAGTGGTCCGCGCGTTCGTTGATGCGCACCTTGGCCAGCAGGTTGTCCGCCAGCGTGCGGGCATCAATGCGGTTCATCCCCAGCACCGTCATTGGGGCCAGCATGATGTTTTCCGCCGCCGTCAGGTGCGAGAACAGTTCGTAGTTCTGGAACACCATGCCAATACGCTGGCGCAGTTTGTGCACCGGCACTTCGCCCCGGCTGATGTGCTGGCTGGCGAAAAAGACGTCGCCGCTGTCGGCAGGTGAGAGCATGTTGACGCAGCGTAGCAGGGTGGATTTCCCCGAGCCCGATGGCCCAATCAGCACCACGGTTTCCCCGCGCTGCACCTCAAGTGAGCAGTTCTTGAGCACGGTCTGGCGACCAAAAGTCTTATCAATGCCGATCATCTCCAGCAGCGGTTTCTCGCTCATGGTTCCTCCCGGGCGATTTTCGGTAATTTAAACAGGCGGGTCAGCCGCTTCTGGCTCTTGCTGCGCCGCTGTTTGGGATCCAGTACGCTTTCAAGCCACGACTGGAAGATCATGAACAGGCTGGTGAGCAGCAGGTAATAGAGACCGGCGGCGCACAGCGCTTCGAAGTAGCGGAAGCTGGCGCTGGCGGTCTGGTTGGCGACCAGCAGCAGCTCCTGAACGGCGATAACCGACACCAGCGCGCTCGATTTCAGCATGCTGATCATCTGGTTACCCATCGGCGGCAGAACGATGCGTGCGGCCTGAGGCAGCACAATTTTTCGCATGATCTGCCCGTGGGTCATCCCGAGCGCCATGCCGGCGGTGCGCTGGCCGCTTTTTACGGCCTGCAGGCCAGAGCGCAGAATTTCCGCCATGTAGGCGCCTTCATTAAGCGAAAGCGCCAGCACTGCACAGGTAAACGCGGAGAAGCGTAAGCCGAAGCCTGGCAGCACGTTGTAGACAAAGATTATCTGGAACAGCACTGGCGTCCCGCGAAACAGCCACAGGTAGAAAAAGGCCAGCCCTTTCCCGGCGCGAAACGGCGCTTCCTGCAACAGCGCCAACACCAGGCCCAGCACCACGCCACACAACAGTGAGCAGAGGGTAATCAGTAGCGTCATCCACGCACCCTGAACAAACTCGGGTGAGAGGAAGTACTGCCACATTAGTTCGATCGACATAGCTTTCTCCGGTTAATGGCAAAACGGCTTAGAAAAGGGCAACGGAGTCAGGGAAGTTCCATTTCTCAATCAATTGCTTATAGGTGCCATTTTTGACGAGACCCTGGAGACCTTTCTCCAGCAGGGCCCGGGTTTCGGTGTCGCCTTTACGCACGGCAAACGCGATATGGGTATCCGCTTCGAATTCGTCGCCAACCGCGGCAAACATGCCCGCTTTTTCGGTTAACAGGGCGACGGTCCCCGGCGTGGAGAGGAACTCGGCATCGGCGCGGCCCTGGGCGACGGCGACGGCGGAGTCGGTGGCGGCGGGGAAGGTCATGACGTTAATGGCCGGTTTTTTGGCGTCCAGGCAGCGCTGGTTGTCTGCCCGGGCCTGGCTCTCTTCAATCCCGCCGAGCGTCACGGCGATGTTTTTGCCGCAGAGGCTGAGGTCGCGTCCGGTGATTTTTGCCGGGTTACCTTTGCTCACCACCACGCGGCTGCCGATTTTCAGATATGGCACGAAGTCTACCTGCGCGGCACGGGTAGGATTGACGTACATGGCGGAGTTGATGATATCGAGACGTTTCCCCTGCAGCGCTGGGATAAGCCCTTTGAATTCCATCGGCATCGGCGCAGGCGTCAGCTGGATCTCTTTGCTTAGCGCGTTAATCAGGTCGATATCGAAGCCGGTGAGCTTGCCCTCTTTCACGAACTCAAAAGGCATAAACGTCGCCGCCGTGCCGTAGGTCAGCTTGCCCGGGGCGATGGTTTCCACCGCAGCATGGCTTACCAGCGGAAGTGCGGTCAGCGCGAACATCAAGGTACGCACGCGGCGAAACAGTAAAGAATTGCTGGACATAGTCGTCTCCTGGTTAAGATTTAAATTGAATTTATTGAGTCAATAAATACAATCAAACGTGTGAAAAAATGTCTCATCCTGGTGCGTATTGCACGCTAATCGTGCAGTCCTTGCTTTGTTTTGCTGCGTTTTGTTGCCCGTGATATTGTATATATCGATCACAACAATGCATTTCAGGGAACCGTTCTCCATGCAGCCTGACTCCACTGCGAGCAGTCGCCGGATCGCCCGGCAAATACTCGACCTGATATCCGAAGCAAAATTCGATCCAGGTCATCATTTACGGGAGCAACATCTTGCCGATGCGCTTGGCGTGTCGCGTACGCCGGTGCGCGCCGGGCTAAAAGAGTTGACCCGAATGGGGGCGGTTGAAGCGCGTCCGAATCAGGGCTTTTTCCTGCTTAAACGCAGCAATGAGCTGGAGCTGCTGGAGATTGAGCAGTCCAAGAGCAATGACCAGAAACTGTACGAGCAGCTGGTACACGATCGTATTGCGGGTGCGCTGCCGGAATCGTTTACCCAGACCGAAATCAGCCAGCGCTATGATGTCGATCGCGGCGTGCTGACCCGTACGCTGGTGAAGCTATCGGAGGACGGCCTGATTGCCCGTAACGCGGGGCACGGCTGGCGCTTCCTGCAAACCCTCAACTCCGATGTCGCCCTGCGCAACAGCTACGGTTTTCGCCTGATGATTGAACCGACGGCGCTGCTGACGCCCGGCCTGCATGTGGACAGGCAGATGCTTAAACGCCTGCGCGCCCGGCATCTGCGGCTCATCACCCACCCGGATATTACGCAGGTGCCGGCAAAAGAGATTTTCGAAACCGACGCTGAGTTTCACGAGTTGCTGGCAGAAGCCAGCGGCAACCTGTTCGTGTTACAGGCCATTCAGCAACAAAACCGGCTGCGCCGTCTGCTGGAGTTTGGCAGCTATCACAATAAGCGCCGCGTAAAAGCGTGGTGTGAAGAGCATGTTGCCATCATCGATGCTCTGCGAGAGAACAAGCAGGAACAGGCGGCAGAGTTGATGAGAACGCATCTGCAATACGCCTTTGACCAGGTCAATGTTAAAAACGCCCGCGCATAACTGGCATCGCTCTTGCACATATTGCTTCTGAAAATACAATCAGGAGCACTTATGGATTTTCAGATACAACAACGTGTGGCGCTGGTCTGCGGTGCCGGAAGTGGTCTGGGACAGGCTATTGCCCTGTCGCTGGCGCAGGAAGGGGTGAAGGTGGCGGTCACCGGCCGCAGCGCGGACAAACTGGCGCAAACGGTGGAACGTATCACCTTATTGGGCGGTACTGCCCGCGCCTGGCGGTTGGATCTCGCCGCCCCGGAGCAGTTTGATCGGGTGATTGCCGATATCCGCGAGCGGTGGGGCGATATCGATATTCTGGTTAACAACTCCGGTGGTCCGCCGCCCGCACCGGCGCAGGGGACGGATGGCGCAGTCTGGCAACAGCAGTTTTCAGTCATGGTCGCCTCGTTGATTCAGCTCACCGATAAACTCCTGCCCGCCATGCGCAGCCGCGGCTGGGGACGCATTATTACCACCACTTCATCCGGCGTGATAACCCCCATTCCCGGCCTCGCCTTGTCGAACGCGCTGCGCATGAGCCTGCTCGGCTGGTCGAAAACCCTCGCCAGCGAAGTGGCTGGCGACGGCGTGACGGTGAATGTGATGGTGCCAGGGCGCATCGCGACCGACCGCGTTAGTCAGCTGGATGCTCTCAAGGCGCAACGGGAAAACAGCAGTGCGGAAGCGGTCGCCGAAAAGAGTCGTCAGAGCATTCCGGCCGGGCGCTATGGCGAACCGCAGGAGTACGGCGCCGTCGCTGCGTTTCTGGCAGGCCAGCCTGCCAGCTACATTACCGGCGCGGTGATTCGGGTTGATGGGGGATTGATCGGCGCGATTTAGCCAGCGAGAGTACGCCATGCCAGCCGGTTCGCATCGGGCTGGCATGGCGGCTTATCACCCGCGCATTTTTCATTCGCCGTCGACGGCCTGAAAAAACGCAATAAGCGCATGCGGCGCGTTTTCACCCAGAATGTAATCGATCGCAACGTGCGTTTCCGCCGCCTCAGCTTTGCTGCGCAAGAACATCTCCTTCTCATGCATACCCAGTGCGGCATCGAGGTTGTCTACGTTTGCCGCAATGAATTTTCCCAGCTGAACGGCATCAAGCATACCCAGATTGGCACCTGAACCATTTGGGGCCATAAGGTGTGCCGCATCGCCAATTAACGTCACGCCGGGGACACGAGGCCAGCGATGCTCATCAGGCAGGGAATAAATGGGGCGAGGGATTAAAGGCATGTCTCCCGCCGTGATGAGTGCGGTAAGGTCAGCTTCCCAGCCGGGAAATTCTTGCAGAATCCGACACCTGGCGATTCCAACATCGGTAAAATCGATGTCCTCAACCCAACGTTGCGGTCGCTTAAGCTGGGCATAAGTATGAATGATGCTACCGGCCTCACGGTGCGCAATCAGGCAGGTACCGGGCGCCATACAATACATACTGCCTGGCCCCACTGCGCTTGCCGCTTCAGGATACCGAGTGTCAACGTCATGCAGGAAGGTCTCTATTAACGTTATACCGGTATACGCTGGCCGGGCATCCGATACCAGGCGGCGTACTTTTGACCATGCGCCATCGGCTCCGACGAGTAGCTGGCTTATGGCTGTCGAACCATCAGCAAAAGTTAAAGCGTGGCGCCCGTCACCATATGGCCTAATCTCGGTAAGTTTCTTCCCCCACTGGAGGGTGCCCGCTGGAAGGGAGTCGATCAGGATCTGTCGCAGATCGCCGCGAAGTACTTCAGGCCGCATGCCATTATCTGGCCGATCGAATAAAACGACGCCTTGCGGTGAGAGTATGCGCGTTGCGCCGCCCCCCCGATGAATGATTGCGCGAAACTCATCGCTAAGGCCGGCTTCCTGAAGCGCGTACTGGCCGCTGCTTTCATGTATATCGAGTTGACCACCCTGGCGCCGCGCTTCTAGTGAGGGTTCGGCTTCATAAATTATTGCGGGTATGCCATAAACATGCAGTATGCGGGCGAGCATCAGCCCGCTAAGGCCGCCCCCCGCAATCGTCACCGTGAGATTCATTAACGCTTCCTGTTTAAGAGAATGATATTTTATTGTAGCCCTACCGGTACAGCGTTCCGCGATATTAAAAAAGTATGGCTTTATGGAATAAACAATATTGGAGGGGCTCACTCTGATTCAGAATGAGCCTCATCTTTTTCCTCAATATTTAAACCCAAAGTCATGGCGTTATTGTTGCAGTATGAGTTTCCAGACCGAATTAATTATTTTCCCGCCACGACGTCCATGTCTGCAAATTTAACCCGCGACATCGGGATCGCGTCTGACAGCGATTCATTTTCTGTTTAACGGGTTTATTCATCCGGCGTTGTTAAAGTGGAATGGTTCACCATAAATAATGCGCAAAGCGCGAGCAGTACGGCCCCGCCGGTAAGTAGCCACCCGGCGTGGTGAAACGCGGCTAAGCTCCCCCGGGTATGCGCAAATCTGACGTAGCAGGCGGTCACCAGCGCCGCCCCCGCCATCGCCCCAACGCGCTGGAGGATATTCAGAACAGGTGCGGCATCAGCGACGTGACGGCTGCCAGCCATAGCCAGGCCCGCAGCCATCGCGGGCACAGTTGCCAGGGCTAAACCGAACCCTCTGACCGCTATTGCGCCCCCCACCAGCGTATAGCGACTTCCCGCATCAATCATTGCCAGTGGCAATGTGGCAAATGCCGCGAGCAAACCGCCAATGATAAGCACCGTTCGTGGCCCCAGCTTATCGGAGAAGTAGCCGGCCACCGGAAATCCTATCGCCGAGCCGATTAACTGAGGCGTGAGAAGCAGGCCCACTTCAGCAAGCGTTACATGGCAAACGTCGCGGAAATATAAAGGAAGCAGGAACTGACCGCCAAAATTCACCGCGCCGCCGATAGCCATCAATACGGCAGATAAAGTGAAACCCCGATGCTTGAAAAGCTCGAGATGCAGTAAGGGGGACTCAATGCGCAAAGAGCGATAAATAAACAAGCAGGTGAATAAGGCGCCCACGCTGAGCATGATGACGTTCCAGCCATATTTACCACTATTCAGGCTGAGCTCTTTCATGCCTTCCATCAGCATCGGCAGGCTGCAAAAGACCAGCGCTAGTCCCAGCCAGTCCAGAGAGAGGGGCCTGTCCGTTTTTATTGTCGGACGGGGAAGCAGATTCCATCCGGCAAGACAGGCGCACAGACAGAACGGCACCGTGATCCAAAATAATCCTCGCCATCCGCAGATTTCAAGCAGGACCGCGCCCAGCGATGTTCCCAGCAAGGGAGCAATGACAATCGCCACGCCAATCGTGCCAATCACCCGCCCCAGACGTTCGCGTCCGACGACCAGACCAAGGATCGTTTGCCCTGCCGGTACGAGTAATCCCCCTGCCAGGCCTTGTAAAACTCTTGCGGCAAGCAGCACCTCAAAACGCGGGGAAAGGGCGCAAACTGCCGAAAAAATCGCAAATAAAATAAGGCCATATAGCCAAAGCTGCGTAGCGCCAAACCGCCTGGCCGCCCATGCGCTCAGCGGAACGCCTGCCGCAAGGGCCATAAGATACGCCGTTGCTATCCATTGTATTGCCGTGTCCGTCACGCCAAGGCCGGCGGCCATCGCGGGCAGCGCCGCGCTCAGCATCGTTGATGAGAGCATCGTTGCAAACGCCCCCAGGGTGATGATGGCCGCCTGCATCCACAGCATCGGAGGTATGGCGTTTATCGGTCGCGGATGGGCCGTTTCCTTGACCCGCTTGTCTTGATTGATATTCATAAAAAGCCCCCTAAGGACGATGAGCGAAGAAATCTATCATTGATCAATAAATCTATCAATGATAGATTTATTTGCATTAAAGATTCCGTCAGGCGCTGAGTTCAGACAAAATGGCGCTTCACAGACCACTGGCCGGTTTGATGCAACAATAAAGGGGGAATATCATGGCGAAAATCCAGCGAGATCAGGTGATTGAGGCAGCATTAGCATTATTAGATGAGGTCGGCCTGGAAGCGATTACGACCCGTAAGCTGGCACAAAAACTGGGGGTGGAATCAGCGACGTTGTACTGGCATTTCAAGAACAAGGCCAGTTTACTTGAAGAAATGGCTTCCGCGGTTTTAGCCAAACACCATTCCCTGCCTGTCCCCGAAGACATTGCTGAATGGACAAACTGGCTGGCGGAAAACGCCCGTAGCTTCCGGCGCGCTTTGCTCGCCCATCGGGATGGCGCCCTGTTACATGCCGGGACATCACCGGCCCGGGTGGGAGGGGATACGTTTCGTCCCAAGGTGGCGTATCTTGCCCGCGTCGGTTTCACTGAGGCCGACGCCGCAATGATATTACTCACTCTGAGTGAATACACCCTGGGATGCGTATTAGAAGAGCAGTCCCGCTCGGGCGGTGATGGTAAGCAAATTTTATCAAAGCCATCGCCAGGAAGTGCCTCTATCGAATCGCTGGTTTATCCCCATCCGGATACTGCGTTCGAATTCGGTCTGTCGTTGATAATGAAAGGGTTATTAGTGCCCTGAGCTTAACGCTGTGCCGGTGACAACATGATATGCATACCTTAAAAACTATCTTGATAAAACCGGCAGAATTCAGAAGGGGAGGCGACATGTTTATTTCCGAAACAGTGATAGCCGTCATCATTGACTGGATCGACAATAACTTACATAAACCACTGCGTATAGAACAGATAGCCCGTTATTCAGGGTATTCCAAATGGTACCTGCAGCGTTTATTCTTGCAATATAGAGGCGAGAGCCTCGGGCGCTATATCCGTAATAAAAAACTGGACTCAGCGGCCCGCGATTTACGCGAGACCGATGAGAATATTTACAGTATTGGTTTGCGCTACGGCTATGACTCGCAGCAAACATTCACCCGATTATTTACGCGTCATTTTCATTTGCCGCCCGGTGAATATCGCAAGAAAAACAAAACAGCCTGTTACGTACCGGGTAAGGCTGAATCTTAATCTCCTTTCCGATAGTCCTGGCAAAGCTGCCGCAGAAAAATCGATGCGAAGAGATTTATCAAAAATAGAAAAACAGACAGCACCGAAAAGACAAAACCTCCTGTTCTTTGAGTAAACATGAGGAACGGCGCGGAAAACGCCGCGCCTGGTGAGCTATCAGGAGGTAGCTGGTCAGCAGAGTGATTAATGATAGGCGGGAAGCCAGCTGCCGTGTGCTTCAATAAGTTCGTCGCACAGTTTGCGGATGTCATCGATCGACAGCTCTGCGGAAGTATGCGGGTCGAGCAGGGCGGCATGGTAGATGGCTTCGCGTTTGCGCGTCACCGCCGCTTCGATGGTCAATAGCTGAGTATTGATGTTGGTCCGGTTCAGCGCTGCCAGCTGCTCCGGCAAATTGCCGACGTAGCATGGCGTGACGCCCTGGCCATCGACCAGGCAAGGGACTTCAACGCAGGCCTCGGAAGGTAAGTTGGTAATCAAGCCGGTGTTGAGCACGTTACCGCCAATTTTGTAAGGCCGATCGGTTTCCATCGCTTCAATGATGTAAGACGCGTATTCATGGGTACGGCTGTGGGTCAGGCTGGTGTCATGGGTCAGCGCCAGTTTCTGCTGCTGCCATTGGTCTATTTGTTCAATACACCGGCGCGGATATTCATCCAGCGGGATATTGAAGCGTTCAATCAGCTCCGGGTAGCTGCGTTTGATCCAGTAAGGCATATATTCGGCGTTGTGCTCTGACGATTCGGTGACGTAATAGCCGAAAGTTTTCATGATTTCATGGCGCACCATATCATCATGTTTGCCCTGCAGGGCGCTGGCCCGGCGCTTGATTTCCGGGTACAAATCCTCGCCGTGACGGCGAATGTCCAGCAGCCAGGCCATGTGATTAATACCCGCGATATGAAATTGCACGTCGTCGGTTGGCATATCCACGCTTTTCAACAGCGTTTCAGCACATACCTGAACGCTGTGGCAAAGTCCTACCGTTTTCACTTCCGTATGGCGCAGCATGGCGCCGGTTATCGTGGCCATCGGGTTGGTGTAGTTCAGCAGCCAGGCGTTCGGGCACACGGCTTCAATATCCCGTGCGAAATCAAACAGCACGGGTAGGGTGCGCAGCGCGCGGAAGATACCGCCAATGCCCAGGGTATCGGCAATAGTCTGCTGAAGACCATATTTTTTCGCGATCGTGAAATCGGTGATGGTGCACGGATCGTAGCCGCCAACCTGAATAGCATTCACCACGTAATTGGCGTTTTTCAACGCCGCGCGGCGATTCTCAACGCCAAGGTAGGCGGCGATCTTCGCTCTGCCCGCGTTGGTATTGCGGTTGATATTATTCAACATGGCGAGGGATTCATTGAGACGGGCGCTGTCGATGTCATACAGCGCAATCTCCACCTCTTTCAACGCCGGCGTCGTCATAATGTCGCCGAGTACGTTCCTGGCGAAAATGGTGCTGCCTGCGCCCATAAATGTCACTTTAATCATGGTATTTCTCCGTTCCTGCTGTTTTGACCAGGCAGAATGTACGCTGCGGCATGAACAGGAAATATGGCTAAATGTGATATTGGTATGGCGAAAAATGATGTCGCTATGAAAGTGTGAGCCAACTCCGAATCTGGCTGAAACGCGGTGACTTTACTGCAGGCATCTCTGATAACGTGGGTGAAAAAGAGAGAGCGCGACTGATGCACAAGACTTTTACCCTTAATCATACCGACAATATCGAATTGAATTTGTACCAGTACGGCGAGGAGAATTGTCATAAGGGACACCGCTTTGGCCCCGCAGTCCGCCAGCATTACCTATTTCATTATGTGATAAGTGGAACCGGCACATTTTACAGTGAGTTTGGCGCTTTTCCTGTCGGCGCCGGGGAGGGGTTTCTGATCCATTCCCATGAGGTGACAACCTACTGCGCTGATAATAGGGATCCGTGGCATTATATGTGGCTTGAGGTCGATGGGCTGATTGCCGCCAGAATTTTCGAGGAGTGTCATCTTAGCCGGCAATCTCCGGTTTATCGACCCAATCTGAATAAAGACGACGCCAGCGCCTCTGGCTACCTGCGGCAAATTGTCGAACATGGCGATGAGCATCCGCTGAAGGTGCAGGGATTGTGCTATCTCTTCTTTTCTTCGCTAATCAGCAATACGCCCGGCGAAAAGGCTTCCCTCCCTGGTGACAAAACCCGGCATCTGCAAAGGGCGATCAAAAAAATTGAAAATCGCTACCACGAACCTCTGACCGTTGAGAGCCTGGCCGCATACTGCAATATCAACCGCAGCTACCTTTGCCGGTTGTTCAAAAGCGCCTACGGTATAGGTCCCAAGGAGTATTTGCTCAATTTTCGTATGAGCATCGCCGTCAGCCTTCTCAAAAACAGCAATACGGCGATTAAAGTCGTGGGTATTTCCGTAGGCTATGAAAATCAGCTGCATTTTTCTAAGGCTTTTAAGAAAATGCACGGCGTATCTCCGGCTAAATGGCGGCAAAAATACCTTTCTGAACAGCAGGCGCCGACATGACGTCTGCCTCATATTCAACTCTGCGTTAAGGTTGAGTTAAGCAGTCATCCAGGGAGCCGATGCTTTTGTTGGCAAAGGATCTTGTCTGGTACAATTTTGCTCGGGGAGCATCCGAATCTGGTCCAACAGCGCATATCGCCTGGCGCGGACGCTCCGGGCAGGTGCCGTCACCTGTGAGGATGATATTGCGCGATCCTGAAACAAGTCGAAATCGTGACTTAATTCTAAAATGGTCACTAGTTGTCAATCAAGGCGCATCACGCTAAGCTGAAAAAATGACTAAGAATATGAACGTCCCATCATCACGCGGCCCGCTCGATCACAGCGTCCGGGAGCAAATCGTCGACGCTGCCTTTGAGCATTTCGGGCATTACGGCTATGAAAAAACCACCGTGGCGGAGCTGGCTAAATCTATCGGTTTTTCAAAATCTTATATTTATAAGTTTTTCGAATCCAAACAGGCTATCGGCGAAGTGATCTGCGCTAACCGCCTGGAAATGATCATGGCCGCAGTACTCTCAGCGGTGGCTGACGCGCCGTCAGCCAGCGAAAAATTACGCCGCCTCTTCCGGGCGCTCACCGAAGCGGGGAGCGAACTCTTTTTTCACGATCGTAAACTCTACGATATTGCCGCGGTCGCCTCGCGGGAGAAGTGGCCTTCAACAGAAAGGTATGCGGAACGGCTGTTAAAGCTGATTGAGAGCATTCTTGTCGAAGGTAGGCAGGCCGGGGAGTTCGAAAGGAAAACCCCTCTCGATGAAGCCACATGGGCGATATACATGGTGATGTGCCCCTTCATCAATCCTGTTCAACTGCAGTTTAATCTCGAAACGGCCCCAACGGCGGCGGTTCTTCTCTCGTCGCTGATTTTAAGAAGCCTGGCCCCCTGATTTGTGACCATTGACTTTATTGGTCACTAGTCTGAGAATGCGGAAACCATCCTGTTATTTGATTAAGGGTTTCCCATGCTCAGGCTTCATTCAGCCCGCTTTGCCGCTTGTCTTCTGCCGTTGGCCCTCGTGGCCTGCGGTGATAACGCCTCGAGTGACGATCCGCGCACCCAGCCGCCGCTCGTCAGATCCGCATCCGTAGAACTCGCGCACGATACCTCTCGCGCCTATACCGGCGTGGTGGTGGCAAGAACGCAAAGCGATCTTGGTTTTAGAGTGCAGGGTAAGATCCTTGAACGCTTTGTTGATACTGGCCAGACCGTTAGGCGGGGTCAGCCGCTGATGCGGCTGGATCCCGCCGACCTGAAGCTGCAGGCCGTGGCTCAGCAACAGGCCGTTGACGCCGCCAGGGCGCGCGCGCGCGAAGCCATCAGCGATGAGGCGCGCTACCGTGGCCTCGTTGGCGCTGGTGCAGTCTCCGCCTCGGAGTATGACCAGATTAAAGCGGCGGCAGATTCCGCGAAAGCGGATCTCAGCGCAGCGCAGGCGCAGGCAAACGTGGCGCAAAATGCTACGGGATATGCCGTGCTGCTGGCCGACTCTGACGGCGTGGTGATGGAGACGCTTGCCGAACCCGGTCAGGTTGTCAGTGCCGGGCAGGCGGTGATCCGGCTGGCCAGAGCGGGGCAGCGTGAGGCGCTGGTACAGCTGCCGGAGACGCTGCGCCCTGCCATCGGCAGCGAAGCGCTGGCGACGCGCTATGGCGACGAAACGCAGCCCGTCGCCGCAAAACTGCGCCTGCTTTCCGATGCCGCCGATGCCACCACCCGTACCTTTGAGGCGCGGTACGTGCTGGAAGGCCCGTTAGCCAACGCGCCGCTGGGGGCGACCGTAACGCTGCACATCAAAAAAAAGAGTGGGGAAAGCCAGGTCATGCAGGTGCCGCTGGCCGCGCTTTATGATGCGGGCAAAGGACCGGGCGTCTGGCGAATCTCCGCGCAGCCAGCCAGGGTCGCATGGCAGCCCGTCAAGGTGCTGGGCGTGGGCGAGGAGGCGGCGCAGGTAACGGGCGAGGTGAAGCCCGGTGAGAAGATCGTTGCGTTAGGGGCGCATCTTCTGCACGAGGGCGAGGCTGTCCGCCTGGCCGGGCAACCGGATACGGCCCGGACGGGGGATAAACCATGAGCCAGGGCCGCTTTAACCTGTCAGCGCTTGCGGTGCGCGAGCGCTCAGTCACGCTGTTTTTAATTATTCTGGTGACCATCGCCGGTATTTACGCCTTTTTTGGCCTCGGACGAGCGGAAGATCCCCCCTTTACGGTTAAGCAAATGACGGTTATCACCGTCTGGCCCGGCGCGACCGCGCAGGAGATGCAGGATCAGGTGGCTGAGCCGCTGGAAAAACGCCTGCAGGAGCTCAAATGGTATGACCGCACGGAAACCTATACCCGGCCCGGCATGGCCTTTATCACGCTCTCACTCCAGGACAATACGCCGCCATCACAGGTGCAGGAAGAGTTCTACCAGGCGCGGAAGAAGCTTGGTGATGAAAGCGGAAACCTCCCCGCCGGCGTGACGGGGCCGATGATAAATGATGAATTTGCCGACGTCACTTTCGCCCTGTTTGCGCTGAAAGCGAAAGGAGAACCGCAGCGCCTGCTGGTCCGCGATGCCGAAACGTTACGCCAGCAGCTCCTGCACGTCCCGGGGGTCAAGAAAGTCAATATTATCGGCGAACAGGCCGAACGGATTTATATATCCTTCTCCCATGAGCGTCTGGCTACCATGGGGCTCTCGCCGCAGGATATTTTCAATGCGCTGAATAACCAGAACGCATTAACCGCGGCAGGTTCAATTGAAACGCGCGGCGCGCAGATCTTTATCCGCCTCGATGGCGCTTTCGATGAATTGCAGAAGATCCGCGATACGCCGTTTATTGCTCAGGGTAAAACGCTCAAGCTGTCCGACGTGGCAACGGTAGAACGCGGTTATGAAGATCCGCCCACTTTGCAGATTCGTAACCAACATGAACCGGCGCTGCTGCTGGGGATCGTGATGCGTGAAGGCTGGAATGGGCTGGCGTTGGGTAAAGCGCTGGATGCCGAAACGGCAAAAATCAATGCCAGTATGCCGCTGGGGATGACCCTGACGAAAGTCACCGATCAGTCCGTGAATATCAGCGCCGCAGTCGATGAGTTTATGATCAAATTCTTCGTCGCCCTGCTCGTGGTGATGGTGGTCTGTTTTGTCAGCATGGGGTGGCGCGTGGGGGTCGTGGTCGCGGCGGCGGTTCCCCTGACGCTGGCGGTTGTTTTTGTGGTGATGGAGGCCTCCGGTATCAACTTTGACCGCGTGACGCTGGGCTCCCTGATTCTTGCGCTGGGCTTACTGGTTGACGACGCGATAATCGCCATCGAAATGATGGTGGTGAAAATGGAGGAGGGCTACGACAGAATCAAAGCCTCCGCCTACGCCTGGAGCCATACCGCCGCGCCCATGCTGGCCGGTACCCTGGTCACGGCCATCGGCTTTATGCCGAATGGTTTCGCCCAGTCCACCGCCGGGGAATACACCAGCAATATGTTCTGGATTGTCGGCCTCGCCCTGATTGCCTCATGGCTGGTCGCCGTTGTTTTCACCCCTTATCTGGGGGTGAAAATGCTGCCGGATATCGCAAAGGTAGAAGGGGGGCATACCGCCATCTATGACACGCCGCGCTATAACCGCTTTCGCCGCCTGCTGACCCGCGTTATCGCCAGGAAATGGCTGGTGGCCGGTTCCGTCATCGCGCTTTTCGCGCTGGCGGTCATGGGGATGGGGCTGGTGAAAAAACAGTTTTTCCCCACCTCTGACCGCCCGGAAGTGCTCGTTGAAGTGCAGATGCCCTATGGTACCTCGATTGAGCAGACCAGCGCGGCAACGGCCAAAATAGAGGACTGGTTGGAAAAACAGCCGGAAGCCAGGATCGTTACCGCCTACATTGGCCAGGGTTCACCGCGTTTTTACCTGGCGATGGCCCCCGAACTCCCCGACCCGTCGTTTGCCAAAATAGTGATATTGACGGACAGCCAGGCATCACGCGATGCGCTCAAATTGCGGCTGCGGCAAGCCGTGGCCAGCGGACTGGCGCCTGAAGCACGCGTTCGCGTGACGCAGCTGGTGTTTGGCCCGTATTCCCCTTTCCCGGTCGCCTGGCGAGTGATGGGGCCGGATACCGATACACTGCGCGACATCGCGGACCGGGTTAAGGGCGTGCTGCAGGCAAGCCCGATGATGAGGACCGTCAACACCGACTGGGGATCGCGCGTGCCGACACTGCATTTCACCCTCGATCAGGACCGTCTACAGGCAACCGGCTTAACGTCCAATGCCGTTGCTCAGCAGCTCCAGTTCCTGCTATCGGGCATTCCCATCACCGCCGTGCGGGAAGATATTCGCTCGGTGCAGGTGACGGGGCGCGCCGCGGGGGATATACGTCTGGATCCGGCCAAAATTGAGGGGTTTAGCCTGGTCGGCAATGCGGGCCAGCGCATCCCGCTCTCGCAAATCGGGAAGGTGGAGGTCAGAATGGAAGATCCTTTACTGCGTCGCCGCGACAGAACGCCCACAATTACCGTGCGGGGGGATATTGCCGACAATCTTCAGCCGCCGGACGTTTCCGCCTCCATCATGAAGCAGCTGCAGCCGATTGTGGACTCGCTTCCGCCAGGGTACCGCATCGAAATGGCGGGTTCAATTGAGGAGTCGGCTAAAGCCACCCGGGCGATGGCGCCGCTGTTCCCCATCATGATCGCCCTGACGCTGCTGATCATCATTGTGCAGGTGCGCTCAATGTCGGCCATGGTTATGGTATTTCTTACCGCTCCGCTCGGGCTTGTTGGCGTGGTTCCCGCGCTGCTGCTTTTCAATCAGCCATTTGGTATCAACGCCCTCGTCGGGTTGATCGCGCTTTCGGGCATTCTGATGCGTAATACGCTGATTCTTATCGGGCAGATTCACCATAATGAGAAAGAAGGCCTCGATCCGTACCATGCGGTCATCGAAGCGACGGTGCAGAGAGCCAGGCCCGTCTTACTGACGGCCATGGCCGCCGTTCTGGCGTTCATTCCTCTGACCCATTCGGTGTTCTGGGGGACGCTCGCCTATACCCTGATTGGCGGGACGTTGGGGGGAACCATCATGACGCTGGTGTTCTTGCCCGCCATGTATGCGATCTGGTTCAGGATCCGTCCTGAAGCCGGGCGCCATGCTGAACAACATTAAGGCGCTCGTCTGCCTGCTCAACGAGCGCCTGGCGTGACCGTCCGAAAGCAGAGAAAAGCGCCGCAGTCCGCGACGCTTTTCATCACGCCTGAATATAGCGATGAATATTGGCTCCCATGGTGTATTGTCCGGCTGTCAGATTGGTAAAACCGGGAGTTTTTGAATATTCGGGTTATCCCGGTTCTTTTTTATTAAAGAAAAGCGTAAATCATCAGTAGCCAGAGTATGGCTCCAACGGCAATAATTATTTTCAGGATGAAGTTACTTGCCGGGAAAAAATATATCGCCGGCAGTGCGGAACGCCTGGCCTTAATGAGTAAATAAGGCGGTAGTAATATACTCCAAAGCACCAGCGAGATGCCGGCAAAGGCCAGGGCAGACAAAAATCCTTGCGGGGCAAAAATACAGGCCAGCGCGGCAGGAAAATAGGTCAAAA
Source organism: Klebsiella sp. OBRC7 (assembly GCF_000293135.1). Lineage (NCBI taxonomy): Bacteria > Pseudomonadati > Pseudomonadota > Gammaproteobacteria > Enterobacterales > Enterobacteriaceae > Klebsiella > Klebsiella sp. OBRC7. The sequence goes on along the minus strand of NZ_ALNJ01000020.1, from coordinate 21,801 downwards.
ATATGGCCAGCGGGCGTGAGCCACGGCGGTTAATTTTGTTCAGCATATCCTCGAGATAATCACTCAAACCGATTGAGGCTGACATCAGTGAGGCTAAAACGGCAATACATCCAAAAGAGACCAGCATCAGGCGGGTAGCCGAGGTGGGCTGGTGGATATTGAGGGCCGCAATAAAGGCGCCGATGTTTCCGCCTTCGTCGCTGACGTGCTGGATAGCCTGAGGCGTGAGCGCGCCCATGGTGAGCGTCAACCAGAAGGCGTAGACGATCAGCGAAACCGCAAAACCGTAATAGAGGGAGCGGGTAACCGCGCGATGATTATCCCGGCGGTACATTCTTGTCAGAGAGGGAACGCTGCCATGGAAGCCAAAAGCGATAATACAGACCGGCACGATCGGCAGGTAATAGTGTAGCGGTGTGCTGCCGGCGAGATCGAATAATCTGAGCGCTTTTACGCCCTCTGCGGCCCCGGCGAACAGCAGGAGAAAGAGGGTAAACTTGGCGGCGATAAGGCCAGAGAGGAGGTAGCCTGGCAATCTGCCGCCCGCCCACAGAATCAGCGAGGTCGTTAGCGACAGCAAAATAATCGGCAGCCAGCTGCGGCCCGCGGTATCGGGAGGAAGGAGATCGCACAATATTGACGCTGCGCCTGATATGTACGCGTAGGTCAGTAAATAGAGCACGAAGCAGAAGGCCACGCCGATGATAACGCTGGCGGCGGGGCCGAGCAGGGCGCGGGTGAAGGTATGAAAACTGGCGCCAGGAGGAAATCGCATCGTGATATCAACGAGGATCAACCCGGTGATCAGCATCAATATACCTGTTGCCGAAAGGACCAGCAGGCCCTTTAAAAACCACACGTGGACGAACGCAACCGGCAGCGCGAACATGCCCCCGCCGATAATGGTCGCCACCATAAGAGACGTTCCCCGTAGCGGGAACTCTGTTCCTTTCATATTAGCGAGTGTCCGTAGGCGGCCTGCCGAAACAGGCCGGCAGCAGCTATTTATTTCGTGGCTTCAGCCAATGATTCTCTGAAGTTTTTATGGAAGTCGTCGATTTGCCCGCTCTCGTGGAGCGCCGACAATGCGCAGCGCAGAATGGCGTGCCCTTCTTCAACGGTCGGATACATCGCCACGGTCGTCGCGAAGCCGCGATCGTGCAGTTTTTTGCACATCGTGATGGCGAGATCTTCGTTACCAATCAGGATCCCCCGAATCGGCATCGTCGTACCCCGGTTAACGATGTCGATCTTGCCGAACACTTCGTCAAAATAGCGAATGACGTTCTGAAGCTTCTCCTGGCGGGCTGCGACGGTGCCGTCCAGGTGGAGATCGGCGGCGGCTACGCAGGCGGCAATTCCAGGCAATGAAGGCGGTCCGCCAAAGGCGTAGGTTGTGCCGTAGGTCTTAATAAAGTTGATGGTCTCAGCGTCGCGACAGGCGATAAATCCGCCGTGTGAGCCAAAGGCTTTAGACAGCGAGCCAGCGATAATAATACGCTCGTCAAGCCGATGGCCGAGGCAAGACATAACGTATCCGGAACCGTACTCTCCGTAGATAGAGGTGCCGTGCGCATCGTCTATATACGCGTAGCCATCATACTGATGCGCCAGGCGGACAATATGCGCGACGGGGGCGACGCCGCCCATTGAGCCTACGCTGTCAGATACCGAGATCGGCGTTAATCCCTGGCTGGCCGCATAGCGAAAAGCCTCTTCAATCCGCGCCTTATCCTGAAAATCAATTCTGACGACTTCCCCAAACTGCTGTAAAAGCCCGCGGTTGATCTGCAACGTCGCGTGCGCGGTCTTCTCCATAATAAAATAGGGTTTTTTGCTGAACGTAAAATGCGGCAGCGTCCCGGATGCCAGCAGCGGCAGCACCGCGATATGGCAAGGGGTCACGGCGTTAAACGTCAAAGTATGAGCCCCATGCATGATGTCGTTCAGTCGTGCTTCCAGCTGCGGGAACAGATCAACTTTTACCCGCGTTCTGGCGACAGAAACCTGCACGCCAAAACGCTCAATGGCGTCGACAACCGCTTTTTTCAGCGCCGGGTGAGTCTCTAGCCCAAGGTAAGAGCATGAGACAAATTCCACCATTTTTCTGCCATCGTCGAGGGTAATGACCTTGCCGTCCCTTTTTACCGCGACCAGTTCATTAATATGTTCGGAGAATACCCGGGTCTGATATTTTAGCGACCTGTCTATTTTCCTTTTTTGCCAGTTTTCCATTGCGTTACCTTCATTGTCGTGACTACCAGAAGAGACAGAATTGCCAGTGTTAACGTGCTTGCACCGAGGGTTCTGTCAAACCCCATACCGGTATCCGTTAGTTTTACGGCGAAATAGCTGATGGCGCCGGCGCTCACCGTTTGAATAAATCCGGTGACGGACGCGGCAATACCTGTTTTGCTACCTTTGATTTGCAGCGCGATAAAATTCGCGATCGGGTAATAGGCGCCAAGAGTGAGGTTAAAAATCATCGAGCCGGAGATGCATAATAGTAGTGAGTGACTACCGATAATAAATGGGACAACCGCCAGCGCATTCAGGATAAACAAAATCCAGGGATTATTTATGCGCTCAAATTTTGAGAGCTGATTGCCAATAATAAAAAATAATACGGAAGCAGAAAAGAGCAGCGAGTAGTGCATTGTGCTCAGCCCAAGCTGCTGCATAAAAATGGCCGGCGACAGCGAGATATAGCAAAAAAGCGAACTCAGAATCAGCGAAACCAGCAGCGTACCCTGAATAAATGCCGGGGTGATAAATCCGGAAGAGGAGGGCGCCGCGACCGCATCATGCTGCTCAAGGCGACGCGGAGAGAGCACAAGGGTGACGATGCTAAACAGGGCCATAACCAGGAATATCGAATTCCAGCTCAGATAGCCGAGGAGTGCGGCGCCGGCCAGCGGCGCAATAAGAGGAACTACCGCGCTGGCGGAAGAAATATCGGAAAGCGCGCGCTTGAGCGTTAGCGGGGAGAACGTCTCTTTAGCGATAGCTTTAGACAGGACCGGGCCGGCGCCGGCGCCCAGGGCCTGTAATGCCCTGCCGGCCAACAGCATCATTAAACTATCGGACATAAAACAGAGGAGGCTGCCCGCGAGGAAAAGCAAAAAGCTGGCCGTCAGTACGCGTAATTTACCTAACTTTTCGCCAAGAAATCCTGATAATAACTGGCTCGCCGCGTATATCACCAGAAAACCACTAATGGTTAACTGAATAGCCGAATAATCGGTAGTAAACGCTTTTTGTAATAGGGGCAGCGCGGGCACGATCATATCTGTCGCCAGCGCGGAAACCGATGCGGCGAGAATAAGGTATAAGTATATCCTGAGCATATTAAACTCTTCGGTGAATATGGGTTAAAACGTTAGATTATTATTTATGAATACGCCGCTGATTTTTTAGCGAATGAGCAAATCGCGATTCCGGTCAAAATTAATAGCGAGCTCAGTAAATGATAGAGATGCGGCTGGGTATGTAAAAACACAATGCTTAATATGCCGCCGGAAAGCGGAATAATATGGGTATAAATCTCACCGCGAGTCGCGCCAATAGCCGCGATGCCTTTATTCCAGAACAGGTAGGCCAGCCACGAGGGGAAAATCACCAGATACGCCAGTCCAGTAAGGAAAGCGATATCGTGGTAGGCGGCGAATGAGGTGGCGGGGTGCAGCCACAGCCAGAAAATCACCACCGGAAGCAGAATAAGGGCGCCAAGAAGCGAACTGACGGCGACGAAAGCATTGGCGGGGATACGACGATCTTTGTTACGCAACAGCGAGCAGTATACTGCCCAGCTTAGCGCCGACCCCATTGCCCACAGGTCGCCCTGGCTAAACCCTTTTAGCCCCTCTGCGTTGCTCAGGTTGCCATGCAGCAGGAGCAGCAGCACGCCTGCGGTACTAAAGATCACGCCCCACCAGTTCCGCGCCGATACCCGGTCATGGAAAATCAGGCGATTAATCATCAGCACCATACAGGGGGTCGCAGACATATAAATCGCTGCGTTCAGTGCAGACGTCGACTGCAGACCAATATAGAGGGTTAAGGGAAAGCTCACCTGTCCACACAGCGTTAGAACCAGCAGCGTTGCGCCATTCTGGCGGAACAACGGCCGACTGTCGCGGATTTGCCGCTGATACAGCAATACCAATAGTAGTGCGGTCAACGCCCATCTCGCTTCGGTCATGAGAATCGGATCCGCGCCCTGAACGAGAATATGCCCTACGACATAATTCCCTCCCCAAAACAGGGCCGCCAACGTGAGTAACAGGTAAGGCATGCTCATTCCTTGCATCGCTTCGAACTGTACTAAATGGTAACTTTATTTTTTTAATATATCAATTAAATTTTATGCTTATTGAGGGTTTTATTATTTTTTCATTTTAAATCATATGGTTAAAAATTAGTTTCCTGTGTGCAAAAAATCTTATTGCAGCATATTTATCTGTACGATAACGTATATATACCATGCATTAAACAGGGATAAATCAATGCGTAAGACAGAAAATGGTTTCACCGGGAACGAACAACATTCCGCAATGGCCAGGCTCTCTCTGGATGACATGATTGACCAGCTTCTTCACAGCAACGCGCTTTCACTAAAACTGACGGCCAATCCGCTACTGGCGGACAGAGCCTGGTACCTGACCGAAAATACCTGTACTAAGGCTTTTACCGCCAACGATCCGCAAGCGAAAAAACGTGCCCACAGCGCGCTGTTTAAACTCTACCAGGCGTGGCTGGCGGAGCCGCTATCGGCGGCGGCAAAAAACCAGTTTCATCCATTACTCTGCGGGATCAGAAGCTACATCGAGTCAGAATGGCTCCGGGTGGAAAAAAAACGTTTCAGTTTCCCGATACCCGCGCTTGACGCCGGGAATATCGTTGAGGAACTCCGTCATTTATGTCAGAAACACCCGGCTTCGCACCATCCCCTCTTTGATTTCCTCTCCTCTTCCGCCTCTGCTACGCAAATAGACTATTTCTTCAAAAGCGATAGCGCGCTCAATCTGCTGTTTTTCGATCTGGTCGCGATGGGGCTGGTCGGCTCTCTGCCAGAAACGCGTGCAGAGATTGCCCAGAATCTTTGGGATGAAATAGGCCAGGGCAGCCAGGAGTTTACGCACGTTAATCTGTATAAGGATTTGCTGAAGCGCAGAGATATTGCGCTACCTGAAAACCATTTCGCCCATCTGTATGACTGGCAGGGGCTCGCCGGGTATAACGCGTTCATGCTGGGCGGCGTTAACCGTCAGCATTACTACAAATCGCTCGGCGTGATGGCGATGACGGAACTGCTGGACCCGCCGCAGTACCAGAAGCTCGTTACCGGGTGCCGTCGCATAGGCCTTACGGATCGCGACGTGCATTATTACGCGGAACATATCGAGGTTGATATCGGTCACGCCGATGGGTGGCTGAATAACGTTATCGTTCCGATCGGCAATAAAAACCCGGCTGCGCTGGAGGAGGTCTACGTGGGCGCAGCGCTGCGTCTTCAGACCTGCTGCGATTACTACGATTGTCTGCTGGAGGCGTTACGTACCGTTGTTGAACGCGAGTCAGAGGGTGCCGCCTTCTGAATAAATAAGCGCTTTTGCCGCGCTCCAGGCCGTTATTCCGGGAGGGATCTCCCGGCATTCCGAGGACTCCGCCTGCTGAGCGGCAATGGCGCCGTCAATCAGCATGAGCATCATCATCGCCACCCGTTCCGCAGGTTCCGGTTTTAACAGCAGGGTAAGAATGTCGCGGAAAAACTGGTAGAGGCGCGATTTAAACCGTGAGCATGTCGCCCGGATAGCGGAAGACGAGGTTCCATATTCAAACAGGGCGCGGGTGAACATGCAGCCGTGGAAATCCTCACAGGTGAACCAGTTATTGTAGTATTCGAAGACGGCAAACAGCTTCTCGCGGCCCGAAGGTTTATCGGCGGTAATCTCCTGCAGCGCCTGCATAAACTCACTCTCTTTCTGCTGTAAAATATCAAGAATGAGCGCCTCTTTATCCGCATAGTAGCGGTAGAAGGTCATTTTGGAGATGCCCGCATTCTCCGATATCCGGTCAATACTCGGCGACTGATACCCCTCTTTGTTAAACAGAGACATTGACTGGCGGATAATTTCCGCTTGTTTTGGCTTCATACTGTTTCCCGTGGAATGAAGTAATACAGAGGGTTTCTGGTAGCGAGCAGTCATTCATTTGATATGGCGGGCGGCACGCTGCAACGACGTATGAGCAATGTCATTCCGATGGCCGATATCCCTGCCCCTGCGGTGAGCGGCATCGGTGAACGCGTTGACTCATAAAAATTGTTGTCGATTCTTACATCCGGCTTCAAAAAAAGCAAAAATCCCTCAGGCGATCTTTGCGCTGCGCGAATCAGGACTGCGCTGGGCCGCCACGTTATGCCCTTAGCCCTCCACGCTGCGCGCGGGGAGGATAAAGAGAGGCCGGGGAGAAGTCAGTATCCCCCCCGAACAGGGGGTGATGTTTTTGTGATGCATATCATAAAATAACGCCTGGTTATTGTGATGTTATCTACAGTCAATGGATTTGCATTTGAATCAACCCGCGCTATCTCTGCGGGTTTTTTTTCGTCCGGCGATGGTCGGCGGGCGGCAACTCCGCCTGCTGTAAATAGTCCTGATACCAGCCGCTGATACATGGGGTCAACGGATTTTCGTTGCGATCGAAGCGCCTGCCGGCGAGCCTGCGCAACGGGGAGCGTTCCGGCGACAGAAGCGTCGTCCACGATAAGTTTAACGCAGAAGAAGCGGGTCTAGCGGGTAAATTTCCCTATCCACGGGCTGCTTGTATCCTGTGACCAGAGTTGTAATAGCATCTCCCTGAACTTTTCCGCTGCAGGGCTCAGCGCCGTTTCTCTGCGCAGCACGAGACCGAGCGTGCGGCGAATAACCGGCTCAACGAGCGGACGGCTGACAAGAATGTGATGCTCATCGGTCGGCATGGCCAGACTGGGAACCACCGCCACCCCAAGCCCTGCCTCTACCATACCCAGCGACGTCGACAGATGCCTGACTTCATAGAACCAGTTGGGCTTCCAGTCCATATTCTCCAGCGCTTGATCGATCAGCGAGCGGTTACCGCTTGAACGTCTAACGCCAATAAGCCTGAAGTTGGCCAGGTCTTCCCACAAGATCAGCGATTTCTGCGCCAGCTCGTGGTCCCGTCGGCAGGCTAATACGAAAGGTTCATTGACCAGCGGCGAGAAATCGATATTGGGATGTGTGATGTTTATCATGTTTATGCCGAAATCTGCGTCACCGTTTAAGACGGCTTCAAGACAATCGCTGGCGCTGTGCTCGAGGATACGGATACGGATATTGGGGTAGTGATTGTTATAGTCCCTGATGACCGAAGGGAGGAAATAGAACGCCGCGGTGGGGAGGCAGGACAGAGTGACAACGCCGCTTTGATGGGTGGCCATTTCTTTAATACTCAGGATCGAGCTTTCATAAAAATCTATTAAATTCTTTGCCTTAGGTAAAAACTCTCTGCCTACAGCCGTAAGTTTAATGTTTCTGGTTGTCCGTTCAAATAGCGTAGCTCCCAGCTGCTCTTCAAGTTTTTTGATCCGCCGCGTTAACGCCGGTTGGGATGTGTGAAGAAAATGTGACGCTCTTGTGAAACATCCAATTTCTGCAATTTTAACAAACGCTTGTATACCTTGAAGATCGTGCAGCATGAGTTTTCACTCCAGACTTTATCGCGGTGCAAACACATTAACCTAACCGCTATTTATACGCAAAACGTATTAATCGATGGTTTTATTGGCATTAGAATTATGTATTCGTCTGTGGAATCCTGACATTGCTCTTATCAATGTGTGAAACGAGAAACATAATGTTAAAGATTCCTTGTGTACTGATGCGTGGTGGTACTTCGAAAGGCCCGGTGCTTCTGGCCAGTGATTTACCGACAAAAATTGAAGAACGCGATGCTGTGCTGCTGGGCTTAATGGGCGCGGGTCACGAACTCGAAATTGATGGTATTGGCGGCGGCAGTCCCCAAACCAGTAAAGTCGCGATTGTTAGCCCCTCGGACAGTCCGGATGCTGACGTCGACTATTTATTTGTTCAGGTGATGGTCAACGAGCGCCGCGTCGATACCACGCCTAACTGCGGTAATATGCTCTGTGCCGTAGGGCCCTTCGCGATTGAAAAAGGCCTTGTTAAGGCGCAAAGTCCGGTGACGACAGTGCGAATCCGTAACCTGAATACCGGTACACTGGTTGATGCGGAAGTACAAACGCCGAATTTTTATGTCAACTATGAAGGCGATACGCACATTGATGGCGTTCCCGGCTGCGCTGCGCCGATTGGCCTGACTTTCCTTAACTCCGCCGGATGCAAGACGGGAAAGCTGCTGCCAACCGGTAACGTCGTCGATGTGATTGATGATGTGGAAGTCACCTGCATTGATATGGCGATGCCGATGGTGCTGATTAGGGCAGAGCGGATGGGAAAAACGGGAGACGAATCACCGGCCGACCTCGATGCCGATCGCGCGTTTATGAATAAGCTGGAAACGATCCGGCGCAAGGCAGGTGCGAAAATGGGGCTGGGCGATGTCGCCGATAAAGTGATCCCTAAACCGGTTCTGCTGAGCGCGCCCGGCGCAGGCGGGACCATCAGAGTTCGTTATTTTATGCCTCATACCTGCCATAAATCACTGGCTATTACGGGCTCTATCGGCATATCCACGGCCACGATAATTGAAGGATCGGTGGCCCATCATATTGTGGCCGACCAGCCGAGGACGCCGTATACCAATATTATTAATATTGAACATCCGAGCGGAAAAATTTCCGTATCTTTACTCAAAGAGGGAGATGATATTGAGAAAACGCGTGCCGCAGTGATTAGAACCTCCCGTAAATTATTTGAAGGCACGGTTTGCGTCCCGGAATATGTTTTAGCGGAGGAATTATAAATATTTTATATCATTAATGCAGTGCAATACTGATGTCCTCTCGCGTGTAGTTGCTACATAACTCTGTACCTAAAAAAATAATGTCGAGGATTTTATGGCTATAACCCATACGAAAGATAATCAGCTTAATTCTGCTCCCGTCAAGGTCAGTAATTATATTCGGATCATCCTGGCCCTGGCGCTATCCGGCCTTGCAGAATTAGCCTCACTCTTTTTTATTCAACCTCTGTTGCCCGTTCTCGCCGTCGAATATGATGTGCCGGTGAGTCAGGTGAGTATCATTCTCTCCGCAGAAACGGCGCTTCTGGCTATCGGATTATTATTCACCGGGACGCTGTCCGATCATTACGGCAGGAAAAAATTGATTATCGTTTCGCTGCTACTTGGCGGACTGCTGACGATGCTCTGTCCTCTGGTTGAATCATGGGCGATGCTGGTGGCCCTGCGTGCGGTCATTGGCCTGGCGCTCAGCGGTATCGCTGCTGCCGCAACCGCCTATATCAGCGAGGAGGTCGCGCCGGTGGTGGCGGGGGTGGTCACCGGATACTTCGTCTTTGGTAACTCGATGGGAGGGATGTCCGGGCGTATTGTGGCCAGCCAGCTGATCGACCATATCTCAATAAATACCATTTTCTATGGTTTTGCGATCAGCCTGATTTTGGTTGCTTTGCTGGTTTACTTTTTACTCCCGGCGTCTCAGAACTTTAAGCCAACGCAAAACCTCAACGTTCTTCGCGTGGTGAAAGGCGCGGCATCTCACTTTAAAAATAAAAAGCTGGCGTTAGCCTTCGTGATTAGCTTCATCATCTTTGGGGTATTCACCTCTCTCTATAACTACCTGGCTTTCTTCCTGAAAGGCGAACCCTTTCATATTTCTCCGGCGAATGCGGGCCTGCTCTCCTTTAGCTTTGCCTTAAGCTTTTTCACTGCCCCTCAGGCGGGACGTCTTTCCGCAAAATACGGCAGTATGAGAGTCCTGCGCGCGCTGTTTGTGATGATGGCGCTGGGAATGCTGCTGACTTTAACGTCTAACGTCGTCACCTTTATTATCGGCGCGGTCATTTTTACCGGTTGTTTCTTTGGTTGTCACTCCATTGGCTTAAGCTGGGTAAGTAAAAATGCAACGCATGCACGTGGCCAGGCCGTCGCGTTGTATCTGTTCTTCTACTACATGGGCGGCTCAGTGATTGGTTTCGTGAACGGCTTTGTTTTCCACTCTATGGGCTGGCAGGGGATGACGGGATTCATTATTGCGCTACTGGCCGTGGGTGCGGTGGTTGCAACGTATTTGTCTTCCAGCGAAACAAAAGCCATGGTTCCGGTTGAGTCTTAAACCCTTCGTGGCGAAGTGAATGACTCACGTCATCTCCAGTGGCGTGAGGAAAGAAATTCAATGTTAGTAAGGTGTCATCATGAAATTAGCAAGCTATGTTCATCATGGTCGTAAGAGTTATGGAATATTGACGGATACAGGCATTATTGACCTGGGTGGCAAGATTGGTCATCAATATCGTACGCTGAAGGACTTACTGCAGTGGGGCGCTATTGAGGTCGCCAGCCAATATGTTAATTATCCGGTCGATGTCGCGATGGCTGATATTACTTTTTTACCGGTCATTGAAAATCCAGGGAAAATTTTCTGCGTCGGTATGAACTATGCGGAAAAAAGAAAAGAGTTTTCTGAAACCAGCGATGCGCCGACCCTCTTTATTCGTTTTCCTGACTCGCAAACCGGTCATGCAACACCGATATTAAAACCCGCGCTATCCAATGAATTTGATTATGAAGGTGAGCTGGCCGTTATTATTGGCAAACCAGGTATGAATATCGATACTGACGCTGCCCTGAGCCATGTTGCAGGCTATAGCTGCTATATGGATGGATCGGTGCGCGACTGGCAGCATGCCTGGTTTACCGCCGGGAAAAACTGGCGGCAGACCGGCGCGTTTGGTCCCTGCCTGACAACTGTTGATGAAATACCCGATCCCCATCGTTTGTCTATTCAAACCTATTTGAACGGCATCATGGTTCAGAATGATTCGACGAGCAGTATGATCCATAAAGTTGCCGATCTGATTAGCTATATCAGTACTTTTACGGCGCTCAGCGCCGGCGATGTCATTATTACCGGCTCCCCTGGCGGCGTCGGCAAAAAAAGAACGCCCCCACTCTTTATGCACGAAGGCGATCGGGTCGAGGTGGTAATAGAAAATATTGGGCATCTCATGAATACGATTGTCGAATCAAAACCGCAGCACGAATTGCAGATGTCGTCGTCTCCGCGGGCTCAGACAAGATTATTTGACGCTCATTAAGGTATGGGCAGGAGAAACAAGATGTACACCGACCAAACGCTAGAATTCGAGAAAGTGGAAACTAGCAACGGTACCTTCAGAGACGAAATAATTCTCTTTCTGAAGAACAATGGATTAGGCATCGACGGCGACATTGAGCAATTTGTTGTCGCGCGCTGCCGGCGGCAGCTGGTTGCCTGCGCCGGGCTTGCGGGGAATACGTTAAAATGCATTGCGGTTGCCAGAGAGTGGCGCGGGACAGCGTTAGGCCTGAAAATCATTCATGAAGCGGAGTTGCAGGCTGTTCAGAACGGCGAACATCAGCTTTTTCTCCTGACGTGTCCGGATAATGTGCGGTCGTTCCAGGGATGCGGATTTTATCCTTTGGTCACCCTCGATAACAGGGCGACGCTGATGGAGAATTCGCCGGTTGGCATCCATCGCTACTGCCGCCAACTGCGGGGCCAGCATTTGGTGACGGCCGGAAATATCGGCGGGATTGTGATGAATGCAAATCCCTTTACGTTAGGGCACCAGTATCTGATTGAGCAGGCGGCGAAAGCGTGCGACTGGCTGCATGTCTTTGTCGTTGAGGAAGATCTGTCCACGTTTTCCTTCCGGCAACGGTTTGCCATGGTTCAGGAGGGGTCACGGCATCTGCCTAATATTACGGTCCATCCTGGCTCAAAATATATTATTTCTCGAGGAACATTCCCCGGTTACTTTCTCAAAGAAAAACAAATTATTAATGAGGTGTATGCCGCAATAGATTTGCTTATGTTCCGCCGTTACATTGCTCCGGCTTTAAATATTAATCAGCGTTTTGTGGGTACTGAACCTTTCTGTAAGGTGACCGCGCAATATAATGACGCAATGCATCACTGGCTGGAGGATGAGATGACAATACCTGCCGCCAGTATCAAGGTGAATGAGATTCAGCGGATGACCGATATGAATAATCTTCCCATCTCCGCCTCTGCGGTCAGAAAATTGTTAAGTCACGAAGATATGCATGCCGTTGAAAGTATGGTGCCTGCGACTACGATGCCTTATTTATATAAATGGTTATCAGCGAATCAATCTAAGCAGCCCGATTTGAATATGGTTGATGCTTAATAAATCATTGTTCAGGATATTTATATGAAAATATTACATGCGGCAATCGCCGGGACGCTGGAATCCAGTGACCTGGTTGTCAAAGTCAGCCCCTACGATGATGGGCTCGATATTACTATCAACAGCGAAGTGTACAAACAATTTGGTGAACAGATTACGGCAGTGGTCAATGAAACACTTTCCGCATTAAACGTTACGCAGGGGCAAATTATTGTGGAGGATAAGGGCGCGCTGGACTGCGTTATCCGCGCCAGAATGCAGGCGGCGATTTTACGGGGAACGGCCAGCAACGAAATTGCGTGGGAAAAATTATGATGAAAAAATTACGTCGTAGCATGCTTTTTTTACCGGGTTCAAGCGCCGCTATGCTTTCAACCGCCTTTATTTATAAACCCGATTCAATCATGTTTGACCTGGAAGATGCGGTCTCGTTGAAAGAGAAAGACAGCGCGCGGTTGCTGGTGTTCCATGCGCTACAGCATCCTATGTATAAAGATATTGAAACCGTTGTCAGGATTAATCCGCTGAATACGCCGTTTGGCTTAAAAGACCTCGAAGCGGCGGTGCGCGCCGGCGTCGATGTGATCCGTTTACCCAAAACCGATACGCCGGAAGATATTTATCAGCTTGAGCGTGAAATTGTGCGTATTGAAGAGAGCTGCGGCCGCCCGGTGGGCTCTACGCAGCTGATGGCGGCGATTGAATCGGCGGTGGGCGTCATTAATGCCGTCGCTATTGCCAGGTCCTCTCAACGCCTGATGGGGATTGCGCTGGCGGCGTTTGATTACGTCATGGATATGCAAACGGAACGCGGCGACGGTACCGAGCTGTTTTACGCGCGCTGCGCGGTATTACATGCGGCCCGCGGGGCAGGCATTGATGCGTTTGACGTGGTCTATGCCGATATTAATGACGAGGCCGGCTTTTTGAAAGAAGTGGATTTGATTAAGCGTATGGGCTTTAACGGTAAGTCGCTTATTAATCCGCGGCAGATTGAGATCTTACATAATGCCTATGCCCCCACTCAGGAAGAGGTTGATTACGCCGAGCGTGTTATTGCCGCGGCCGAAGAAGGGGAGCGTAGCGGACTTGGGGTGATTTCACTGAACGGCAAAATGATTGACGCGCCGATCATCAACCATGCCCGGGTGGTTATTGAACGTAAAAATGCCTCCGGCATCCGGCAATAATCTCCATTCAGTCACCAGCAACAGGATTTAACTATGAACCAATTAACCGAAGCTCTTCATAATATATCCGGCGCCCAGCATCAATATGAGGTATTTTCCGGCGCAAATACCCATACGCCCTATCTTGCGGATATCCGGCAAAAATATCAGCGCAAACTTTTCGATACGCTGGATGAGGTTTTATCACGCTGCGATTTACGCGATGGGATGACCGTTTCATTTCATCACGCCTTCCGCGAGGGTGATAAAGTGATTAACTACGTTATGGCCAGGCTGGCGGAAAAAGGCCTGCGAGGGCTGACGCTGGCGTCAAGTTCCCTGATGACCTGCAACACGCCGCTGATCGAGCATATTAAACACGGCGTTATTAGCAAAATCTATACCTCCGGGATGCGCGGTGAATTAGCGGATGCGATTTCACACGGCCTGATGGAGGAGCCGGTACAGATCCACTCGCACGGCGGCAGGGTCAATCTGATTGAAAAGGGTGAAATTAATATTGATGTCGCGTTCCTGGCGGTCTCCTGCTGCGACGAATATGGCAATGCCAGCGGCAGCGGCGGCAAATCCCGATGCGGCTCGCTTGGCTACGCGATGGTCGATGCAAAATATGCCCGCAAGGTGGTCTTGCTGACGGAAAGCATTGAGCCGTTTCCGTATATGCCGGCCAGCATTATTCAGGATCAGGTTGATTATATTGTCAAAATCGACAGCGTAGGCGACCCGGCGAAAATCAGCGTTGGCGCCGCGCGCGTGACCAGCAATCCGCGAGAGCTGATGATCGCGCGGTCTGCTGCGGACGTCATTGAGCATTCCGGTTATTTTCGCGATGGTTTTTCTCTGCAAACGGGATCGGGCGCGGCGTCCACCGCCTGTACGCGATTCCTGGAATCCCGCATGAGGAAACACAATATTGTCGCCAGCTTTGCCTTAGGCGGCATTACCGGCAGCATTGTCGATCTGCATGAAAAGGGGCTGATTACTAAGCTGCTGGATACACAAAGTTTTGATGGCGCAGCGGGGGAGTCGCTGGCGAAAAATCCGCACCACGTTGAAATCTCGACCAGCGTTTACGCCAATCCGGCGGCGAAAGCCGCCTGCTGCGACCGCGTGGATATCGTTATCTTAAGCGCGCTGGAAATTGATACGGATTTTAACGTCAACGTTCTGACCGGCTCCGACGGCGTGATGCGCGGGGCATCGGGCGGACATTGCGATGTCGCGGCGGCGGCAAATTTAACTATCGTGGTCGCGCCCCTGATCCGCAGCCGCATTCCCACCGTCGTCAGGCACGTCACGACCCGCGTAACGCCGGGAGAGAGCATTGACGTGCTCGTCACCGACCACGGCATTGCTGTAAATCCTGCCCGTCCGGAAGTCAAAGAGAGGCTGATTGCGGCCGGTTTGCCGGTCGTTGATATCGAAGCGCTTTATCAGACATCGCTGGTGATTTCTGGCGAGCCCAAACCTATTGAGTTTACCTCGCGCATTGTCGGCGTCGTGCGTTATCGCGATGGCAGCGTCATTGACGTGGTAAGGCAGGTGAAAGAATGATCGGCGAAACAACAAACGCTTCCTGCGCCCCTCTCACCCTTGAGGAAGTCCTCAAAGCCAGAGAAGCGCGCGCGAGTGTACAACAGGCGTGGCTGCACCGCTTCGAACAACCGATGGTATCCACCACGCTCGTCTGGCCCGGAGAGGTAAAAGATACGCCGCTTGCCCGGCAGGTTATGGCGGAGGCGACGGACGCGTTCAGCCAGCTGCTGCGGAAACATCGCTGGGGCGTTTCCAGACACGACGTTCGTTTTCAGCCCACCGGGCCCGAAGCGTTCTGGTCCGTAGCGGCGCCAGCCTGGATGATCAAGCACGTGACGGCGCATCTTGAAGATCATCATCCTCTCGGGCGTCTGTGGGATATCGATGTTTTTTGTCCCACATCCGGATTAATTAAGCGCAGCGCGATCCGACAGCCGATGCGCAAATGCTTCATTTGCAATGAGGCTGCCCACGTCTGTTCCCGTATGCGCCGCCATTCTCAGAATGAACTTGCGCAAGTGATTGAGGATTTAGCCTATGACTATTTTCGCGGTCAACGCTGAACGGGCTGAGCAACGGGAAAGCATCGCCTGGCTGGCTGCCGAGGCGATGTATCGGGAAGTGAGATTAACGCCAAAGCCCGGGCTGGTTGATGGCGCGAACAATGGTGCGCATCGTGATATGAATATCGCGCTGTTTATGGCCAGTATTCGCGCCGTCTCGCCCTGGTTTCCGCGCTTTTTTGCGCAGGGAAAGGCGACGGCTGATTTGCCTGCCCCGCAGACGCTATTGGCGATAAGGCCCACAGGACTGGCCTGCGAACAGGCGATGTTTAACGCCACGGGGGGAGTAAACACCCACAAAGGCGGCATTTTTTCCCTCGGCCTGCTGTGCGCCGCCGCTGGGCGCCTTGTTAAGCGCAATCAGATGCTTAGACAGCGCAATCTGTGCGAGGAAACCCGCGCGATGTGCGCGGGCCTGGTTAGCCAGGAACTGAAAAGAAAGGGCCTCGCCAAAACCAAAGGCGAGCATATTTTTCAGCGCTTTGGGCTTAGCGGCGCGCGGGGTGAGGCTGAGAACGGCTTTTATACCGTCAGGCAGTTCGGGCTGCCCCAGTGGCAGAAAGCGCGGCGGGAGGGGTTATCTGAGCAGGATGCGCTGCTCAGGATGCTGCTGGCCCTGATGGCCTTCAACCCCGATACCAATGTGGTGTCCCGGGGCGGGCTGAGCGGCCTGCAGTATGTGCAGCGCTATGCGCAACGCGTTCTGAAGATAGAACACCTGGCGGGTGAAAAGCTCAGAAAAGCGCTGAGACACATGGATAAGGCGTTGATTGACAGAAATATTAGCCCTGGCGGCAGCGCGGATCTCCTTGCCGTTGGCTGGGTACTTTCCCATTACCCGGCCTGACGGGCGTTACTGAACGTGGAGAGGAAGGCTTTATGACTATCCAACGTCTGGAACAGCTCAGCGAGAAGTTGACGATTATTCTGGTGCCGGGCCTGCGAGACAGCGATGAGCATCACTGGCAAAGCTGTTGGAGTCGTCGTTTTCCTTTTTGGAAGCGGATAAGCCAGCGGAACTGGCTGGAGCCGGATATCGATGCCTGGGTATCCGCTATCCGTCGGGAGCTGGCTACCTGTCAGCGGCCGGCTGTGCTGGTCGGCCACAGCTTTGGGGCACTCGCCGCATGTCGCCTGGTTCAGACGCAAAAGGTGAACATCGCGGGTATCGTCATGGTTGCGCCTGCGGAGCCATCGCTCTTCGAACTGGACGAGGCGGTACTTCCCGAGAGGCTGCGGGTGCCCAGTCTCTTGTTTGCCAGCCGAAACGATCCGTTAATGACCTTTAAGCGAGCGCAGTACTGGGCGCAATGCTGGGGAGGGCGGTTAATCGATCTGGGTGACGCCGGGCATATTAATGCTGAGTCCGGATTCGGCGACTGGAATTATGGTCTGGAGCAGTTAGCAGAATTTTGTGAAGGGCTACCGCAATTTATTAAAAGTTAATTTTACCAACCGAATATCGCGATTACATAAACAACCTTCAGATAAATAACATCTGAAACGGAGAGCATATGTTAGAAGCTTATAATAAGCATGTGGACGAACGTGCTGAAAAAAATATTCCACCGAAGCCGTTAACCGCTGAGCAAACACAAGAACTAATTACATTACTGACCAGCAAGACCTGCGAAGATAAAAATGCCCTTGTTGAGCTGTTAGCGCATCGCGTGCCGCCGGGCGTCGATCCGGCGGCGAAAATTAAGGCCGATTTTCTTTATCAGCAGATTAAAGAAGAAAGCCCGGCGAGTATTATTGCGCCTCAGCAGGCTATTGAACTGCTGGGCACCATGCAGGGCGGTTATAATGTTCAACCGCTCATTCACTTACTGGACGATCCCCGCTGGGCCAGCAGCGCTGCCGAACAATTAAGCGCCACGCTGCTTATTTTTGAAAAATTTAAGGATGTGGAAGAAAAGGCGAAACAAGGAAATGCCTGGGCGCAAAAAGTGCTTCAGTCATGGGCCGACGCCGAATGGTTTTTACGTCGCCCGGCGCTGCCGGAGAAGATCACGCTGAAAGTATTTAAAGTGACGGGGGAAACCAATACTGATGATTTGTCGCCTGCGCCCGAGGCATGGTCACGTCCGGATATTCCTTTGCATGCCTTGTCCATGCTGTGTCATCCGCGCGACGGCGTCAGCCCGGATGAGCCGGGAAGCCGCGGGCCGATACGGCAGCTAGAGCAGTTAAAGAAAGAGGGCTACCCGCTGGTCTACGTCGGCGATGTGGTCGGTACCGGCTCTTCGCGAAAATCGGCCACTAACTCTATTTTATGGCACCTCGGCAACGATATTCCATGGGTGCCGAATAAACGAAGCGGCGGCTTTGTTTTTGGCGGCAATATTGCGCCCATCTTTTTTAATACCCTGGAAGATTCCGGCGCGCTGCCCCTTGAAATGGATGTTTCCGCGCTATCCACGGGAATGCTGATTGATCTCTATCCGTATCGCGGGGAAATTTGCGAAGCCCACAGCCAGCGTCCTGTCACCTCATTTTCCCTGAAAACGGACGTTCTGCTGGATGAAGTGCGCGCCGGAGGGCGCATTCCGCTGATTATTGGCCGCAGCCTGACGGCCAGAGCGCGGCAATCGCTGAACCTTGCGCCCTCCGACGTTTTCCGCCGGCCGAAAGCGCCGGCACCCTCCGCCGCCGGCTTTACGCTGGCGCAGAAAATAGTGGGGAGAGCCTGCGGCGTTGCCGGGATCCGACCAGGACAGTACTGCGAGCCGCAAATCACCACCGTCGGTTCGCAGGATACCACCGGAGGAATGACGCGCGATGAGCTTACCGATCTGGCCTGCCTGAGTTTCTCCGCTGATTTGGTTATGCAGTCTTTCTGCCATACCTCGGCCTATCCCAAGCCGGTTGATGTGAAGCTGCATGAAACGCTGCCCGAGTTTATCAGCCGCCGGAACGGCGTGGCGCTGAAGCCAGGTGATGGCATTATCCACTCCTGGCTTAACCGTATGCTGATTCCTGATACCGTGGGGACCGGGGCGGATTCGCACACCCGTTTCCCGCTTGGCATCTCTTTCCCCGGCGGCTCCGGGCTGGTGGCCTTTGCTGCGGCAACGGGCATTATGCCGCTGGATATGCCGGAGTCCGTACTGGTCCGTTTTACGGGAGAGATGCAGCCGGGGATAACCCTGCGCGATCTGGTTCACGCCATTCCGCTCTATGCCCGCAAGCAGGGATTACTGACGGTGGAGAAAAAAAATAAGATCAATATTTTCTCCGGTCGAATCCTGGAAATCGAAGGACTCGGGATGCTGAAAGCGGAGCAGGCCTTTGAACTGGCCGACGCCTCGGCCGAACGCTCCGCAGCGGCGTGCGTGCTGCATCTGGAAGAAGAGAACGTGGCGGAATATCTGCGCTCCAATGCGACATTGCTACGCTGGATGATTAATCAGGGTTATGAAAATGCCGCCACGCTGGCGCGGCGAATTGCGGAAATTGAGGCGTGGCTGGCGAATCCGTCGCTGCTGGTGGCCGATGAGAACGCTGAATATGCCGCGGTGATTGAGATCGATCTCACGGAAATTACCGAACCTATCGTCTGTGCGCCTAACGATCCGGATGACGCCCGGCTGCTGTCGGAAGTCGCGCGTACGCCGATAGATGAGGTCTTTATTGGCTCCTGCATGACGAATATTGGCCATTTCCGCGCCGCCGGTAAAATTATTGCCGACGCCCGCGAGATACCCGCACGGCTGTGGCTGGCTCCGCCGACGAAAATGGATGCGCGTCAGCTTGCCAGTGAAGGGTACTTTAATCAGTTCATAAAAACGGGCGCCAGAATCGAACCTGCCGGATGTTCGCTGTGTATGGGGAACCAGGCGCGGGTACGTCAGGGCAGTTCCGTTGTTTCAACATCGACTCGTAACTTCCCGAATCGTCTTGGCACCGATGCGAACGTTTTTTTAGCATCGGCGGAGCTGAGCGCCGTGGCGGCGATGATAGGGAAAATGCCGACCGTTGAACAATATTTCTGGCACATGGACAAAATCAAAGCAGCAAGGGACGACATTTATCGTTACCTGAACTTCGATCGGCTGCCAGAGTATCAGTCAACGAATGATGAAAAAAATATTATTAAAACATTCTCTGGCTAATTCTTTACTGCATTAAACAATAACGGTGAATAGCTCACTTGTTCAGCGGAAGCTTCAGAAGAATGAGGCTTCTGCTTTTAACGACACGGATTGTAGCCGAGGTGAAGCATGTTGAAGTCAAAGCTAATAAAAATAGCGGTACTTATTTTTATTATTATATTAGCTATAATAATTCCACCCCCCGAGGGATTAACGAAAGAAGCCTGGATACTGGCAGGTATCTACCTGGCGTCCATTATAGGGCTGGTGAGTAAGCCTTATCCTGAGCCGGTTATCATGCTGTCGGCGGTAGGCTTGTCGTGCTTAACGGTGGCACGATTTGATGACTCCCCGGTCAGGTCAATGGATGTACTGAGCGGTTTTTCCTCGGGAACGACATGGCTGGTATTTAGCGCGTTTACTTTGAGCGCCGCTTTTGTCACCACCGGCTTGGGGAAACGTCTGGCGTACTGGTTTATTTTAAAATTTGGTGGGACAACCCTGCGGCTGGGGTACGTCACGGCGCTGTTGGATCTAATGTTGTCACCGGCGACGCCCTCTAACACTGCGCGCGCCGGCGGCGTCGTATTCCCGATTATCAATAGCATTGCCCTGGTGTTAGGTTCAACGCCAAAAGAGAGTCCGCGTCAGGCCGGACGTTACCTGATGGTGAATGTGTATATGGTGACTAAGACCACCAGCTATATGTTTTTGACCGCGTTTGCCGGAAATGCCTTAGCGTTACAGTTAATTTCCGATATTTTTCATATCCGCATCAGCTGGGTGGGATGGGCTCTGGCGGGGGTACCGCTTGGGCTATTGATGTTAGCCGTCATTCCTTATATCACCTACAAAATAGTGCGCCCGCAATTAAAAGAAATAGACAATGTAAAAATAGCCACTGCGGGCCTGAACGACCTGGGGCCCATCAGTTCGAAAGAGAAAGGGCTGATCGTGGTCTTTATCTCCGCACTCTCCGGCTGGATATTTTCTCATTATCTGGGGCTGAATGAATCCTCCGTTGCGGTGATTGCCATGGCTGGCGCTTTGCTCGCGAATGTCATTTGCTGGAATGATGTGCTGCAAAATAAGGGCGGCTGGAATACGTTAATCTGGTACGGCGGCATTATTGGACTGAGTGCGACCTTAAGCAAAGAGGGATTTTTTAAATGGCTTGCCGCCTTTATGTCCGAGCATCTGGATTTCCTCGGCGCCGGTAACACGACCATTGTGATTATTGTTTTTTTAAGCATCGTCGTGCGCTATTTATTCGCCTCCGGCGGTGCATACGTCGCGGCTATGGTTCCCGTCTTCGCCACCGTTGGACTGGTTACCGGAACGACGCCTGCGCTGCTGGCGCTCGCGATCCTGTTTTCTAACTCTTACGGGGGCTGTATCACGCACTATGGCGGTGCCGCCGGGCCGATTATCTTTGCCGCCGGTTATAACGATATTAAATCCTGGTGGTTAACCGGGACCATAATCGCTTTATTAACGTTTCTGCTGCATATGGTTGTCGGCATTCCGTGGTGGGGCTTTTTGATTCAGGGTAATGACTCCAACTTACTGATAGTGTTTTATGTTCAGATAATGCCCGATGACTTTGTCATGCAGCTCCACCGATTTTGAGAACGACAGTGACTTCCTGCCCAGCCTTGCCAGATGTTGCCTCAGATTCAGGTTATGCCGCTCAATGCGCTGCGTATATCGCTTGCTGATAACGTGCAGTTCTCCCTTCAGGCGTGATTCATAAAGCGGCCAGCCATCCGTCATCCATACCACGACCTCAAAGGCCGACAGCAGGCCCAGAAGACGCTCCAGCGTGGACAACGTGCGTTCACCGAATACGTGCGCCACAACCGTCCTCCGTATCCTGTCATACGCGTAAAACAACCAGCGCTGGCGTGATTTAGCGCCGACATAACCCCACTGTTCGTCCATTTCCGCGCAAACAATGACGTCACTGCCCGGTTGTATGCGTGAGGTTACCGACTGCGGTCTGAGTTTTTTAAGTGACGTAAAATCGTGTTGAGGCCAACGC
>NZ_ALNJ01000019.1:0-229244 GCF_000293135.1 Klebsiella sp. OBRC7 | reverse complement strand
CACCCGTTTCGCATCATCAAGCGGCAGTTCGGCTTCGTGAAAGCCAGATACAAGGGGCTGCTGAAAAACGATAACCAACTGGCGATGTTATTCACCCTGGCCAACCTGTTTCGGGTGGACCAAATGATACGTCAGTGGGAGAGATCTCACTAAAAACTGGGGATAACGCCTTAAATGGCGAAGAAACGGTCTAAATAGGCTGATTCAAGGCATTTACGGGAGAAAAAATCGGCTCAAACATGAAGAAATGAAATGACTGAGTCAGCCGAGAAGAATTTCCCCGCTTATTCGCACCTTCCCTAGAAGAACGAAAGAAGATGCGTTAAAGACGCGGCAGCTTCTGATTGAGTCTGCCATTCAGCAGTTTGCCTTACGTGGCGTGACCAGCACGACCTTAGCCGATATCGCTGATGCTGCTGGCGTGACGCGCGGAGCGGTGTACTGGCACTTTGCAAGCAAAGCGGAGCTATTTAATGAAATGTGGCAACAGCAGCTACCGCTACGCGACCTGCTTCAGCATGAATTTAACCTTAAAGCCGATCAGGATCCGCTCAGCACGCTACGAGAGAAATTTATTATTGGCTTACAATATATCGCCAATAATCCCCGTCAACGTGCGTTAATGCAAATTCTGTATCAGAAGTGTGAGTTTTCCAGCGACATGATGCCGGAAGCTGAGATTCGCAAGAGGATTGGTTTTAGCTATCCGATTATTCGCAGCATTTTGCAGCTCTGTATTCGTAACGGATTATTGCCAGCGGAAACCAATGTTGAAATTTCATTAATTGTATTACACAGCGCATTTACCGGTATTATTAAAAACTGGCTGGTGGAGCCCGGGCAATTCGATCTGTATCGCCAGGCACCTGCCCTGGTTGATAATATTATGTCGATCCTTTGCGGGGCTAACGGGCGGCAGACGATAGCCAGCCATTAAAATTCATGCAATAAAAAAGGCGCTTCCCCATGCCGAAGAGCGCCTTTTATATCAAACATTTAACTGATTAGTATCAGTTCATGCCGTATTTTTTCAATTTTTTACGCAGAGTACCACGGTTGATGCCCATCATCAGGGCAGCACGGGTCTGGTTACCGCGGGTGTATTGCATCACCATGTCCAACAGGGGCTGTTCTACTTCAGCCAGTACCAGCTCATACAGGTCATTAACATCCTGACCGTTCAGTTGAGCAAAATAGTTCTTCAGTGCCTGTTTAACCGAGTCACGCAGGGGCTTTTGAGTTACCTGATCCTGAGAGTTAACGGTAGAAACGGTCAGTACGTCAGAATTTACGCGTTGTTCGAACATAGTTCTGTCAGCTCTTTATTTCTATTACGCAAAATTTTCGAAGTATGCCTCCAACGCCTCCAGCTGTTCGCTGGAATCTTCTATGGCGTTGAATGTGCGCCGAAACTGGTCATCTGGAGCGTGTTCCTGCAGATACCAGGATACGTGTTTGCGTGCGATTCGGTACCCTTTTGCCTGGCCATAAAAGCCATGCAGTTCCCGAACGTGTGCACAAAGCAAGCGCTTAACCTCTGCCAACGGCAGCGGCGGCAGCAGCTCTCCAGTGTCCAGATAGTGCTGGATTTCCCGAAAGATCCAGGGTCTTCCCTGAGCTGCACGGCCTATCATAAGGGCATCTGCCCCCGTATAGTCGAGCACAGCTCTGGCTTTAAGCGGGTCAGTAATGTCACCATTCGCGATAACCGGAATGGAAACTTTCTGCTTAACTGCCCGAATACTGTCGTACTCAGCATCTCCGTTAAACAAACAGGCGCGCGTGCGTCCGTGAATAGTCAGAGCCTGAATGCCACATTCTTCAGCCAGTTGGGCAATTTCTACACAGTTACGGTGTTCCGGTTCCCAACCGGTGCGAATCTTGAGAGTTACGGGAACGTCCACTGCTTTGACGACCGCCGTCAGGATCGACTTCACCTGGTCGGGGTACTGCAAGAGGGCTGAACCTGCAAGCTTACGATTCACTTTTTTAGCCGGGCACCCCATATTGATATCAATAATTTGGGCGCCGCTTTCCACGTTAATACGGGCGGCTGCAGCCATCTCTTCCGGTACGCTACCGGCGATTTGCACGGTACGAATACCGGGCTCATCAACGTGCACCATCCGTAAGCGTGACTTGTCGCTCTCCCAAACCTGCGGGTTGGAGGACATCATCTCGGATACGGTCAATCCTGCCCCCATCTCGTAACACAACGTGCGGAATGGTCTGTCAGTAATGCCAGCCATAGGCGCTGCGATGAGTCGATTCCTGAGCTGGTAGTGTCCGATGCGCATGAGTTAAGAAATGACCATACTGTGACTGCAAGGCGGCGTATATTACGCATTTTTTGCACGAGATGAAAGGCCAAACTTTGAGCAATCCTCTGCGGTGGATCAAAGAATCGCCTTGCAGGTCAGTGTGCATGAATAATTAGCTATATAAATCATTGCATTAAAAACATGTGATGAATTTATCTACACCTATAATTTTGTCTAACTTCTCATTTTTTCTTCCCGACACCGGGAACGGGCAAGATAATCTGCTGAAGAAATCAGCAAATTACCTTGGCTTTATGTGAGTTGGCTCTCATTTCAGAACATGATCGTGAAGCACAGCTGATGTTTATTCTATGACCACGCGACCATTCAGCGGCTGTATCGGACGATTGTTATCGTGATGCATAGCGTGGCTAAATTTTGCCAGCTGCGCTGATGAAAGTGTCAGGGGATGTTTAAGCACAATCCAGGTTACCCCCTCGGAGCAAGGCGGCGTGGTCAGGGAGCCGCTGAAACGCCAGTATGTCTTGTCTGCGGGAAGAAGGGCGTTGAGATCCATTTGAGTGACGATTTTAGCCGTCTGATCGGCTTTCTCGGGCATGGTGGCCCACAGTTTGTTCAGTTCGCTATTTTCCGCGCCCTGGTCGAACATCACCGCCACGACGGCAACGGCGCCTTGAGCGCTTTTATGTACCAGATGCATCTCCATCGCATAGTGCTTACCGTGAACGGTGTTTTCGCTCGGGGCATGAAAATGGAACTGCTGAAGGGTAAATGGCGTACCGTCAATCGTAACGGTATCCGCTGTTGTGGTCTTTAACCCCGCCTGGATAGTGTGACCATTGTTGATGAGCGTAATGGGGCCATCGATGTAGTGCGTATCCAGCGGTGAAAGGTGTGTCTTAAACGTGGTATCGATGTTAATAGGGGATTGATTCATACCATTTTGACAGGTTTTGTACTCCTCATTGAGCGCCCCCCAGTGTTCCGGCGAACCTTCGCCTTCATAGCTCCAGTGGGAAGCGAAAACCGTCACGGGCATCATGCTTAACGCCAGTAATGCCGCCTTGCCTAAAGTTGTTTTCATATCATTCGTCCAATGAATAAATTTATGATTTTATTGGTAACTACAATACGTTACCGCATCATCTTATTCTCATTGAGCGAATGATTTTGTACAGAAAACGCGAAAAGCGGTGGCCTGCGATGAGGCCACAGGGAGATTACTTTTTATAACCGGTGATCCGGCACCATTCCTCTTTCTCCACGACGGGATCGAGGTTAAAGAGATCAGCGTACGCTTCACAAACGCTTTCCGCCTGGCTGGCAAGGATGCCGGAAAGCCCCAGCAGACCGCCTGTAACCGGCAGCACGCTGATAAGCGGAGCCAGTTCGCGTAATGGGCCAGCCAGAATGTTTGCGACCACCACATCGGCTTTCATCGCCTCTGGCTGATCTTTAGGCAGATAGAGTTCCAGGCGTTCAGAAACCCCGTTACGCTCGGCATTATCGCGGCTGGCCTGAATGGCCTGCGGGTCGATATCAATACCGATAGCTTTCGCGGCGCCCAGCTTTAATGCCGCAATGGCCAGAATGCCTGAGCCGCAGCCAAAATCGATTATCGTTTTGCCCGCGAGATCGAGGCCATCCAGCCACTGCAGGCACATCGCCGTGGTGGGATGCGTACCGGTACCAAACGCCAGGCCCGGGTCGAGCATTACGTTAACGGCGTTTTCATCCGGCACATCGCGCCAGCTCGGGCAGATCCACAGGCGTTTACCGAAGCACATAGGGTGGAAGTTATCCATCCATTCGCGCTCCCAGTCCTTGTCTTCCAGTTGTTCGATTTTATGCACGAAACCGGCACCCAGCAGCGGATTCTGCTCCAGCACCGCGATCACTTCTTTCATATCGGTCTCGGCGTCAAACAGGCCGATAACGTCAGTATCGCCCCACAGACGGGTTTCGCCCGGCAGAGGTTCGAATACCGGCGTGTCGTGCGTATCCTGGAAAGTAATGGAAACGGAACCCGCTTCCATTAACGCATCGCTCAGCTCTTCCGCGTTCGCGCCGGTAGTGTTCAGTTTCAGTTGGATCCATGGCATGGCAAAACTCTTTATTTATCAGTAGTCAATATGGCGGCTTGCGGGGCGGAGGTACCGAACCGGTTTCCGACCAGGAAAGCCAATAAGCTTAACAGCAACGCGGGCACTATCGGATGGAAGCCCAGGTACTGCAGATTAAAAGTGGCGAGTATGGCATAGAGTACGCCGCCGGCGATCATCGCGCTCAACGCCCCTTTCGCGTTCGCGCGTTCCCAGTACAGGCCCAGCACCAGCGGCCATAAGAACACGGCCTCCAGGCCGCCGAACGCCAGCAGGTTGAGCCAGATAATCATCTCAGGCGGACGCCAGGCTGCCAGCAGCAGTAAAGCGCCCAGCAGCAAGGTGATCGTTGCCGACATCCGCTTCAACCGGGCTTCATTTGTTATCTGCGCGGGGCGCAGATTCAGATACAGATCTTTAATGATCGTAGCGGAACTTTGCAGCAGCTGGGCGTTGATCGTCGACATAATGGCGGCCATCGGTGCGGCGAGGAAGATCCCGGCGGCAAAGGGCGGCAATACTTTCACCATGAGCGTCGGGATGACCAGATCCGGCACCGTCAGATCCGGGATCACCGCCCGGCCTAACGCACCCGCAAGATGCATCCCAAACATCAGGATCGCCACCACGATGGTGCCAATGATAATTCCCCGGTGCACCGCTTTGCTGTCTTTATAGGAGATGCAGCGAACGGCGGTGTGCGGGAGGCCAATCACCCCGAAGCAGACCAGCACCCAGAAGGAGGTCATAAAGGTGGGGGAAAGAATGTCATCAGCCCCCTGCGGGGAAACCAGCTTAGGATCGATGGTTTGCAGGGTGTCTACCGCATTATGTAGCCCGCCAGCCGCATGAACGACGCCAACCAGCAGGACGATAGTGCCGACCAGCATCACCATTCCCTGGAGCGTGTCGTTGAGGACGCTGGCACGAAAACCGCCGAACGCGGTATAGAGCGCGATACTCACGCCAAAAATCAGCAGACCGGTTTCGTAGGGAATACCCGCTGCGGTTTCCAGCAACCGCGCCCCGCCGATGAACTGCACCGTCATTGCCCCAACAAACGCCACCAGAAGGCTCAGGCTCGCGAGCCAGACCAGCAGACGGCTTTGGTAGCGGGCAAAGAGCATATCGTTCAGGGTTACGGCATTATAGCGGCGCGCCAGAATGGCGAATTTTTTACCCAAAATCCCCAGCGAAAGCCAGATCGCCGGAAGTTGGATCATCGCCAGAAGCACCCAGCCGAGGCCATATTTATAGGCCGCGCCGGGGCCGCCTATAAACGAACTGGCGCTGATATAGGTAGCGGTAAGCGTCATGGCTAATACAATGCCGCCCATCGAGCGGCTGCCGAGGAAATATTCGTTCAGGAAGGAACCCGTTGTGCGCTTACGCATTGCATAGATGGAGAGAGCAAATACCACCAGCAGGTAGGCGATAAGCGGCAGTATGACTTCAAGCTGCATCGTCATCCTCCAGAGGAATATCGCGATAGATAACTTTTACCATCGCCCAGCACAGCAGAATAAACACCAGCGGTACCAGCAGGCAGGCCATTTCGAACCAGTGCGGCAGGCCGGTTAGGCCAATACCGACGCCCGGCAGATAGGCGGCAGCCAGCCAGGCCGCAAGGTAGAGAAGGGTTAGCCACAGCGCCCAGCGCGCCTCTTTATGGGCCTGAACAAAGCGTTTGTCCATTTTTTGTCCCTTGAGGATGAAGAAAGCGGGGATTGTACCGCATGGAAAAGAGGAGAGGAGAGAAAAAGAAAAAAGGCCGGATTATCCGGCCTTTTGCAGCGATGGCAGAATTACTTCTCCTGCAATCCGAGTTTTTTCTCCAGATAGTGGATATTGGTGCCACCATTCTGGAAATGCTCGTCGTTCATGATGCGAATCTGCAGATCAACGTTGGTTTTGATGCCATCGATAATCAGCTCCTGCAGCGCATTTTTCATGCGGGCAATCGCGACATCACGGTTTTCGCCATAGCAGATCAGCTTACCGATCATTGAGTCATAGTACGGAGGCACGGTGTAGCCCGCGTAGATATGAGACTCCCAGCGCACGCCAAAACCGCCTGGCGCGTGGAAGCGGGTAATTTTACCCGGGCTCGGCAGGAAGGTGTTCGGGTCTTCGGCGTTGATACGGCATTCCACCGCATGGCCTTTAACCACAACTTCTTCCTGCTTGATGGACAGCGGCTGGCCGGCTGCGATGCGCAGCTGCTCTTTAATCAGGTCGACGCCGGTGATCATTTCGGTTACCGGGTGTTCAACCTGAATACGGGTGTTCATTTCGATGAAATAGAACTCGCCGTTTTCGAACAGGAACTCAAAAGTACCCGCGCCGCGATAGCCGATATCGACGCACGCTTTGGAGCAACGCTCGCCGATATAGCGACGCAGTTCCGGCGTAATGCCCGGCGCTGGCGCCTCTTCGACCACTTTCTGGTGACGACGCTGCATGGAGCAGTCGCGCTCAGCCAGATAGATAGCGTTACCCTGACCGTCAGCCAGTACCTGGATCTCGATGTGACGAGGATTCTCCAGGTATTTCTCCATATACACCATGTCGTTGTTAAACGCGGCTTTGGCTTCCGCTTTGGTCATGGAGATGGATTGCGCCAGCTCAGCATCGCTGCGCACAACGCGCATACCGCGACCGCCGCCGCCGCCGGAGGCTTTGATAATCACCGGGTAGCCAATGCGTTTTGCATGGGCGCGGTTAACGTCCATATCTTCGCCCAGCGGGCCATCAGAGCCCGGTACGGTCGGAACGCCCGCTTTCTTCATCGCGGTGATAGCAGATACTTTGTCGCCCATCAGGCGGATTGTGTCAGCTTTCGGACCGATAAAGATAAAGCCGGAACGCTCAACCTGCTCAGCGAAGTTTGCGTTTTCGGACAGGAATCCGTAACCCGGGTGAATAGCCACCGCGCCGGTGATTTCAGCAGCGCTGATAATCGCCGGGATATTGAGGTAGCTTTTTACGGACGGAGCCGGGCCGATACAGACCGTCTCATCCGCTAACAATACGTGTTTTAAATCGCGATCCGCCGTTGAGTGCACAGCAACGGTCTTGATGCCCAGTTCTTTACAGGCACGCAGGATACGCAATGCAATCTCGCCGCGGTTGGCGATAACAATTTTATCCAGCATGTTCGCCTCGTTATTCGATGACGACCAGTGGCTCGTCAAATTCTACCGGTTGACCACTTTCGACCAGAATGGCTTTCACCACGCCGGATTTATCGGCTTCGATCTGGTTCATCATTTTCATGGCTTCAACGATGCACAGGGTATCGCCCGCGTTAACTTTCTGACCGATTTCGATGAAGGCTTTCGCGTCCGGGCTCGGGGTGCGGTAGAAAGTACCAACCATTGGGGAACGTACGATGTGGCCACTGATTTCCGCTGCCGCAGGGGCTTCCATTGCTGGCGTTGCCGCAGAGGCGACTGCGTTAGACAGAGCTGGCTGTTGCTGCATCATCGGTGCGGCGTAAGCCTGTTGCATCACCGGGAAACCTGCGTTTGGCGCGGCACGGCTGATGCGTACAGACTCTTCGCCTTCAGAAATTTCCAGTTCGGAGATGCCTGATTCTTCAACCAGCTCGATCAGTTTTTTAATCTTACGAATATCCATGAGTGGGTTCCGTACTCTTTGTTTAGTGTGATTGTGACAGGCGTGTTAGCACCGTCTGTAAAGCATATGAATTACTGCTGTTGCAAGACGCCGCGCTTCTTCAGAAGCCGACAGGTTAAGCCTCCGATGCTCGAAAGCAAAAAGCGAAACTTATCAGCCAATATGCGGCTATCTTCTGCCATTCTCGGGTAAAAAACAAAATATACCTTCGATGCGCGATTGTCACCTTTTCGGGATTCAAAAAGCCCGTCAGGAAAACCGAAGTCGCACATTATAACGATTTCGTAGCATTTGGCAGCTAAATACTGGTCTTATCAGGGAAGATTATCAACCGCTATCGTGTAAAGAGTGGCGGTTGATAAAAGAACTGCGGGAAACTGCACATATCCGGAATTAGCGCCACCACTGGCGGAACTTCTTGTATCGCCATGCTAAAAGCAGGATCGCCAGCAGCGCATAAATTAGCGGTTGGGGGGATAAAATCTTCACCGACCACAGGTAGTGAATGGGGGCAAGGATCGCGACAACATAGACGAAGTTATGCAATGTTTGCCAGCGACGACCCAATCTTCGCTGCATCGCTTGCGTTGACGTCGCCGCCAGCGCCAGCAAAATCAGCCAGCTGATTAACCCCAGCGTCAGATAAGGGCGGGTGAGGACTTCTGTACCCAATAGCGCCAGATTGTTAATCCCAAGTTCGAGCAGCGTATAGCTGGTCAAATGCAGCGTAGCCCAGGCAAAGCACCATAAACCAAGTAAGCGCCGGGTGCGTATCAATAACGGCTGTTTAGCGTAGCGCGCCAGCAGCGAAACAAGCAAGGTAGCCAGCAGGAATTTAAGAGCCATCCTACCGGTAAAGTGCTGGATATCCTTTGCCGGGTCGGCGCTGAAATACCCCTGATGTCCGGCCCAGAACAGCCAGACAACGGGTAAAAAGCCGGCCAGATGGAGAAGCACTTTCAGCCAGGTAATCTGCTTTACAGTCAGCCGCACTAGTAATTCTCCCGCAAATTCAGGCCCCGGTAGAGCGATGCTACTTCGTCAGCATAGCCGTTGAAGAGCAGTGTTGGCTGGCGTTTGACGTCAAGTACGCCGCCTGCGCCGATAAAGCGCTCAGTTGCCTGTGACCAGCGGGGG
This sequence comes from Klebsiella sp. OBRC7, assembly GCF_000293135.1. Taxonomy (NCBI): domain Bacteria; kingdom Pseudomonadati; phylum Pseudomonadota; class Gammaproteobacteria; order Enterobacterales; family Enterobacteriaceae; genus Klebsiella; species Klebsiella sp. OBRC7. The sequence continues at coordinate 220,084 of NZ_ALNJ01000019.1, read as the reverse complement.
TGATCGACATGCGGATTGACGTTGGCGTAGAAGCCATACTCCTCAGGTCCGGCGAGGTTCCAGGTCGTGGGGGGACGTTCACGCGTCAGTTCGATACTGACGATAGACTTAATCCCTTTAAAACCGTACTTCCAGGGCACGGTGAGTCGGACCGGCGCACCGTTTTGCGGAGGCAGCGCTTTGCCATACACGCCTACGCTAAGCAGCGTCAGAGGATGCATGGCCTCGTCGAGCCGCAGTCCTTCGACATAGGGATACGCCAGCCCGCCGCCGATAAAACGGTCTTTTTGACCCGGCATCTGCTCAGGCGCATAAAGCGTTTTAAACGCGACGTAGCGCGCATTGCTGGTGGGCTCGACCAGCGATAACAATTTATGCAGCGGGAAGCCGACCCAGGGAATCACCATCGACCAGGCTTCGACGCAGCGCATCCGGTAAATTCGCTCTTCCAGCGGAAATCGGCTGGTCAGGTCGTCATGATCGAGCGTAAGGGGTTTTGCCACTTCGCCGCCAATCGTCAGCGTCCAGGGATCAGTGCGCAGGCTTCCGGCATTGGCCGCCGGATCGGCTTTATCCAGGCCGAACTCATAAAAGTTGTTGTAGCCTGACACCTTATCTTCCGGCGTGAGCGTGAGAGTGTTTTGCCATTGCGCCGGTTTATCGAACGTCAGCGCTTTACCTGCCGGTGCCGGCGGGCGGTCGTTGCCTTTAAACCAATCCAGCAGGTCAGCTTGGGCGGAGGGGGAGAGGGAAAGGGCGGTCGCGCTAATTCCCAGCATTTTCAGGACCTGGCGACGCTGCAGCATAAAAACGGATTCTGCCGTTACGTCGGCTTCCGTCAGTTTTTTGGATTTCATGGCATCCTCCGTCGTGCGTTTTTCTTAGCATGACGGAGGCGGAGCGTTATTGCGAATATGTCACGAAAAATTGCAGATTAGACGATTTTAACCAGCGTGCGCCCCTGAATCTTATTGGTCATGATCTTATCGGCGAATTCAGGGGCTTCGGCGAGGGAGATTTCCGTTGCGCTTTGCGCATAGAAGGATTCCGGCAGATCGCGCACCAGACGCTGCCAGGCCTCGGCCCGGCGCGCGGCTGGCGTCATTACCGAATCAACGCCCTGCAGACGCACGTTACGCAGAATAAACGGCATCACGGTCGTGGGCAGGGCAAAGCCGCCTGCCAGACCGCAGGCCGCCACACAGCCGCCGTAGTTCATCTGCGCCAGCAATTTTGCCAGCACCTTATCGCCAACGGTATCAACGGCACCGGCCCACTGCTGTTTTTCCAGCGGGCGGGTTTCGGCGAACTCATCGCGGCTAAGAATGCGCTGCGCGCCGAGGTTTTTAAGATATTCATGGGTGCTTTCGCGCCCGGAAACCGCCGCCACCTTGTACCCGAGATGATGCAGCAAAGCGACCGCGGTGCTGCCGACGCCGCCGCTGGCCCCGGTGACCACGACCTCGCCATCTTCCGGACGAACCCCGGCGTCTTCCAGTGCCATCACGCACAGCATCGCGGTGAAACCGGCGGTCCCAATGATCATGGCCTTACGACCATCCAGGCCTTGCGGCATCGCCACCAGCCAGTCGCCTTTAACGCAAGCGCGCTCCGCAAGGCCGCCCCAGTGGTTTTCACCCACGCCCCATCCTGTCAGCAGCACCTGCTGGCCGGCGTGGAAACGCGGATCCTCGCTACTGTGGACAAAACCGGCAAAATCGATGCCAGGAATCATCGGAAAGTTGCGGATAATTTTTCCTTTACCGGTGATGGCCAGCGCATCTTTATAGTTCAGGCTGGACCAGTGGATATCCACTGTCACATCGCCCTGCGGCAGCTGGCTGGCGTCAATGGTTTGCACCGAAGAGAGAGTTTTGCCATCCTGCTGTTCTAAGATTAAAGCCTGCATACGCCGGTCCTCATAGGTTGGATGATTGGAAAATTTTTTCTGCAGACTATACTCGCTAACGGCATTATTACACCGACGTAACGCAATAAATTGCCAGATGCGCCAGCTTTGATAGTATGCGTCGCTCTTTAGAAAGTTAGTGCTTACTTTAGTTTAGGCGCCAGCACAGGAGCCCGGATGTTTATCGGGTAGTCATTCACACGCGGAGTTAACACAGGGATGCGATTAACGACGAAATTCTCAGCGTTTGTCACGTTACTCACCAGCCTGACGATCTTTGTCACGCTGATTGGCGCTTCGCTGAGTTTTTATAACGGTATTCAGCTAAAAATGACCAACCGCGTTCAGGCGGTGGCGACCATGCTGGATAACCGTCTGGTCTCTATGTCTTTTGACCAGATTGAACCGCAGATGGATGAGCTGATGACGCCGATCGACGCGACGCGCGTTGACTTTCAGCTTAATGGCAAATCGGTCTATAGCCATTCCCGCACCGATAACTATCGTCCTTTAGGTAGCAGCAATCAGTTTCGCGATATCACGGTACCGTCGCTCAAGCAGCCCGGTATGGCAATCCATCTGGTGTACCTGGATCCGATGGCCAGTTACTTCCGTTCACTGCACATCACCGCGCCGCTCTCCATTGCCATTGGTTTTATGGTGCTGATTATCTTTTTTTCCGTGCGCTGGATCCGTCGCCAGCTGGCGGGCCAGGAGCTACTGGAACTTCGCACTGCGCGTATTCTAAATGGCGAACGCGGACCGCAGGTTCGAGGGTCGGTACACGAGTGGCCAGCGAATACCAGTAGCGCGCTGGATTTGCTGCTATCCGAACTTCAGTTCGCCAGCGATCAGCGAAGCCGCATGGATACCCTGATCCGTTCCTATGTCGCGCAGGATTCAAAAACCGGGCTGAGTAACCGATTATTTTTTGATAATCAGCTGTCGACGCTGCTTGAAGATCAGGAGAAAGTGGGGTCATACGGCATCGTAATGATGATCCGCCTGCCGGATTTCGACCTGCTGCGCGATAACTGGGGACGCGCAGCGACCGAAGAGCACTACTTTACGCTGATCAACATGCTTTCCACTTTTATTATGCGCTACCCTGGCGCACTGCTGGCTCGCTACCACCGCAGCGATTTTGCCGTCCTGCTTCCGCATCGCACGTTGAAAGAGGCGGACAGCATTGCCGGGTTACTCCTGAAAGCCATGGATGCCCTGCCGCCGACGCGAATTCTCGATCGTGACGATATGATGCATATCGGGATCTGCGCTTTCCGCAGCGGACAAACGGCGGCCCAGGTAATGGAGCATGCGGAAGCGGCCACGCGTAATGCGGTGCTGCAGGGCAGCAACAGCTGGGCCGTCTATGACGATTCTCTGCCGGAGAAAGGGCGTGGCAACGTGCGCTGGCGTACGCTTATCGAGCAAATGCTTAGCCGCGGCGGCCCGCGACTTTACCAGAAACCAGCCGTCACTCGTGATGGTCGCGTACATCATCGTGAGCTAATGTGCCGTCTTTATGATGGTAAGGAAGAGGTGATTGCGGCCGAATATATGCCGATGGTGCTGCAGTTTGGCCTGGCGGAGGAGTATGACCGTTTGCAAATTACGCGATTGCTGCCGTTTTTAGGCTTTTGGCCGGAAGAAAACCTTGCGCTGCAGGTGACGGTCGAGTCCTTGATCCGCCCTCGATTCCAGCGCTGGCTGCGCGATACTTTGATGCAATGCGAAAAATCGCACCGTCGACGTATTATTTTTGAACTTGCAGAGGCGGATGTTTGTCAATATATCGGCCGCCTGCAGCCGGTTATGCGGTTGGTTAACGCTTTAGGTATTCGAATTGCCGTGGTTCAGGCCGGTTTGACGCTGGTTGGAACCAGCTGGATCAAGCAGCTCGATGTTGAAGTGATTAAGCTGCATTCGGGGTTATCGCGCAATATAGAAAAACGCAGTGAAAATCAGCTGCTGGTGCAGAGCCTGGTAGAAGCCTGTAAAGGAATGCCGGTTCAGGTTTTCGCAACCGGCGTGCTTAGCCGAAGTGAGTGGCAGGTGCTGTCTCAATGCGGTGTTACCGGTGGTCAGGGGGAATTTTTTGCCGCCTCACAGCCACTTGACACAAATGTGAAAAAATATTCGCAAAGATACTCTGTTTGATCTGCCGTTTAGCGTGATTTCACGTAGAATAATGCGCGCCATAGTGATGGGGGTGTGCTTGTCTACCTGCCGGATTGTCGCAATGTAAATGCCAGTGAATGACCTTTGACAGGTTGCAGATTCAAGCGCGGAGCGCTGCTGAAGATTTCTGCGTTGGACGGACTCAGTCAAATTTGTAACAAAGGTAACGAACTGCACTAATTTTCACCGCAGCAGATGATTTTTGCGCCTTGTCGCTGCTGCGCGTGGTTGGTAAAGTAAGCGGATTTTGTTTTCCGCCCCAGCTTTCAGGATTATCCCTTAGTATGTTAAAAAAATTTCGTGGCATGTTTTCCAATGACCTGTCCATTGACCTGGGTACCGCGAATACCCTGATTTATGTAAAAGGACAAGGCATCGTATTGAATGAGCCTTCCGTTGTGGCCATTCGTCAGGATCGTGCCGGATCGCCGAAAAGCGTCGCCGCTGTGGGTCATGAAGCGAAGCAGATGCTTGGGCGTACACCGGGCAACATTGCAGCTATTCGCCCAATGAAAGACGGCGTCATCGCCGACTTCTTCGTTACCGAAAAAATGCTCCAGCACTTTATTAAACAGGTGCACAGCAATAGCTTTATGCGTCCGAGCCCGCGCGTGCTGGTTTGCGTGCCGGTTGGTGCGACCCAGGTTGAACGTCGCGCGATTCGTGAGTCCGCACAGGGCGCTGGCGCCCGTGAAGTCTTCCTGATTGAAGAGCCAATGGCGGCTGCGATCGGCGCAGGCCTGCCGGTCTCCGAAGCAACCGGTTCAATGGTTGTGGATATCGGCGGCGGTACCACTGAAGTGGCGGTCATCTCGCTGAACGGTGTGGTTTACTCCTCCTCCGTACGTATCGGCGGCGACCGTTTTGACGAAGCCGTCATTAATTATGTCCGTCGTAACTATGGCTCCCTGATCGGCGAAGCGACCGCAGAACGCATTAAGCACGAAATCGGTTCCGCTTATCCGGGTGATGAAGTTCGCGAAATCGAAGTTCGCGGGCGTAACCTTGCTGAAGGCGTGCCGCGCGGCTTTACGCTGAACTCTAACGAAATCCTCGAAGCGCTGCAGGAGCCGTTGACCGGCATCGTCAGCGCGGTGATGGTCGCGCTGGAACAGTGCCCGCCGGAACTGGCTTCCGATATCTCCGAACGCGGAATGGTTCTGACCGGCGGCGGTGCTCTGCTTCGCAACCTTGACCGTCTGTTAATGGAAGAGACAGGAATCCCTGTCGTAGTTGCAGAAGATCCACTGACCTGCGTCGCTCGTGGCGGCGGTAAGGCACTGGAAATGATCGATATGCACGGCGGCGACTTGTTCAGCGAAGAGTAGTCAGCCTGAGATCCGGGTAGCTGGCCTACGGCTGCCCCGATCTTAACTGACACGAGAATACGCATAGCCTATGAAGCCAATTTTTAGCCGTGGCCCGTCGCTACAGATTCGCCTTATTCTGGCGGTTTTGGTGGCGCTTGGCGTGATAATCGCCGACAGCCGCCTGGGTACGTTCAGCCAAATTCGAACGTACATGGATACAGCCGTCAGCCCTTTCTACTTTGTCTCTAATGGTCCCCGGGAATTGCTGGATAGCGTTTCGCAAACGCTGGCCACCCGCGATCAGCTCGAACTGGAAAATCGCGCGCTGCGTCAGGAGTTGCTGCTCAAGAACAGCGACTTACTGATGCTGGGTCAGTACAAACAGGAGAACGCGCGTCTGCGCGAGCTGCTGGGCTCTCCGCTGCGCCAGGACGAGCAAAAAATGGTGACCCAGGTCATCTCAACGGTTAACGACCCCTATAGCGATCAGGTGGTTATCGATAAAGGCAGCGTTAACGGCGTTTATGAAGGACAGCCGGTTATCAGCGATAAAGGCGTTGTGGGTCAGGTGGTCGCGGTCGCGAAGCTGACCAGCCGCGTGCTGCTGATTTGCGATGCCACGCATGCGTTACCGATTCAGGTACTGCGTAACGATATTCGCGTCATTGCCGCAGGCAACGGTTGTACTGACGATTTACAGCTCGAACATCTGCCGGCCAATACCGATATTCGCGTCGGCGACGTGCTGGTCACTTCGGGTCTCGGCGGCCGCTTCCCTGAAGGGTATCCGGTCGGGGTAGTTTCGTCCGTTAAGCTGGATACGCAGCGTGCGTATACGGTGATTCAGGCGCGTCCGACTGCCGGTCTGCAGCGCTTGCGTTATCTGCTGCTGCTGTGGGGAGCCGATCGCAACGGCGCGAATCCGATGACGCCGGAAGAGGTTCATCGCGTAGCGAATGAACGCCTGATGCAGATGATGCCGCAGGTTCTGCCTGCGCCGGATGCGATGGGGCCGCAGATGCCCGCCCCGGCAACCGGTATGCCGCAGCAGCCTCTGCCAGCAGGAGGGCAATAGTGGCAAGTTACCGTAGCCAGGGACGCTGGGTTATCTGGCTCTCGTTTCTTATCGCACTATTGCTGCAGATTATGCCCTGGCCGGCGGACATTAGCGTCTACCGGCCAAACTGGGTATTGCTTATCCTGTTGTACTGGATCCTCGCGCTACCCCACCGGGTTAACGTTGGCACAGGCTTTGTGATGGGCGCAATCCTCGATCTCATCAGCGGGTCGACGCTTGGCGTTCGCGCACTATCATTAAGTATTGTGGCTTATCTGGTTGCGCTGAAGTATCAACTGTTCCGCAACCTGGCGCTTTGGCAACAGGCGCTGGTGGTGGTCATGTTATCCCTCTCCGTGGATATCATTGTTTTCTGGGCAGAGTTTTTAGTGATCAACGTCTCTTTCCGTCCGGAAGTGTTCTGGAGTAGTGTAGTAAACGGTGTGCTCTGGCCATGGATTTTCCTGCTGATGCGTAAAGTGCGCCAGCAGTTTGCAGTGCAATAAGGTTGATATGACGACTCTGTATCTTGCTTCAGGTTCTCCGCGTCGGCAGGAACTGCTGACACAGCTTGGCCTCGCTTTTGAGCGCGTGGTTCCCGGTATTGAGGAACAGCGTCGCCCGCAGGAGAGCGCCCAGCAGTATGTGGTCCGGCTGGCGCGCGAAAAGGCCCTGGCTGGCGTCGCGCTGGCACCGCGCGATCTCCCGGTTTTAGGCGCGGATACCATTGTCATCCTTAACGGTGAAGTGCTGGAAAAACCGCGCGATGGCGGGCACGCCGCCGAGATGCTACGCATGCTTTCCGGAAAGACTCATCAGGTGATGACCGCCGTGGCGCTGGCTGATAAGCGGCAGACGCTGGATTGCCTGGTGGTCACGGAGGTCACTTTCCGCGTGCTCTCAGGGCAGGATATCGCCGATTATGTCGCCAGCGGCGAACCTTTAGATAAAGCAGGTGCATACGGTATTCAGGGGTTGGGTGGCTGTTTCGTCAGGAAGATAAATGGCAGCTATCACGCCGTCGTTGGCTTACCGCTGGTGGAAACGTATGAGTTGCTAAGTAACTTTAACTCACTGCGTGAAGAAAAGGGATAATGATGACTGCTGAATTATTAGTTAACGTAACGCCATCAGAAACGCGCGTCGCTTATATTGATGGCGGTATTCTTCAGGAAATTCATATTGAGCGTGAAGCGCGACGCGGAATAGTAGGCAATATCTACAAGGGTCGTGTCAGTCGGGTGCTGCCAGGAATGCAGGCGGCTTTTGTAGATATTGGTCTGGATAAGGCCGCGTTTCTGCACGCTTCCGATATTATGCCGCACACCGAGTGCGTGGCGGGCGAAGAGCAAAAACAGTTCGCCGTCCGCGATATCTCCGAGCTGGTGCGCCAGGGGCAGGATTTAATGGTGCAGGTGGTGAAAGACCCCCTCGGTACCAAAGGCGCCCGCCTGACCACCGATATCACCATACCCTCTCGCTATCTGGTCTTTATGCCCGGCGCTTCGCACGTCGGCGTCTCTCAGCGTATTGAAAGCGAAGCGGAACGTGAACGCCTGAAAAAAGTGGTCTCTGAATACTGTGACGAGCAGGGCGGATTCATTATCCGTACCGCGGCGGAAGGCGTTCATGAGCAGGAGATGGCTGCTGATGCCGCCTATCTCAAGCGCGTCTGGACAAAAGTGATGGAACGCAAAAAGCGCCAGCAGACCCGATATCAAATGTACGGCGAACTGGCGCTGGCGCAGCGCGTGCTGCGTGATTTCGCCGATGCGCATCTTGACCGGATTCGCGTTGACTCCCGTCTGACTTACGAATCGCTGCTGGAGTTTACCGCCGAATATATTCCGGAGATGACCAGCAAGCTGGAGCACTACAGCGGCCGTCAGCCGATTTTCGATCTCTTTGACGTGGAAAATGAAATCCAGCGCGCTCTGGAACGCAAAGTTGAACTGAAATCAGGCGGCTATCTGATCATTGACCAAACGGAAGCGATGACCACCGTTGATATCAACACCGGGGCATTCGTCGGTCACCGTAATCTTGACGATACTATCTTTAATACCAATATTGAGGCGACCCAGGCGATTGCCCGCCAGCTGCGGCTGCGCAATCTCGGTGGGATTATCATCATCGATTTCATTGATATGAATAATGAAGATCACCGCCGTCGGGTGCTGCACTCTCTTGAGCAGGCGCTGAGCAAAGACCGGGTTAAAACCAGCATCAACGGCTTCTCCCAGCTTGGGCTGGTAGAGATGACCCGCAAGCGTACTCGCGAAAGCGTGGAGCATGTGCTGTGTAATGAGTGCCCTACCTGCCACGGTCGCGGTACGGTGAAAACGGTGGAAACGGTGTGCTATGAAATCATGCGCGAAATCGTGCGCGTGCACCATGCCTACGATTCCGACCGGTTCCTGGTCTATGCTTCTCCTGCGGTAGCGGAAACGCTGAAAGGGGAAGAGTCGCACGCGCTGGCAGAAGTCGAGATCTTTGTCGGTAAGCAGGTCAAAGTGCAAATTGAACCGCTCTATAATCAAGAGCAGTTTGATGTAGTAATGATGTAATCATCCGTTTTGCTTGCTGATGTCGGGATAAAGAGGCGGGCAAAAGGATGACGCGTAACAGGCTGACAAGGAGAGATGCGTGAGGCGACTGCCCGGGATATTACTGCTCACCGTGGCAACATTGATTGTTGTCGTCGCACTGCTGGTGAGCGGTCTGCGTCTCGTTCTGCCGCAGTTAAACAGCTGGCGTCCGCAGGTGCTGGAAAAAGTCTCCGCGATGGCCGGCGTACCGGTCGATGCTTCAAATATTGTCGCCAGTTGGCAGACTTTTGGCCCGACGCTTGATGTCCGCGATGTTAAGGCCGGCCTGAATGATGGCGGCGAGCTTTCCGCTAAACGCGTCACCCTGGCGCTCGACGTCTGGCAAAGCCTGCTGCATATGCGCTGGCAGTTTCGCGATCTGACCTTCTGGCAGCTGCAGGTTCATACCAATACCCCCATTCAAACGAATAATAGCGGTGAAGGGCTGAAAACCGACCGTATCAGCGATCTTTTCCTCCGCCAGTTCGATCATTTTATTCTTCGCGATAGCCATCTGAGCTTTCTGACCATCTCCGGCCAGCGTGCGGAGCTCACCATTCCGCAGCTTACCTGGCTGAACGGTAAAAATCGCCATCGCGCGGAGGGGCAGCTTAGCCTCAGCAGCCTGACCGGCCAGCACGGCGTGATGCAGGTGCGAATGGACCTGCGCGATGAAGACGGCCTGCTCAATAAGGGGCGCGTCTGGCTTCAGGCGGATGATATCGACGTTAAGCCGTGGCTTGGGCGCTGGATGCAGGACAACATCGCCCTGCAGAGCGCGCGGTTTAGCCTGGAAGGCTGGATGACTATCGACAAAGGCGATGTCGCCAGCGGCGATGTATGGCTCAAAAAAGGCGGCGCCAGCTGGCAGGGCGATAAAGAGAAGCACCATCTGTCGGTTGATAATCTGACGGCGCACATCTATCGCGATAATCAAAGCTGGGGCTTTCACATCCCTGATACGCGCATCTCGATGGATGACAAACCCTGGCCGCGCGGCGCGCTGTCGATGGCGTGGATCCCGGCTCAGGATGTGGGCGGAAAAAATGGTCAACGCAGCGATGAGCTGCGCATTCGCGCCAGCAACCTTAACCTTAGCGGTTTGACCGGACTGCAGCCGATGGCGGATAAACTGGCTCCATCGCTGGGCGAAATCTGGCGTACGACGCAGCCTGACGGCAAAATCAATCTTCTGGCGCTGGATATTCCGTTGCAAATGGCGGAAAAAACGCGCTTCCGGGCGGACTGGAGCGACATGTCCTGGAAGCAGTGGAAGCTGCTGCCAGGGGCTGAGCATTTTTCCGGCAACATTGCCGGGAGCGTAGAAAACGGTACTCTGCATGCCAGCATGACGCAGGCGAAAATGCCCTATGAAACGGTCTTTCGTGCGCCGCTGGAGATCGCCAAAGGCGATGCAACCCTCAGTTGGGTGAAGAATGACAAGGGTTTTATGCTCGATGGTCGCGATATTGACGTACAGGCTACCGGCGTTCGTGCCCGCGGTGGGTTCCGCTATCTGCAACCGCAGGGCGACGAACCCTGGCTCGGTATTCTGGCCGGTATCAGTACCAACGATGGCGGACAGGCCTGGCGCTACTTCCCGGAAAATCTGATGGGCAAAGCGCTGGTGGATTACCTCAGCGGAGCCATTAAAGGCGGTCAGGCCACCGATGCTACGCTGGCCTATGGCGGTAACCCGCATCTTTTCCCGTACAAGCATAATGAGGGGCAATTCCAGGTCACGGTGCCGCTCAAGAACGCCACCTTTGCCTTTCAGCCTGACTGGCCCGCGCTTACCGGGCTTAATATCGACCTTAATTTTATCAATGATGGGCTATGGATGAAGGCCGATAAGGCGATGCTCGGCAACGTGACCGCCAGCAATCTTGATGCGGTGATTCCCGACTATTCGCGAGAAAAGCTGCTGATTGATGCCGACGTTAACGGCCCGGGTAAAGAGGTTGGCCCTTATTTTAACGAGACGCCGCTGAAAGAGACGCTGGGCGCGGCGCTGGATGAGCTCCAGCTGGACGGTAATGTTAGCGCTCGCTTACATCTTGATATCCCCCTGGATGGCGAGATGACCACCGCTAAAGGTGATGTCCGGTTGAACAATAACAGCTTGTTTATCAAGCCTATTGATACCACATTGCAGAACCTGAGCGGTAAATTCAGCTTTGTAAACGGCGACCTGAAAAGCGAACCGATGAGCGCGAGCTGGTTTAATCAGCCGCTGAATCTTGATTTCTCGACCACCGAAGGCGCGAAAGCATTTCTCGTGAACGTCGGGATGAACGCCAGCTGGCAGCCTGCGCGTACCGGTTTATTGCCGAAATCCCTGGATGGCACCCTGAGCGGCAGCGTGCCCTGGGACGGAAAAGTCGCGATTGAGCTTCCGTATCGCGGTAGCGCGGCCTATAAGGTTGACCTCAACGCTGACCTGAAGAGTGTAAGTAGTCACTTACCTGCGCCGTTAGATAAGCAGGCCGGGGAGCCGTTGCCGGTAAAAATTAAGGTTGATGGCGGCTTAAGCAGTTTTAATCTGGCCGGTTCCATGGGGGCGAAGAATCATATTAATAGCCGCTGGCTGCTGGGTCATAAGCTCACCCTGGACCGCGCTATTTTAACCACGGACAGTAAAGCCGTTTCTCCGCTTCCCGAGCAGCCAGGCGTGGAGCTGAATATGCCGCCGATGGATGGCGCGCAGTGGCTGGCGCTGTTCCAGGGCGGAGCGGCGAATGACGTCAGCAGTAATCTCGTCTTCCCGGAACAGGTCACGCTGCGAACGCCGGCGTTAACGATGGCGGGCCAGAGCTGGAATAACGTTAGCCTTGTCTCCCGGCCCGATGCCGGGGGAACGAAGATTGAAGCCCAGGGGCGTGAAGTCAACGCAACCCTGACGATGCGGAAGAACGCCCCGTGGCTGGCGGCCATTCGCTATCTCTACTACAACCCAACGGCGGCGAAAAGCCGCGGGACAGAAAAAAGCAGCGCCCCGCTGGCCGATACCAACATTGATTTCCACGGCTGGCCGGACCTTCAGCTTCGCTGCGCCGAGTGCTGGCTGTGGGGGCAAAAATATGGCCGTATCGAAGGGGATTTTGATATTCGCGGCGATACCCTGACGCTGGCGAACGGACTGGTCGATACCGGTTTTGGCCGTCTGACGACCGATGGCGTATGGGTGAGCGCGCCGGCGGGCGTACGAACCTCTTTGAAAGGTAAGCTGCACGGCAATAAAACCGACGATTTCGTGAACTTCTTCGGCGTCTCCACGCCGGTAAAAGGTTCGTCGTTTGATATCGATTATGACCTGCACTGGCGTGCGCCGCCGTGGCAGCCCGACGTTGCCTCGCTTAACGGGATCCTCAAAAGCCGTCTTGGAAAAGGCGAGTTTACCGACCTCAGCACCGGTCATGCCGGCCAGCTTCTGCGATTGTTGAGCGTTGACGCGCTGCTGCGCAAGCTGCGCTTCGACTTTAGCGATACGTTCAGCGAAGGGTTCTACTTTGATTCCATTCGCAGTACGGCGTGGATTAAAGACGGCGTTCTGCATACCGACGATACGCTGGTCGATGGTCTGGAAGCGGATATCGCCATGAAGGGGTCGGTGGATCTCGTGCGTCGTCAGCTGGATATGCAGGCCGTGGTCGCGCCGGAGATTTCTGCGACCGTGGGCGTCGCCGCGGCCTTTGCCGTTAACCCGATTATCGGCGCCGCGGTCTTTGCTGCCAGTAAGGTACTGGGGCCGCTGTGGAACAAGGTCTCTATTTTGCGCTATCGCATCACCGGTCCTATCGATCAGCCGCAAATTAACGAAGTGCTGCGCCAGGCGCGGAGCGACAAAAAGCAATGATTTGACGATTGTGCGTAATTACCGCACTCTCAATAGATAGCCTTTTTTATTTCCGCCCCTGAGGCGGCAACAAACGAGTAGCAAAACGATGAGTCTGAACCTGGTAAGTGAACAATTACTGTCGGCAAACGGCCTGAATCATCAGGATCTGTTTACCATTCTTGGCCAGCTGGCCGAGCGCCGTCTGGATTACGGCGATCTCTATTTTCAGTCGAGCTATCACGAGTCCTGGGTTCTTGAAGACAGCATCATTAAAGATGGTTCGTACAATATCGACCAGGGCGTTGGCGTCCGCGCGGTGAGCGGGGAAAAAACCGGCTTTGCCTATGCTGACCAGATTAGTCGACTGGCGCTGGAACAGAGCGCACAGGCGGCCCGCACCATTGTACGCGACCATGGGGATGGTAAAGTGCATACCCTTGGCGGGGTGGAGCATCGTTCCCTCTATACCAGCATCGATCCGCTGCAAAGTATGAGCCGGGAAGAGAAGCTGGATATTTTGCGCCGGGTGGATAAAACCGCCCGCGCGGCCGATAAGCGGGTGCAGGAAGTTTCCGCCAGCCTGACCGGCGTCTACGAGTTAATTCTTGTCGCCGCCACCGACGGCACGCTGGCGGCGGACGTTCGCCCGCTGGTTCGCCTTTCCGTCAGCGTGCTGGTGGAAGAGGATGGCAAACGCGAGCGCGGCGCCAGCGGCGGCGGCGGCCGCTTTGGCTACGACTATTTCCTGGACTCGCAGGATGGCGACGTTCGCGCGGATGTTTGGGCGAGAGAAGCCGTGCGTATGGCGCTGGTCAACCTGACCGCCGTCGCGGCGCCTGCCGGGATGCTGCCGGTTGTGCTGGGCGCGGGCTGGCCTGGCGTCCTGCTGCATGAAGCCGTCGGTCACGGCCTGGAAGGTGACTTTAACCGTCGCGGGACGTCGGTATTCAGCGGCCATATGGGCGAACTGGTGGCCTCTGAGCTGTGCACCGTAGTGGATGATGGCACCATTGCTCACCGTCGCGGCTCCCTTGCCATTGATGATGAAGGCACGCCGGGCCAGTATAACGTTTTGATCGAAAACGGCATTCTCAAAGGCTATATGCAGGACAAGCTCAACGCCAGGCTGATGGGCGTGGCGCCAACCGGTAACGGTCGTCGCGAATCCTACGCGCACCTGCCTATGCCGCGTATGACCAACACCTACATGCTGGCGGGGAAATCTACGCCGCAGGAGATTATCGAATCGGTCGATTACGGCATCTACGCGCCGAACTTCGGCGGCGGTCAGGTGGATATCACCTCCGGGAAATTTGTCTTCTCCACGTCTGAAGCCTACCTGATTGAAAAAGGTAAAGTGACCAAAGCGGTGAAGGGCGCGACGCTTATCGGTTCAGGTATTGAAGCGATGCAGCAGATTTCGATGGTGGGGAACGATCTGAAGCTGGACAGCGGCGTCGGCGTTTGCGGCAAAGAGGGCCAGAGCGTACCGGTTGGCGTCGGTCAGCCAACGCTCAAAGTGGATAAACTCACCGTCGGCGGTACCGCCTGATACTTCTCAATGCGCTTTCGCCCGCGGCGAAAGCGCAAATCACCTCCGCGGAGTCGCGATGAAAGCCGCGCGTCAGCAGCAGATAGTCGAACTACTCAACCAGCATCACACCTTAACCACCGAAGCGTTGTCCCATCTGCTGCAGGTCAGTATCGAGACCATTCGTCGCGATTTGAGCGAGCTGCAGAAGCAGGGGCGTCTTCAGCGTAGCCACGGGCAGGCGCGCGTTCTCCAGCGTAACAATCACAACGGCGAGAAGCCTTTTCATAGCCGCGTGAAAAGCCATTATGCCCATAAATCTGATATCGCGCGTACGGCGCTGGCGTGGATTGATGAAGGGATGACGATCGCGCTGGATGCCAGCTCAACCTGCTGGTTTCTGGCGCGTCAGCTACCGAATATGACCCTGACGGTATTTACCAATAGCCATCCGGTCTGCGTAGAGCTGGGCCGCCGTGAGCGGATCCAGCTGATCAGCGCCGGGGGCCAGCTCCTGCGTCAGTATGGTTATTACGTTAATCCGGCGCTGTTCTCTCAGGTTAAATCGCTGGAGATCGATCTGTTTATTTTTTCCTGCGAGGGGATCGATAACGATGGCGTACTCTGGGATTCCAGCGCCAATAATGCCGCCTACAAATCGCTGCTTCTGAAACGAGCGGCACAGTCGCTATTATTAATCGATAAGAGCAAATTTGATCGTTCCGGCGAGGTGCGTATCGGCAATCTCCGCGACGTAACGCAGATTATTTCCGATGCCGGGTCCGATAATCTGTTTTTACCCTCAGTGGCGGGCTCGGGCCGCTAGCGGGCAATCCCCCGGCCGTGCATCCCCTGGTAAATCTTCGCCACCCCGACGAAATACTCAGTCAGGTAATTAATGCATACCTGTACCTTCAGCGGCAGCTTATCTTTCTCGGTATACAGCGCGTATACCGGTCGCGGATCGGACTGGTAGCTCGGCAGCAGGATCTCCAGTTCGCCGCGGTTGATCTCTTCGATCGCCCACATCAGCGGAACGTAAGCCACGCCGACGCCTGCCGTCAGCCAGCGCACCAGCGTCATCGGATCGTTGGTGACGAATCTGCCCTGAGGGATCAGCTTGGTTGAAATCCCTTCCGGAGCGATGATTTCAAATTCGTTATCCGGCCGGACGCTGTATTCCAGCCACGAGTGGCTGGCGAGATCCGCCGGTTTTTCCGGACATCCGGCGTGCTGAAGGTAGCTTTTTGCCGCGCAGAGCACCATCGGCATGGAGCCCAGGCGGCGGGAAAAGAGGCTGGAATCCTGCAGCGCTCCCACGCGAATAACCACATCCAGGCCGTCCGCAATCAGGTCCGGTGCGGGAATGCCTGTGACCAGATTGATTGAGAGACCCGGATGCTCTTTGAGCATATCGGCGGTTATGCGAGCCAGGACATTCTGTGCCATAGTTGAAGAACAGCCGATGCGCAGCGTACCGATGGGCGTATTGTTAAACGCGTACAGCTGCTCATGGACATCCTGGACTTCGAACAGCATTCGCCGACAGCCTTGATAATATATTTTTCCCGCTTCTGTTAAGCCAAGGCTGCGCGTACTGCGGTTGAGTAGCTTAACCTGCAGTTCATCTTCCAGTTTGGCTACCGTCTGGCTGATGGAAGAAACGCTCATCTGGAGCTGGCGGGCCGCGGCGGTGAATGAACCTAATTCGACCACTCTGGCAAAAACGGACATGCGTTTTAATCGTTCCATTATTCACTCTGGCTTAAAAGTGATTTAGATCACACATTATAGATAAGACCGCAATTGTTACGTTACTATATAGTTAGCTTAATAATAAACGCATCGCGCATATCACCTGTACGCTTCTTATCAAGGTCATCATGAGTCTGTTTCCTGTCATTGTGATTTTCGGCTTGTCGTTTCCGCCGATCTTCTTTGAATTGCTATTGTCGCTAGCCCTCTTCTGGCTGGTGCACCGCCTGCTGGTTCCAACGGGCATCTATGATTTTGTCTGGCACCCGGCACTGTTTAATACCGCGCTATATTGCTGCCTGTTTTATCTGATATCACGTTTGTTCGTTTGAGGTTGATGTGAAAACACTAACAAGAAATATCCTCCGTACCGCAATCACTGTGATACTGGTTATCCTTGCATTTATGGCGATTTTTCGCGCATGGGTGTATTACACCGCCTCGCCCTGGACGCGCGATGCGCGTTTTAGTGCGGATATTGTGGCCATCGCTCCCGACGTCTCCGGCCTGATTTCGCAGGTGAATATCAAGGATAACCAACTGGTTAAGAAAGACCAGGTTTTGTTCGTCATTGACCAGCCGCGTTACCAGAAGGCGTTAGCCGAGGCTGAAGCCGATGTCTCCTACTATCAGACTCTGGCGCAGGAGAAGCGCGTCGAAGCCGGCCGTCGTAACCGCCTTGGCGTCCAGGCCATGTCCAGGGAAGAGATAGACCAGGCGAATAACGTTCTGCAAACCGTTGAGCATCAATTAGCCAAAGCGACGGCAAGTCGCGACCTGGCGAAGCTTGACCTTGAACGTACGGTGATTCGCGCCCCGGCCGACGGCTGGGTGACCAACCTGAACGTTTACCGCGGCGAGTTTATCACCCGAGGCTCCACCGCGGTTGCGCTGGTGAAGCAGAATACCTTCTATGTTATGGCCTATCTTGAAGAGACCAAGCTTGAGGGCGTACGCCCCGGCTTTCGTGCTGAAATCACCCCGCTGGGAAGCGTACACACCCTCAGGGGCACCGTCGACAGCATTGCTGCAGGCGTCACCAATGCCAGCAGCAGCAGCGATTCAAAGGGGCTAGCCTCTATTGATTCTAACCTTGAATGGGTACGTCTGGCACAGCGGGTGCCGGTACGTATTCGCCTCGATCAACAGCAGGGCAATCTCTGGCCTGCGGGTACCACCGCGACGGTGGTGATTACAGGTAAAGAGGATCGTGATACCCGCCAGGCAAACTTCTTCCAGAAACTGGCGATGCGCCTGCGTGAGTTTGGTTAATCGCCATGGGGATCTTCACCATCGAACTCCGGCATCTCCGCTTCGCCGTTAAGTTAGCCTGCGCGGTGGTGCTGGCGTTATTCGTCGGTTTTCATTTTCAGCTGGAAACGCCGCGCTGGGCGGTGCTTACCGCCGCCATCGTTGCTGCCGGCCCGGCGTTTGCCGCAGGCGGGGAGCCTTACTCCGGGGCGATCCGCTATCGCGGGATGCTGCGTATCGCCGGCACCTTTATCGGCTGTATCGCCGCGCTGGCGATCATCATCCTGATGATCCGCGCCCCGCTGCTGATGGTGCTGGTATGCTGCCTGTGGGCCGGATTCTGCACCTGGATCTCCTCGCTGGTGCGGGTTGAGAACTCCTATGCCTGGGGCCTGGCGGGCTATACCGCGCTTATCATTATTATCACTATTCATGAAGAGCCGATGCTGGCGCCGCAGTTCGCCGTTGAGCGATGCAGTGAGATTGTCATCGGTATCGTCAGCGCCATTGTGGCCGACCTGCTGTTTTCTCCGCGTTCGATTAAAAAAGAGATCGACCTTGAACTGGATAATCTGCTGATCGATCACTATCGCCTGATGCAGCTTTGCGTGGCGCATGGTGATAAAGATGACGTCGATAAGGCCTGGAGCGCGCTGGTGCGTCGTACCAACGGGCTGGAAGGGATGCGTGGCAACTTGATTATGGAGTCCTCGCGATGGGCAAAAGTGAATCAGCGGCTGAAGGCGATCAATACCCTCTCTCTGACCTTAATTACTCAGGCCTGTGAAACCTATTTGATCCAGAATACCCGGCCTGAGATGGTGACGGATGATTACCGCGAGCTGTTTGCGGAACCGGTCGAGACCGTGCAGGACGTGCACCGCCAGCTAAAGCGGATGCGCCGCTTCTTGACCTGGAAGGGAGAGCACAATACGCCGGTGACGATCTACAGCTGGGTAGGCGCTGCGACGCGCTATCTGCTTTTGAAGCGGGGCGTGGTTGGCAATACCAAAATCAGCCGTATTGAAGAGGAAGTACTGCAAGGCGAAGTGGTGGTGAAGGCGGAATCCGCCGAGCGGCACCATGCGATGGTCAACTTTTGGCGTACGTCTATCTCCTGTATCCTCGGTACGCTGTTCTGGCTGTGGACCGGCTGGACTTCAGGAAGCGGGGCGATGGTCATGATTGCGGTTGTCACGGCCTTAGCGATGCGTTTACCTAATCCGCGGATGGTGGCTATCGATTTCCTCTACGGCACGCTGGCGGCGTTACCGCTGGGGGCGCTGTTTTTCCTCGTGATTATGCCCGCGACGCAGCAAAGTATGCTGCTGCTGTGTATCAGCCTGGCGGTGATGGCCTTTTTTATCGGCATCGAAGTACAAAAGCGGCGGCTGGGCTCGCTGGGGGCGCTGGCCAGCACCATTAATATTCTGGTGCTCGACAATCCGATGAAGTTTGAATTCAACCAGTTTCTTGATAGTGCCCTGGGCCAGATCGTCGGATGCTTCCTTGCGCTGATGGTGATCCTGCTGGTTCGTGATAATTCGCAGGCCCGCACTGGCCGCGTGCTGCTCAACCAGTTTGTCTCGGCGGCGGTATCATCGCTGACCACCAATACGGCGCGACGTAAAGAGAACCATCTGCCGGCCCTGTATCGTCAGCTCTTTTTGTTGCTGAATAAATTCCCTGGCGATATCGCCCGCTTTCGTCTGGCGCTGACCCTGATTATCGCGCATCAGCGTCTGCGCGATGCGCCGGTACCGATAAATGACGATCTGTCGGCCTTTCACCGGCAGCTGCGACGTACCGCGGATCGCGTCATTTCAGCCAGTAGTGATGATAAGCGCCGCTACTATTTTGCCCGCTTGCTTGATGAACTGGATATCTACCAGCAAAAATTACAGCACTGGGAAGCCTCTCCGCAGGTGACCGAGCCGGTACGAAGGCTGGTGGAGATGCTGCATAAGTACCAGCATGTGTTAACCAACAGCTAGCCGCCAGAACCGACGCCGAAGCGTCGGTTTTTTTATCGCTATACTTAACGCTCAGAGTATGAATTCCGCCGTCAGAGTGGATCTACACGCCGGGATGACCGGGCTATGAAAAGTTGCAGGTGTGGACGGGATGCGGGCAATGACTACCTATACCTTTGATTTTGATGAAATAGCTGAGCAGCAGGATTTTTATCGTGAGTTTTCTCGTACCTTTGCTTTAGCGCGTGAAAAAGTGAATAACCTGGATTCTCTGTGGGAAGCCGTGACCGCCGGGCTGTTACCCTTACCGCTGGAGATTGAGTTTATTCATTTAAGCGATAATCAGCGGCGGCGTTTCGGCGCGTTAATTCTGCTCTTTGATGAGGCGGAAGAGGAGCTGGAAGGGGAGCTGCGTTTTAATGTGCGGCAGTCATAAAAAAGCCCCCGACGGAGCGGGGGCAAGTCGTCGGATAAGACGACGAGGGTTTATTTGTACAGCTCAGCCGTAGCGTGCCAGTTATCGCCGGTACGGGCTTCAATAATACGGTAGCTGCTGGCGCCTTCTTTCTCAGCTTTCGCCGCCAGTTCCTGACGCATATCCATCGGCGCGCTGCCTACCTGAGAAACGGAAACGGTGCCCATGGACTGCAGATTTTGCGCCTGTTCGGTGTTCACTTGATTAACGGCGGCGTTTGCGCCGAAAGAGAGAACGGAAGCCAGACCCAGGGATGCGATGATAATTGCGCTTTTCATAATTTTTTCTCCAACCTTAATATTTGCAGCGGCGGGAGGCTTAATGAACCTGGGGCCGCTGGAGAGATTCTGTTTCAGTTAATGACCGACAATCGTTAAATCTTATTTATAAAGTTCAGCCGTTGCGTGCCAGTGGTCACCGGTACGTGCTTCAATAATGCGGTATGAAGAAGCACCTTCTTCTTGTGCTTTTTTGTTCAGCATTTCGTGCATATCCATCGGGGAAGAACTTACCGCGCCGACGGAAACGGTGCCGATTGCCTGACGGCCTTGAGCCTGTTCGCTGTTGATAGAGTCAGCGGCGAAGGCGCCGAAAGACAGAACGGAAAGGATACTTAATGCTGCTACAGTGGTTTTGATTTTCATGATGTTCACCTCGTCGAATCTTTTTGTTGGGGGTCTTTGTTTCGTGACCCTCATCACAAAATCAAGTATACACTAATCACTGAAAATATTAATACCTTGCTAATTGTTTTTCATGTAAATAATTACAAAGAAATGTCTTTTTTATAACATATAAGAATTAGAAATGTCTTTTCTTCGCCATGTTTGGTCATTATGGCTAATAAAATCATAACGATAGGTGAATTTGATCTTTTGTGCGCTTAAGCCGGTTTCATCACGTAAATGAATGTATAGAAGCGGAAAAACACACAAAATGTTAAAGAAATGATAATTTTTTGAAGGGGTAGCCTCTGGCGCTAGCCAGAGGGAAGGGCATCAGAGTTCCTGCTCAAACAGGACGAGAATGGCGTCATGCAGCTCTTTAACGGTAAAACCTCTGGCCGGGGTGGTAAAGATAGTGTCATCACCCGCAATGCTGCCGAGAATACCTTCGGCTTTGCCAAGGGAGTCCAGAAGCCGGGCGATCAGCTGCGCTGCGCCTGGGCTGGTATGAATAACCACGACCGAATCGTTATAATCGATATCCAGCACCAGGTTTTTTAGCGGGCTGGAGGTCGTCGGGACGCCAAGCTCGGCGGGCAGGCAGTAAACCATTTCCATTTTGGCGTTACGCGTGCGTACGGCGCCAAACTTGGTGAGCATACGTGAGACTTTCGATTGGTTGATATTATCGAAGCCTTCCTCTTGCAGGGCCTGAACGATTTCACCTTGAGAGCTGAATTTCTCTTCTTTAAGCAGCGCTTTAAACGCTTTAACCAGTTCTTCTTGTTTTGCCGAACTACGCATAAGTCACCCAATTATGGTGGTAAAAACAACATCATTATGCATAAACATGCATTTTTATGCAAATAATCCGCAGGGGAGAAGCGTAAATAATGTTATGAAGGGCGCATATTTTAGCAAAAAACCCTAATAAGGAACATGCTTTCGTCACGGCGCGCAAATTGCCACAAAAGTAAACGAAATGTTATTAAATGATGTTGTTCTGCTCAATGCGCTGGGTGTATTGTAACCAACAGTCGATCCGGTACTACGCTTTGCTGGATGGTCAGTCTCAGGGAGGAAAATGCGAAGCTGCTGCATCGCTGCGCACGACCACGCATTCTTCAGCCATAATTATTGTAATTGTTCATCTTGTGAATTAAGGTCCAGGCGACGGAGTAACGAAAGACTATTTTAACCATAATAAGGAGTTTAGGATGAAAGTTGCAGTCCTCGGCGCCGCTGGTGGAATTGGCCAGGCGCTTGCCCTACTACTTAAGACCCAACTGCCTTCAGGTTCAGAACTCTCGTTGTACGACATTGCTCCGGTAACCCCGGGCGTGGCGGTTGATCTAAGCCATATCCCTACCGATGTAAAAATCAAAGGTTTTTCCGGCGAAGACGCCACCCCTGCGCTGGAAGGCGCTGATGTGGTGCTGATATCCGCGGGCGTAGCGCGTAAGCCCGGCATGGATCGCTCCGATTTATTCAACGTTAATGCCGGTATTGTGAAAAATCTGGTACAGCAAATCGCCAAAACCTGTCCGCAGGCCTGCGTCGGGGTGATTACCAACCCGGTGAACACCACCGTGGCAATTGCCGCAGAAGTGCTGAAAAAAGCCGGTGTTTACGATAAGAACAAGCTCTTTGGCGTCACAACGCTGGATATTATCCGCTCGAATACCTTTGTTGCCGAACTGAAAGGTAAATCTTCATCAGATGTCGAGGTTCCGGTGATTGGCGGCCATTCAGGCGTGACTATCCTTCCTTTATTGTCACAAATTCCGGGCGTCAGCTTCAGCGAGCAGGAAGTGGCCGATTTGACTAAGCGCATTCAAAACGCCGGTACTGAAGTTGTGGAAGCAAAAGCCGGTGGCGGCTCAGCAACGCTCTCGATGGGACAGGCCGCCGCGCGATTCGGTCTCTCCTTGGTTCGCGCCATGCAGGGAGAGAAAGGGGTAGTGGAATGCGCCTACGTTGAAGGTGATGGTCAATATGCCCGCTTCTTCTCACAGCCGCTGCTGTTAGGCAAAAATGGCGTAGAGCAGCGTCAGTCTATCGGCACACTGAGCGCGTTTGAGCAGCAGGCGCTGGAGGGGATGCTGGATACGCTGAAGAAAGATATCGCCCTTGGCGAAGACTTTGTGAATAAATAACGTTTCATGAAAAGAAAAGCCGGAGCCTGGGTTCCGGCTTTTTTATGCCTTTCTCCCGCCCCTGAATGACTCAACCTGCTGGTAAATCTGCTAAACTCCCCGCGTCTGGAAAAGATTTATCAGCAGTTTTTGGATGGTTATATCGGTTATGTCATTCTGTATCTGAAAAAAGATCATCAGGAGTCTGCGCAAATACTCAGCATGGCATCTGTCTGCAGCAGGCCCAGCGGTTGCTCTGGCAGGGCGGCGTTCTGGGGGATAAAGGCGAGTTTGCGCTGATGACGCTGGATAACGAGCTGCGGGAGCGCCAGTTTGCGTGGCCTGACCTGCGGTCGCTGCTGGCCATAACCGGGTTTCTGGCGACATTCCCGGCCGGGCCGCTATTTGCTGATTGAAAGGTGCTCCCCTTGCGGGGAGCCTGTTAATTGGTCGCCGGATATTCCTGGACGGCGATATGCAGCGTAATTTTTTTATCATCGCGCATAATCACCACCGGAATTTCCGAGCCCGGGCGAATCTCTGCGACCTGGTCCATGGTTTCCAGGGCGGAAACGGCGGGCTTGTCGTTAACGGAAATAATCACGTCGTTGGCGCGGATACCTGCCTGGGCGGCCGGGCCTTCCGGCGCAACATCATTCACCACAATCCCCTGCAGCTGATCGATACCGCCACCGCCCTGGGCATGCATCGGCGCAATTTCGCGGCCGCTGATCCCTATATAGCCGCGAATCACGCGGCCATCGCGGATCAGCTTATCCATAATCTTGGTTGCCAGCTGGAAGGGGATCGCAAAGCCGATGCCCTCCGGCGTTTCGCCGTCGTTGCTTTTATCAAATGACAGGGTGTTGATACCCATAAGCTCGCCCAGCGAGTTCACCAGCGCGCCGCCTGAGTTACCGTGGTTGATCGACGCGTCGGTCTGCAGGAAGTTCTGGCGTCCGGTGGGGTTCAGGCCGATACGGCCGGTGGCGCTGATAATGCCCTGGGTAATGGTTTGCCCGAGGTTGTACGGGTTGCCAATCGCCAGCACGACATCACCGATATGCGGCACGCGTTTCGGATTAATCGGAATGACCGGCAGGCCGCCGCTGGCGTTGATTTTTAATACCGCCAGATCGGTGAGAGTATCGGATCCGACCAGCAGCGCTTCAAAGACCCGGCCATCCTGCAGGGCAACAATAATCTGGTCGGCATCGTTGATAACGTGCTTATTGGTCAGGATATAGCCGCGCTGATCCATGATCACGCCGGAACCGAGCGTTAGCTGGTTATGGCTGGTGCTGTTGAGGGCGCGGTTATAGACGTTCACGACCGCTGGGGCGGCGCGGCGAACGGCGGAATTATAGCTGGCGGGAGATTCATCCGCGCTATCGTACTGCGTGGTCGGCGAAAGCTGCCACTGGCGCAGCGAAGGCATAACGGCCAGCAGCAGGCCGCCGACAATCAAACCGATAAGTATCGAACGTAAAAACTTTCCAGGCATGATGCAGATATCGTTGATGGATAGACAGGGGCAGCATAACACGTCTTGTCCGGACATCGCACTGCACGCGATGCCCGGAAGGCGAGTTAACGCAGCAGCAGATAGATGCTTTCGCTGCCGCGAATGACATTCAGCGCAATCACCGTCGGTTTGCTTTCGAGCACTTTGCGCAGTTCGGCAATGGAGCGCACGCGCTCGCGGTTGAGGCCAATAATGATATCGTCTTTGTGCAGGCCCGCCTGCGCGGCCGGGCTGCCTTTATCGACATTATCAATGACGATGCCTTTGGTTCCGTCTTTCATCTGACCGTCGCTTAACGATGCGCCCTGCAGGGCCGGTGCGATAAGCTCGGCGCTGGCGGAAGAAGAGGTGCTCTTGTCCAGAGTGACTTCCACTTCAACGGGTTTTCCTTCGCGCAAGAGTCCTAGCTTCACTTTGGTGCCCGGCTCGGTCGTGGCGATGCGTGAACGCAGTTCGGCGAAGCTGTTGAGCGGTTTACCGTTGAGGCTGACGATAACGTCGCCAGATTTAATTCCCGCTTTGGCCGATCCGGAGTTTGGCAGCACCTCGCTGACGAACGCGCCGCGCTGGACGTCAAGGTTCATCGCTTTGGCGATATCCGCGCTCATTTCCATACCTTTAATACCCAGCAGGCCGCGTTTGATTTCACCAAACTGAATAAGCTGCTGGGAGAGGATTTTCGCCATATTGCTGGGGATCGCGAAGCCAATGCCGACGCTGCCCCCGCCCGGGGCCAGAATAGCGGTATTGATACCAATCAGCTCGCCGTTGAGGTTCAGCAGCGCGCCGCCGGAGTTGCCGCGGTTGATTGAGGCATCAGTCTGGATAAAGTTCTCCAGCCCCTCAAGGTTCAGGCCGCTGCGGCCAAGGGCTGAAATAATCCCTGAAGTGGCGGTCTGGCCCAGGCCAAACGGGTTACCGACGGCGACGGCGAAGTCACCAACCCGCAGCTTGTCCGAGTCGGCGATCGCGATTTGTGTCAAATTACTGGGCTTGAGGATCTGCAGCAGTGCAATATCGCTCTGTTCGTCGCTGCCGACCAGTTTGGCATCGAACTCGCGACCATCGTTAAGCTGGACGCTGATTTTCTGCGCCTGATTAATCACGTGATTATTGGTCAGCACGTAGCCTTTTGCGGCGTCAATAATGACCCCTGAGCCCAGTCCTTCAAAAGGCTGCGCCTGCTCTTGCGGCGCGTTGTCGCCAAAGTACTTCTTCAGCTCTTCCGGCATATTTTGCGCGGGTGACGCGGTACCCTCAACCTGTACGCTCACCACCGCCGGCAACACTTTCTCCAGCATCGGCGCGAGGCTTGGCAACGCGCCCTGACCGGGAACCTGTGTCGGTAAAGACGCTGCTGCCGGAGGTAAGGCGGACAACGACAACCCAATGCTTAACGCTAACGCACTCAACAGCAAAGTCGGTTTATTCATTAGTTGCTGGCTCTCGTAACCTAAGGTGTATGGGAAACGTCCCGAATGGCCCGATGTTATTGAATTTTCGACCCGCTAACAACGTGGGCAATCGTTAAATTGTAGCCGGGATGGAAGGTAGAAACGGGCGCAGAGGGTGCGCCCGGAAAATATTTTTACTGTCGTTGCCGGTTTAATCGCGCTTTACACCGCCGCGCAGCAGACCGGATGCGCCTTCAGAGTAGTCGCGCGGCATCTGGACCGGGGCCTGATCGTTACCCGCTTCGGATTCTTCCAGACGATTACGGAACGGGTTGGCGTCCGCCATGCTGTCCGGCAGCAGGTTGTTGGAGCTTTTCGCCATATGCTGATACAGCTGGCGGTAATCATGCGCCATGTTATCCAGCAGCTCTGCGCTACGGGCAAAATGGCTCACCAGCTCTTCGCGGTACTCTTCCAGCTCTGCTTTATTCTTTTCCAGTTCGAACTGCAGCGCCTGCTGTTGGCGTAATTTGCGATTGCCAAAACGCATCGCGACGGCGCCGATAATGATGCCGACAACTAGCCCAATTAGCGCGTATTCCCAGGTCATGAACATCTCCCGTTGTTTTGTGGTTCCGTAGGGTGGCTGTGAGGCTCTCCGCCTGCGCCCGATAGTGCCACTATAACCGCTAATTCCACAGAAGTGGAATCCTGGCGTATCATCACGTAGTGTAGAGCGGCCTTTTTTTCGTCAATCGTGAGCTATGGCATTACGGTTTTCAAGGAATAACAATTAGATCATGCAAAGCCTGTCCCCAACATCGCGTTACCTTTCCTCTCTCAAGGAGGGGAGCCATCAACCTGACGACGTCCAGCGAGAAGCGGTCAGCCGCCTCGATACGATTTATCAAGAACTGCAGAATAAACCTTCGGTCGCGCCGCAAACCGGCGGCGGTCTGCGGGCCAAATTTGGCAAACTGCTGGGCAAGCGCGATCCCGTTACCGAAACGGTTGCCGTTCGCGGCCTCTATATGTGGGGCGGCGTCGGCAGAGGAAAAACCTGGTTGATGGATCTGTTCTATCAAAGTCTGCCGGGAGAACGTAAACAACGTCTGCACTTTCATCGCTTTATGCTGCGGGTTCATGAAGAGTTAACGACGCTGCAGGGGCACAGCGATCCGCTGGAAATCGTCGCGGATCGCTTTAAAGCTGAAACCGATGTGCTCTGCTTCGATGAGTTTTTCGTTTCTGATATTACCGATGCGATGCTGCTGGGCGGCCTGATGAAAGCGCTGTTTGCCCGCGGCATAACCCTGGTGGCGACGTCGAATATTCCGCCTGACGAGCTGTACCGCAACGGCCTTCAGCGCGCTCGTTTCCTGCCCGCCATCGACGCCATCAAACAGCATTGCGATGTGATGAATGTCGACGCCGGTATTGATTACCGCCTGCGCACGCTAACCCAGGCGCATTTGTGGCTGTCACCGCTGAACGCTGAGACGCAGCAGCAGATGGATAAACTGTGGCTGGCGCTGGCGGGGGCGAAGCGCGAGCAGATGCCAACGCTGGAGATCAACCATCGCCCGCTGCCGACGCTGGGCGTTGAGAACCAGACGCTGGCGGCTTCCTTCGCCACGCTGTGCGTGGATGCGCGTAGCCAGCACGACTATATTGCGCTCTCGCGTCTGTTTCATACCGTGATGCTCTTTGATGTGCCGGTGATGACCGGGCTGATGGAGAGCGAGGCGCGGCGCTTTATCGCCCTGGTCGATGAGTTCTATGAACGCCACGTCAAGCTGGTGGTCAGCGCGGTGGTGCCGCTGTATGAGATCTATCAGGGCGAGAGATTAAAGTTCGAGTTCCAGCGCTGTTTGTCGCGCCTGCAGGAGATGCAGAGCGAGGAGTATCTGAAGCGGGAACACCTGGCGGGGTAAAACCGGGGACAAATCACATAAAGGGGTCGATCTTTGACCCCGACTTCTCTATAATCTTGCGACCCCACGTTACGAGAAGGTTTTTTTCCCAAAACTTTCTATGTGCCGGCATAGGCTATTCGAAGGGGTAGGTTTGCTGGACAATGTCGTGTGAACCTCAACTGACTAAACGTTTGGGTGTTCACCAACGTGTAACTTATTTATTTGGGTAAGCTTTTAATGAAAACTTTTACAGCTAAACCAGAAACCGTAAAACGCGACTGGTATGTTGTTGACGCGACCGGTAAAACTCTGGGCCGTCTGGCTTCCGAACTGGCTCTGCGCCTGCGCGGCAAGCATAAAGCGGAATATACTCCGCACGTTGATACCGGTGATTACATCATCGTTCTGAACGCAGAAAAAGTTGCTGTAACCGGCAACAAGCGCGAAGACAAAATGTACTACCACCACACCGGCCACATCGGTGGTATCAAAGAAGCGACCTTTGAAGAGATGATTGCCCGCCGTCCTGAGCGTGTGATTGAAATCGCGGTTAAAGGCATGCTGCCAAAAGGCCCGCTGGGTCGTGCTATGTACCGTAAGCTGAAAGTTTACGCGGGTAACGAGCACAACCACGCGGCACAGCAACCGCAAGTTCTTGACATCTAATCGGGATTATAGGCAATGGCTGAAAATCAATACTACGGCACCGGTCGCCGCAAAAGTTCCGCAGCTCGCGTTTTCATCAAACCGGGCAACGGTAAAATCGTTATCAACCAGCGTTCTCTGGAACAGTACTTCGGTCGTGAAACTGCCCGCATGGTAGTTCGTCAGCCGCTGGAACTGGTCGACATGGTTGAGAAATTAGATCTGTACATCACCGTTAAAGGTGGTGGTATCTCTGGTCAGGCTGGTGCGATCCGTCACGGTATCACCCGCGCTCTGATGGAGTACGATGAGTCCCTGCGTGGCGAACTGCGTAAAGCTGGCTTCGTTACTCGTGATGCTCGTCAGGTTGAACGTAAGAAAGTCGGCCTGCGTAAAGCACGTCGTCGTCCGCAGTTCTCCAAACGTTAATTGTTTTCTGCTCACGCAGAACAATTTGCGAAAAAACCCGCTTCGGCGGGTTTTTTTATGGATAAACTTGCCATTTTCCCTCTACAAACGCCCCATTATTACCACTTTTTCAGCATTTCCAGAATCCCCTCACCACAACGTCTTCAAAATCTGGTAAACTATCATCCAATTTTCTGCCCAAATGCAGGTGATTGTTCATTTTTTGTTTGGATGACGAACGAAATGAAGTCACGCAAATGGGGTTTTTACATCTGGCTGGCCATGCGTGGTCGGCAGCAGTACAAAAATTCTGAATATACCTGGAGGTTTTCATGGCTGTCGCTGCCAACAAACGTTCGGTAATGACGCTGTTTTCTGGTCCTACTGACATCTATAGCCATCAGGTCCGCATCGTGCTGGCCGAAAAAGGTGTTAGTTTTGAGATAGAGCACGTGGAGAAGGATAACCCGCCTCAGGATCTGATTGACCTCAACCCGAATCAAAGCGTACCGACGCTTGTGGATCGTGAGCTCACTCTGTGGGAATCTCGCATCATTATGGAATACCTGGATGAGCGTTTCCCGCATCCGCCGCTAATGCCGGTTTACCCGGTGGCGCGTGGGGAAAGCCGTCTGTACATGCACCGTATCGAAAAAGACTGGTATTCGTTGATGAATACCATTCAGACCGGTACCGCTGCGCAGGCTGATACTGCGCGTAAGCAGCTGCGTGAAGAGCTGCAGGCGATTGCGCCAGTATTTACCCAGAAGCCCTACTTCCTGAGCGATGAGTTCAGCCTGGTAGACTGCTATCTGGCACCGCTGCTGTGGCGTCTGCCGGTTCTCGGCGTAGAGCTGGTCGGTACTGGCGCGAAAGAGCTTAAAGGCTATATGACTCGCGTGTTTGAGCGCGACTCTTTCCTCGCTTCTTTAACTGAAGCCGAACGTGAAATGCGTCTCGGGCGGGGCTAAATGATGGATGTATCACAGCTGACGCCGCGTCGCCCGTACCTGTTACGAGCGTTCTATGAGTGGCTGCTGGATAACCAGCTGACTCCGCATCTGGTCGTCGACGTCACTCTGCCGGGCGTAATGGTCCCGATGGAGTACGCTCGCGATGGGCAAATTGTTCTCAATATTGCCCCACGTGCTGTCGGTAACCTCGAGCTGGCCAACGACGAAGTGCGTTTTAACGCGCGCTTCGGCGGCGTGCCGCGCAATGTCTCCGTGCCGATGGCGGCCGTACTGGCGGTTTACGCGCGCGAGAATGGTGCGGGAACCATGTTCGAACCAGAAGCGGCCTATGATGAAGATGTCACTAGCCTGAACGATGGCGAAGAGCTGCCTGACAGCGAAACGGTCATGTCGGTGATCGATGGCGATAAGCCGGATAATCACGGCGACGATCCGGACGATACGCCGCCTCCTCGCGGCGGACGCCCGGCGCTACGCGTTGTGAAGTGATATCAATAACAGGCCCTGCGGGGCCTGATTCATATATGAATTCATATGTGATTCAGGCAGCATTCCCTATCCCGAGCGAAGCATGCCATCAACATGCTTCGCTTTTTTTATTTTATAACTTTACTGCTAGCGTTGAGTCTCTTCTCCGTCAGGACAAAGCGTGTTTCTGCGGCGGGCTGGGCCTGCACAGATTATTTTGCTGTGCCCTATGGTCATCCAGCACAAGAGATCGGGTATCTTAGATGAAATGTGAATGTGAATTCATATTTCTCTGGTTTCATTTGTTTGAATTTAATTAAGGTGTTTCTATGATAGATATGCATTCTTATTTTACTATTGATGCTGTTTATTTATAAAGAGCAGCTTAATTAACTGACCTGTGTTTTATTTAACTTACCTTCAGTTCTTTACTATCTTCTTGTAAATATTGAATGTTTTTGGTTTTTAAAATTTTGTGGTTATTTTTTCTTGAGATTAGTCGTTCAATTAAGTAGATTAGTCGGCGGTGAAAGGGAGCTCTTTCATCATTACTTCCAATAACTAATTCTTTTCTCGATAATTATTGCCGGGATGATTAGTTTAGTGCCGATGATTTAATTGGATAAAGGATGTGCCGATATTTTAACTTATATCGGTCGTACTATACATTAAGGAAAATTGATATGTTCTCTAAAAAGTCGCTTTCTGCGCTGTGCGTTTGCGCTGCTATTGTTTCTGCTGCGGGCGCCAATGCCGCCATGGATGCCAATCTTACGGTAAAAGGAACCTTTACCCCGGCAGCATGCACTCCGGAACTAAGCAATAGTGGCGTCGTTGATTATGGCTCCATGAGCAACTCAGTTCTTGAGAAGAAAAGTAGCGGTAACTCTTTAGTTCAGCTGGGTAAAAAAACCATTACTTTAACGGTAAGCTGCGATGCGGCGACCAGCGTGGGTATTATTGCGCAGGATAACCGCGCGAGTTCTAAAGTCACGCTTTCAGATTCGGCCTATATTGCAGACTATGTACCGGGTCAGAATATGTCGAGTTCTAATCCAGTATTTGGTCTCGGCACAGTTAACAACGTGAACATTGGTGCTTACACCGTTACGGCAGCGAGGAGTGGATCAACCGCCGATGGCGCAGCAGTGGATATGATACTGAAAGATACGGATAGAGAAGGTTCCGGATGGAGGAATGCGAACGCTGGCGGGTTATATTATCCTGATAGTACCCGTATCATTACCGTTGCTGAAATCGGCAAAACGACCCCAATGCTGTTTAAAGATTTAGTCATGCCGCTGGATATTGTTTCCGCCGTTCAGGATATTAGTATTTTGGGTTCTGGAACAAAAGTTGAGCTGGATGGTAATGCCACGCTGAGTCTTGTTTATCTTTAATATTTATATTCTGTTCTTCTGAAATTGGGTCCAATAAATATATTCATAAAATTTATTGGGCCTGTTAATAAGCACCATCTCATTTTAATAAATATCACAAATATGAAAAAAACGCTGCTGTTGTCGTTATTGATATTGACGACCCGGGCCTATGCCAGCGGCATGGTGCCTGAGACATCTGTCTTACTCGTTGATGAACAAAAAGGTGAGGTGTCGATGAACCTCACCAATTCCGATTCGCATCCGTCCCTGCTCTATACCAAAGTGGTTGATTTAGCCGATAGCGATAAATCTATCCGCTTAATTGTTACACAGCCGGTAGTACGCGTAGAGCAAGGGGACACACAAAAGATCCGCTTTATACTGCAAACCTCTAAACCGCTGCAGCATGAAGAGTTTAAACGGGTCACCTTTGAAGGAATTCCGCCGAAGGAAAAGGGAAAACTGAAAACAACGGTCACAATTCGTCAGGATTTACCGGTCATTATCCATCCGGCTGGCCTGGCGGAGGAACCCGAACCGTGGAAGCATCTGGTCTGGCGCAAAAAGGACGGACAACTGGAGATCAGTAATCCAAGCGACTATGTCGTCAGGATGACGGCCATGTTTAATACTTTGCCTTCAGGTTCTCCAGGCGAGTTATCGAAAACGTATCTCCTGCCGCATACCAGCGTCAGCGTAAAATTACCTGCTAAAGCGGGAGCGGATACGAAAGTCGAGTTTTACCCGGCAAGCCGCTATGGATATAAAGGAGAGCGCTATATCACCTCGTTGCAGTGACTATGTTCAAGGATGAACGGAATGCTCAGAAAAAAGCTGTTGGCCTGTCTTATCGGGTTGGGAAGCGCTCAACTGGCGGTAGCTGAAGAGGCCAACAAGAGCGCGATAGAATTTGATAGTGAAACCTTAACGTCTTTGGGTATCGATCCGCAAATTGCGCATTATTTCTCCTCAGAAGCCAAATTCCTGCCAGGAGCGACCTCGGTTATGCTGGGCATTAACGGCAAGGATAAGGGAAATATCGTCACCCACTTTGATGATGACGGCCAGCTGTGTTTCGATAAAGCGTTTATGGAACAGGCCGGTATTCGCCAATTGGGGATCGATAGCGAGGGCTGCTATGACTATTTACAGGCCCATCCTGAAACGATCCTAAAAGCGTCGCCCGGAAAAGGGCGAATCGATCTGATATTACCGCAGGAGCAGTTAGTCAGCCAAAGTACCGACCTCAGCGGATACGACACGAGCGGTACGGCTGGGGTGCTGAATTACACCTTTTTCGCTTCGCGCAACGATTATAACGGCGGTCATTCCGAGTATTCGCAGCTGATGCTGGACGGCGGTCTGAACGTGAATACCTGGCTGCTGCGTAGCCATCAGCTATTAAGCCGTGCGAATAATCAGTTTAACAGCGAAAATTCGCAGACCTACCTGCAGCGCACCTTTACACAGATAAAAAGCACCGTCAATGCTGGTGAAATAGGCATGAATAACCCTTTACTCGACGGCACCGAGCTGTACGGCATCTCCTTTATGCCGGAGAGCGCCCTTAACGATGCCGGGAGCGGCGTGCTGGTAACAGGGATCGCCAGTACCCCGCAGGCGCGGGTTGAGATCCGCCAGCAAGGGATTATGGTGTATTCCACTTTAGTGCCTGCCGGTCCCTTTACTTTAACGGATATCTCCCTGCGCAATGCTACCAGCGATCTGACGGTGACCGTTTTCGAGACCGATGGCAGCCAGCATAGTCAGGTGGTTCCCGCATCATTGTATCGCTCCGGGCTGGGGCCTGCGGGCGGATATCAACTTTCATTAGGCCGGGTTAGCGATGCATATAGCCAGCAGCCCTGGGGAGCCAGCCTGGCTGGCGGCTGGAAGCTCAACGCCAGGCATAATTTAACTAGCGGCGCGATCGTTGCCCAGAACTACCAGGCCTTAGGAATACGCGTTGATTCCGTATTGCCGCAGGAAATGTCGCTTTCTCTTCAGATTAACCAGGCGTTCGATCGCAATAATGCGCAGCAGGGCCAGAAGTATAATCTATCGACTTCTTATGCAACACAGTCCGGTTTTGGGCTGAATGCTTCGTTGAGCAAATACTCTGAAAAGTATCGTGAGTTTTCTCAGGCCATTGATAAGAGTTTTAGCGGCACCAATAAAATGGAGTACTCATTGGGTGCGAGCTGGGGACACCCTGTTATAGGTACGATGAGCGCCAGCTTCTATGATGTAACAGGGTTCGATAGCCAAAATAATTCTCGCTACGCGACGCTTAACTGGGGAAAGAGTTTTCGCGCATTTTCTGTATCGGCAAGCTGGCAGCGCCAGCTCAGCGGCGGAAGTATTGAGCAAAGCAATGATAATCTTTTTTACCTGAACCTGAATATTCCCTTCCAGCGGCATTCGGTCAACGCTTACGCGCGCAGTGAAAAAGGGCGGAAGAGATTCGGTACCTCGGTAACGGGCACTATCAGCGATGACACCAGTTATACCCTCGGAGCCGAACGTGACCAGACCGAGAGTCGGAACAGCTTCAGCGGCGGGATAAATCAGAATCTGCATTACACGCAGCTAAGCATGAATGTGAGTACCAACGGTTCGCAGAGCCATAGCTACTCCGGAACGCTGCGCGGGGGAATGGCCGCCCACCGTCATGGCGTGACTTTTACACCGTGGGCGATTCGCGACACCTTTGCCATTGCCAGCCTGGATAAGCCGGTTTCCGGAGTGCGCATCGAGACATCGCAGGGGCCGGTGTGGACTGACTTCAGCGGTCAGGCAGTCATTCCTTCCGTTTCGGCCTGGCGAGATGCAGCCGTTGAAATCAACACCGCGACTTTGCCAAAGAATATGGATATTGGCAATGGGCTCAGAATGCTCAAGCAAGGCAGAGGGGCCGTAGGCAAAATCCGCTTTTCTACCATCACGGAGCACCGGGTGCTGCTGGATGTCACGATGGGGAACGGTGAGCCGCTGCCGAAGGGGGTCGCCGTAACGGATTCAGCGGGCAATTATTTAACGACTTCCGTCGATGACGGCGTGCTTTTTTTGAACAACCTCACAGGGAGACAAACATTGGTGGCGAAACTGGAAAAGGGAAGTTGCCGCATCTCGCTAACGCTGCCTGAAGCGCCAGACACAGATGCGTTCTATGAAAATGCCAGCGGGGTATGTCAATGATTCGTCTATGGCTGGGCCTTAGCCTGCTGGCGTTTTCCGGCGCCCTTCTGGCCGAATGCGAATTAAATAGCACGCAGCGTTCGGTGGACTATCTGCCCGTTCGCCCGGCAGAGCGCCAGCAGGCGGGAGATAAGCCTGTGGCACTTCCGGATAAGCAGTTCGTCCTGTATGTACATTGTGATAAGCCACAACGTATTCGGCTTTTCTTCGACAGCGCCTATGCACAAAACGGCAGGTTCGCACTTGGCAATCATGGGGAAATGAATATTACCGCCGGGCAAGCGGTGGCTGACGATCGCGACGTGATGCTGGTCCCTGTACGGAGCGCCGGGGCACCGATTACGGCGGAAGCAGCAAAGCGATCCCGCATTGTTCTCAATCAAGGGATCGCATTTGTACAGGGGGAGGAGATTGAAGCCAGTCAGCTCTCTGTGGTTCTGAACGTGGCTTCGATGATGGAGAGCCAGGCGATTACGGATCGCGTAACATACCGCGGGAATCTGCAGATTAGGGTGGTAACCCCATGAGGTACATCTTTGTTATATTTGCATTTTTAGTCAGTCCTATCCTTTACGCCGGCGACAACCTTAGTATTGATTTTACCGTGACCGCAG
Source organism: Klebsiella sp. OBRC7 (assembly GCF_000293135.1). Classification (NCBI taxonomy): domain Bacteria; kingdom Pseudomonadati; phylum Pseudomonadota; class Gammaproteobacteria; order Enterobacterales; family Enterobacteriaceae; genus Klebsiella; species Klebsiella sp. OBRC7. The sequence goes on along the minus strand of NZ_ALNJ01000019.1, from coordinate 184,892 downwards.
AAGCGGCGGCGTGCACGCCAACGCTGAGCCAAAACGGCATCGTCGATTTCGGTGAGCGGCATGTCGGGTCGCTATCAACGTCCGCGTTTACCCAGCTAGGCGTGCGGGATATTACCTTAACGATTACCTGCGAATCCTCCACCGGGATCGCTATTACGGCGAGAGATGCGCGATCCAGTTCCGCTATCACGGGAAAAGATACCCACGGCCATGAGGGGGTGCTGTTTCACGTCAATGGCGGCGGATACATAAGCGATAAATCACGGCTTTTTGGTCTGGGTATGGCGATGGAAAATAAACCTATTGGCAGCTATGCGATGCAAATCGATTCCGCCAATACTATCGCGATTGACGATAAAAAAGTTGCCGTTGATATTGCCGGATCGGCCAGCAAAGAGGGACCGTGGGAAGTTTCCTCACTTTTACCGCTCCCAACGGGGCAGGACTATTTCTATACCTTTGTTAAAAAAGGCTCTTCGGTACCGCAGCCAATCACGGCGGCAACGGTGCCTCTGCAGATAAGCGCATCGGTGGGAAGCCATCTCAGGAGCGGGCAAAAGGTGACGTTGGACGGCGAGGCGGTGATCAGTATTGTCTATCTCTGAATGAATAAGCTTGCGGGCTCCGGGGCCCGCAAGCTTTTTACGTTACACTTCCAGATAGTTCAGGATCCCGTCAGCCGCTTTACGGCCTTCGGCAATCGCCGTCACTACCAGATCGGAACCGCGAACGATATCGCCACCGGCGAAGATTTTCGGGTTGCTGGTCTGGAAGGCGTTGTCGCTGCCTTCCGGCGCAATCACGCGACCCTGAGAATCGAGCTCAACGCTGTGCTTCGCCAGCCATTCCATACTGTGTGGACGGAAACCAAACGCCATGACCACGGCATCGGCGGGTACCACATGCTCAGAACCAGCCACGATTTCCGCGCGACGGCGGCCTTTCGCATCCGGCTGGCCCATCTCCGTACGCGCCATCTTCACGCCGCAGACTTTACCGTTGGCATTCACTTCAATGCCCAGCGGTTGAACGTTGAACTGGAATTCCACGCCTTCTTCACGCGCGTTTTTCACTTCGCGCTTCGATCCCGGCATGTTCTCCTCATCACGGCGATAGGCGCAGATGACGTGGGTGGCGTTCTGGCGAATCGAGGTACGCACGCAGTCCATTGCGGTGTCGCCACCGCCAAGAACCACGACGCGCTTGCCTTCCATGCTAACGTACGGTTCATCTGCCGTTTCACCAAAGCCCATGATCTGCTTGGTATTGGCGATGAGGAACGGCAGCGCATCAAAGACCCCGCTGGCGTCTTCGTTTTCCAGCCCGCCGCGCATAGACTGATAGGTCCCGACGCCGAGGAACACCGCATCGTAATCTTTCAGCAGATCGTCGAGCTGTACATCGCGGCCCACTTCGATATTCAGTTTGAACTCGATGCCCATACCGGTAAAGATCTCGCGACGACGGGTCATCACCTCTTTTTCCAGCTTAAAGGCCGGAATACCAAAGGTCAGCAGGCCGCCGATTTCCGGATGGCGATCGAAGACCACCGCCTTCACGCCGTTACGGGTCAATACGTCGGCGCACGCCAGGCCCGCCGGACCCGCGCCGATGATGGCGACGGTTTTACCGGTTTGTTTCACGCCGCTAAGGTCAGGACGCCAGCCCATTTCGAACGCTTTATCGTTGATATAGCGCTCAATATTACCGATGGTTACCGCGCCGAACTCATCGTTCAGCGTGCAGGAACCTTCGCACAGGCGGTCCTGCGGGCAAACGCGCCCGCACACTTCCGGTAGGGTATTGGTCTGATGCGACAGCTCCGCAGCTTCAAAAATACGCCCTTCGTTGGCCAGCTTCAGCCAGTTCGGGATGTAGTTATGAACCGGGCACTTCCATTCGCAGTACGGGTTGCCGCAGGACAGACAGCGGTCTGCCTGCGCTTTAGCCTGGCCTTCTGAAAACGGCTCGTAAATTTCCACAAATTCAATTTTACGGATCTTCAGCGCTTTCTTTGGCGGATCAACTCGCTGTAAGTCGATAAATTGATAGACATTCTGACTCATCTTAACCCCTTACTGCGCCTGCACCCGCAGCTCAGCTGCGGAACGACTACGGTGACCCAACAGTGCTTTAACATCGCTGGACTTCGGTTTAACCAGCGCAAACTTCGCTGAGAAGGCCGGCCAGTTGGCCAGAATCTCTTCACCGCGCTGCGAACCGGTGAGCTGCACGTGCTCGGTAATTAAACCGCGCAGGTGCTCTTCATGGATGGCCAGAGAGTCAACGTCCAGAACTTCTACCAGCTCAGGGTTCACGCGTTTGCGGAAGTCGCCGTCTTCATCCAGAACGTAACCAAAGCCGCCGGTCATGCCTGCGCCAAAGTTGACGCCGGTTTTGCCCAGCACGCAGACGATACCGCCGGTCATGTATTCACAGCCATTGTCGCCAATGCCTTCGACGACGGTGATCGCACCGGAGTTACGTACCGCGAAACGCTCGCCTGCACGACCCGCAGCATACAGACGACCGCCGGTCGCACCGTACAGACAGGTGTTGCCGATAATGCTGGCTTCATGGCTACGGAAGGCCGAGCCTACCGGAGGACGGATGGCGAGCAGGCCGCCGGCCATCCCTTTACCCACATAGTCGTTCGCGTCGCCGGTCAGATGCAGCTCAACGCCGCCGGCATTCCACACGCCGAAGCTCTGACCCGCGGTACCGCTAAAGTGGGCGATAATCGGATCGGCTGCCAGGCCCTGGTCACCGTGGGTCTGGGCGATATAGCCGGACAGCGATGCGCCAACGGAGCGGTCGGTGTTGCGGATATCGAACCAGAAAGTTTTGCTCTGCTTGCTGTCAACGTACGGTTTTGCCTGCTGCAGCAGCTGAGCATTGAGTACGCCATTGTCGAATGGCGGATTGTTCTCTGTGCAGTACAGCGCTTTGCCGGGATGCGGCTCCGCGGTTTCCAGCAGCTTGCTCAGATCCAGCTTCTGCTGTTTGGCGGTAAAACCGTCCAGCTCTTTCAGCAGGTCGGTACGGCCAATCAGATCCACCAGACGCTTCACGCCCAGCTGCGCCATCAGCTCGCGCGTTTCGCGGGCGATAAATTCAAAGTAGTTGGTGACCTTAAACGGCAGACCGTGATAGTGGTTCTTACGCAGTTTGTCATCCTGGGTTGCTACGCCGGTTGCGCAGTTGTTCAGGTGGCAAATACGCAGATATTTACAGCCCAGCGCGACCATCGGGCCGGTACCGAAGCCGAAGCTCTCAGCCCCGAGGATGGCCGCTTTGATGATATCAAGGCCGGTTTTCAGACCGCCGTCCACCTGCAGACGAATTTTGTGGCGCAGCCCGTTGGCAACCAGCGCCTGCTGGGTTTCCACCAGTCCCAGTTCCCACGGACAACCCGCATACTTCACGGAAGAGAGCGGGCTGGCGCCGGTGCCGCCGTCATAGCCGGCAATGGTGATCAAATCCGCATAGGCTTTTGCTACGCCGGTGGCGATAGTCCCGACGCCCGGTTCAGAAACCAGCTTCACGGAGATCATCGCCTTCGGGTTAACCTGCTTCAGGTCGAAAATCAGCTGAGCCAGATCCTCGATAGAGTAAATATCGTGGTGCGGCGGCGGGGAGATCAGCGTTACGCCGGGTACGGAATAGCGCAGCTTAGCGATATAGGGGGTGACTTTATCACCCGGCAGCTGGCCGCCTTCGCCGGGCTTCGCGCCCTGAGCGACTTTAATCTGGATAACGTCGGCGTTAACCAGGTAAGCCGGGGTCACGCCGAAGCGGCCGGAGGCGACCTGCTTGATGCGCGACACTTTATTGGTGCCATAGCGCGCCGGGTCTTCGCCGCCTTCGCCGGAGTTGGAGTTACCGCCGATGCTGTTCATTGCTTCCGCCAGCGCTTCGTGTGCCTCCGGGCTCAGCGCGCCGATAGACATCGCCGCGGTATCGAAGCGTTTGAACAGTTCGCTGGCCGGCTCAACGTCGTCCAGGTTCACCGTGGTTCCGTCCGGCGTTACGCACAGCAGATCGCGCAGCGTTGCCGCCGGGCGCTCGTTAACCAGCTTCGCGTACTGCTGGTAATCGCTGTATTCGCCGCTTTGTACCGCTTGTTGCAGCGTGCGCACCACGTCAGGGTTATAGGCGTGATATTCGCCGCCGTGGACGTATTTCAGCAGGCCGCCCTGATCCAGCGGTTTACGCGCCAGCCAGGCACGTTTCGACAGGTTCAGCAGATCCTGCTGGAAATCCTCGAAGCCCGCGCCACCGATACGGCTGACGACGCCCTGGAAGCACAGGTCGGACACTTCGCGATGCAGACCGACCGCCTCAAACAGCTTCGAGCAGCGATAGGAGGCAATGGTCGAAATCCCCATCTTCGACATGATCTTATACAGACCTTTGTTGATGCCGTTACGATAGTTCAGCATCACCGCGCGGTACGCTTTGTCGATGGCTTTGTTATCCACCAGCTTCGCCAGGGTTTCATAGGCGAGATACGGGTAGATAGCCGTCGCGCCGAAGCCGAGCAGCACGGCAAAGTGGTGCGGATCGCGGGCGCTGGCGGTTTCGACAATAATGTTGGCATCGCAGCGCAGGCTCTTATCGACCAGTCGGGTCTGGATCGCGCCTACCGCCATCGGGGCCGGTACCGGCAGGCGGTTTTTGGCGATGTTGCGGTCAGAGAGCACCAGCAGAACGGTACCGTTGCGCACCATTTGTTCGGCTTTATCGCACAGCGCCTTCACGGTTTCAGCCAGCGTAGTTTCGGTGGTATCAAAAGTGATATCCAGGACGTCGGCGCGATAGTGCTCCTCTTCCATGGTGGTCAGCTGTTTAAAATCGGAGTACAGCAGAATCGGCGACTTGAAGCTCAGGCGGTGCGCCTGGCCTTCCGCTTCGCAGAAGACGTTCATTTCACGGCCGATGCTGGTGGCCAGCGACATGACGTGCGCTTCGCGCAGCGGGTCGATCGGCGGGTTGGTCACCTGCGCGAACTGCTGGCGGAAGTAATCGTAAATGATACGCGGCTGGCTGGAGAGCACGGCAAATGGTGTATCGTCGCCCATTGAGCCGACCGCTTCCTGGCCGTTTTCACCCAGTACGCGCAGGACGGAGTCCAGCTCTTCGGCGCTGTAGTTGAACTGTTTCTGGTAGCTGGCGAGGGTATCATCATCCAGCTGGCGGCTACCGACTTCTTCATCCGGCAGCTCTTCGAACGGCACCAGACGACGGACGTTTTTCGCCATCCACTCTTTATACGGGTGACGGCTTTTCAGATCGTTGTCGGTTTCCGCGGAGTGCAGAATTCGCCCCTCGCGGGTATCGATAACCATCAGCTCGCCCGGGCCGACGCGGCCTTTTTCAACCACTTCATCCGGCTGGTAATCCCAGATACCGACTTCTGAGGCGCAGGTGATGAGCTTGTCTTTCGTGATCACATAGCGCGCCGGACGCAGGCCGTTACGGTCGAGGTTACAGGCGGCGAAACGACCATCGGACATCACGATGCCCGCCGGGCCGTCCCACGGTTCCATATGCATGGAGTTAAAGTCAAAGAACGAACGCAGCTCAGGATCCATGTCCGGGTTGTTCTGCCAGGCTGGCGGAACCAGCAGGCGCATAGCGCGGATAATGTCCATCCCGCCCGCCAGCAGCAGCTCCAGCATGTTATCCATTGAGCTGGAGTCAGAGCCGGTTTCATTGACGAACGGCGCGGCGTCGTGGAGATCCGGGATCAGCGGCGTCTGGAACTTATAGGTACGGGCGCGGGCCCACTGGCGGTTACCGGTGATGGTGTTGATCTCGCCGTTGTGCGCCAGATAGCGGAACGGCTGCGCCAGCGGCCAGCGCGGCACGGTGTTGGTGGAAAAGCGCTGGTGGAACAGGCAGATTGCCGACTCCAGGCGTAAGTCCGCGAGGTCCAGGTAGAAGCGCGGCAGATCCGCCGGCATACACAGACCTTTATAAATGTTGACCAGGTTCGACAGGCTGCAAACGTAGAAATCTTTATCTTCCTGCAGACGCTTTTCGATACGGCGACGCGCGATGAATAAACGGCGTTCCATATCGCGCGGACGCCAGCCAGCCGGGGCGTTGACAAAGATTTGCTCAATACGAGGCAGCGAGGAGAGGGCGATTTCACCGAGAACGCCTTCATTGGTCGGCACATCGCGCCAGCCGACGATAGACAGCGTTTCGCGTTGAAGTTCTTCTTCGACGATGCGGCGCGCCGCTTTGGCCAGTTCAGGATCCTTATTAAGGAACAGCATCCCAACGGCATAATTTTTGGCTAAACGCCAGCCGCGCTCTTCCGCAACAATTCGGAAGAAACGATCGGGTTTTTGTAGCAGCAAGCCACAACCGTCGCCGGTTTTTCCATCGGCAAGAATCGCGCCGCGGTGCTGCATTCGGGCCAGTGCGTGTATAGCGGTTCGCACTACCTTGTGGCTAGGTTCGCCTTCTATGTGGGCGATCAGGCCGAAACCACAGTTATCCCTCTCAAGGGATTTATCGTACAACATATCAGTGAACCTCCCCAGGCTCTACGGGACACCCTCCGATACCGATTGCGCACGGGCACAGAAAGAGCATGGCGACGGGGTTTACACCTCGCATTCGCCCTCTTTAAATCCTTTTCGCATCGGTACACAAGTTTGAGGACTTGCTGTTAAGAGGGAATCTCAATTACTGCATAAATATGATGAGCAGAGCACTCATCCAGAAAGCTTCCAGCGGATTCCCAACTTATCGGGAATCCACACATACGTCAAATGGCAATCTTATTTATACAAAAATGTGCTATACAATACCTAATTTAATGATTTTTAAGAAAATAATGGCATTTTAAATGCCAGGGAAACGTACCGGTCGTCATAATTGAGTGTGATCTGTCTCACTATATCGACGGCGAGACATTATCCTTCTGTGCTGAATTGTTTTTTCATTGCAGTTTTTTAAACTGGTTTTTGTTTGATTTTCGGTGACTGATACTGTTTTGTGCCATGGTAAAGATAATGGCAAATCAGCGGCTATATATAAGGAAAACTCATTACCATAAGGATGAATTAAATTGCAGTTATCTTGAGTGTTTATGCAATGAGATAGGCAGCCGCGTTGACGATTGATCCAGGTCATCGCCGTCGGTAGCTAAAAATGGCAGGCTTGGCCCCTTTCTTAAGGCCGGTCTATCAGATTATGCAGTTACAAAAATTAGTCAATATGTTTGGTGGGGATCTTATGCGCCGCTATGGTGAAAAGGTTCATAAACTGACGCTGCATGGTGGATTTAGCTGCCCAAATCGCGATGGCACTATTGGTCGCGGCGGCTGTACGTTCTGTAATGTGGCCTCTTTTGCCGATGAAGAGCAGCAGCACCGCTCGATTGCTGAACAGCTGGCCCATCAGGCGCAGCGGGTGAATCGCGCAAAGCGCTATCTGGCCTATTTCCAGGCTTATACCAGCACTTTTGCCGAGGTGCAGGTGCTGCGCGCCATGTATCAGCAGGCGGTCAGCCAGGCGAATATTGTCGGGCTATGCGTAGGGACTCGCCCGGACTGCGTCCCCGGCGCGGTACTGGATCTGCTGACTGAATATCGGGAGCAGGGGTATGAAGTCTGGCTCGAGCTGGGGTTACAGACCGCGCACGATAAAACGTTGCACCGAATCAATCGCGGCCACGATTTTGCCTGCTATCAGCGTACAACCCGTCTGGCACGCGCGCGCGGCCTCAAAGTGTGTAGCCACCTTATCGTGGGCCTGCCGGGCGAAGGCCAGCGTGAATGCCTGGAGACCTTAGCGCAGGTGGTAGAGACCGGCGTAGACGGCATTAAGCTGCATCCACTTCATATTGTGAAGGGCAGTATCATGGCCAGGGCGTGGCAGGCCGGCAGGTTAAACGGTATTGCGCTGGAAGCGTATACGGTCACCGCAGGAGAGATGATTCGCCATACTCCGCCAGAAGTGATTTATCACCGTATCTCCGCCAGCGCCCGACGCCCGACGTTGCTGGCGCCGCTGTGGTGTGAGAACCGTTGGACCGGGATGGTTGAGCTGGATAAATATCTCAATGAATACGGCGTGCAGGGGTCAGCCATCGGGCGTTGCTGGATCTCTCCGGCTGCCGCCGAATAACGTCTTTTCCGCCTGACGGCTCTCCACCGTCAGGCGCGTAACTACAATCCTTCCCGCATTTTTGGCACAACTTACAGCGTCTTGCTCAGAATTGAGTATTATTGTGCGAAGTTGTCGCGAAGGAATCCCTTATGAAGCAAATCCGTATGCTGGCGCAGTATTATGTTGACCTGATGATGAAGCTGGGTCTGGTGCGCTTTTCAATGCTGCTGGCCTTTGCGCTGGTGGTGCTGGCGATCGTTGTGCAGATGGCCGTGACGATGGTGCTGCACGGCCAGGTGGAAAGTATTGATGTGATCCGCTCCATCTTCTTTGGCTTGCTGATTACCCCGTGGGCGGTCTATTTCCTGTCGGTGGTGGTTGAGCAGTTGGAAGAGTCCCGGCAGCGCCTCTCGAGGCTGGTGGAGAAACTGGAGGAGATGCGCGAGCGCGATCTCAAGCTGAATGTGCAGCTTAAGGACAACATCGCCCAGCTTAATCAGGAAATCGGCGAACGTGAAAAGGCGGAAGCGGAACGTGAAACGACGCTTGAGCAGCTGAAAATTGAGATGAAAGAGCGTGAAGAGGCGCAAATTCAGCTGGAACAGCAATCCTCCTTCTTGCGCTCCTTCCTGGATGCCTCTCCGGACCTGGTTTTCTATCGTAATGAAGATAAAGAGTTTTCTGGCTGTAACCGCGCCATGGAACTGTTGACCGGTAAAAGTGAAAAGCAGCTTATTCATTTGAAGCCACAGGATGTCTACAGCGAAGAGGTGGCGGAGAAGGTGCTGGAGACGGATGAGAAAGTCTTCCGCCATAACGTATCGCTCACCTACGAGCAGTGGCTGGATTATCCGGACGGGCGCAAGGCCTGCTTTGAAATCCGCAAAGTGCCCTATTATGACCGCGTCGGTAAGCGGCGCGGCCTGATGGGGTTTGGCCGCGATATTACGGAGCGTAAGCGCTATCAGGACGCGCTGGAGCGGGCCAGCCGTGATAAGACCACCTTTATCTCAACGATCAGCCACGAGCTGCGTACGCCGCTTAACGGCATCGTAGGCCTTAGCCGAATCCTTCTGGATACCGATCTTACCGATGAACAGGAAAGATACCTGAAAACCATCCACGTCTCAGCGGTAACGCTGGGTAATATCTTCAATGATATTATTGAGATGGATAAGATGGAGCGGCGTAAAATTCAGCTGGATAACCAGCCGGTGGACTTTACCGGCTTCCTGGCCGACCTGGAAAACCTCTCCGGCCTGCAGGCGCAGCAGAAAGGCCTGCATTTTGTGCTGGACCCCACGCTTCCGCTGCCGCATAAAGTGATCACCGACGGAACGCGTTTGCGCCAAATCTTGTGGAATCTTATTAGTAATGCCGTGAAATTTACTCCGCAAGGAGGGTATGTGAACGTCCGCGTGCGCTACGACGAAGGAGATATCCTGCACTTTGAAGTAGAAGATTCAGGGATTGGCATCCCTGAAGCGGAACAGGATAAAATTTTCGCCATGTATTACCAGGTGAAAGATAGCCAGGGCGGCAAGCCAGCGACGGGTACCGGCATCGGCCTCGCCGTATCGCGGCGGCTGGCGCGGAATATGGGCGGTGATATTTGCGTTACCAGCCTCCCGGGTAAAGGCGCGACTTTTACGCTTACCGTACACGCTCCGGCCGTAGCTGAAGAGGTCGAGGACACGCTGGCGGAAGATGAAATGCCATTACCTGCGCTGAACGTGCTGCTGGTGGAAGATATTGAGCTCAACGTGATCGTGGCGCGCTCGGTACTGGAGAAGCTGGGCAACAGCGTGGATGTGGCGATGACCGGCAAGGCTGCGCTGGAGATGTTTGTACCCGGCGAGTACGATCTGGTTCTGCTTGATATTCAGCTGCCGGATATGACTGGACTCGATATTTCTCGTCAGCTGAAACAACGCTTTGCCGCCGATGAACTCCCGCCGCTGGTGGCGCTAACCGCTAACGTGCTGAAGAACAAAAATGAGTATCTGGATGCGGGAATGGATGATGTTCTTAGTAAGCCATTATCGGTTCCGGCATTAACCGCGATCATCAAAAAATTCTGGGATGCGCCGGAAGAAGAGGAGAATGCAATGCCATCTGTAGATAGCAATAAATCGGCTTCTGTACTGGATATTCCGATGCTTGAGCAGTATATCGAACTGGTAGGACCGAAGCTGATTAATGACGGTCTGGCCGTTTTTGAAAGAATGATGCCGGGCTACCTGGCGGTCCTGGAATCCAATTTAACCGCTCGCGACCAGAAAGGCATTGTCGATGAGGGTCATAAGATTAAAGGGGCTGCGGGCTCAATCGGTTTGCGCCATATCCAGCAGCTAGGGCAGCAGATTCAAACGCCGGATTTACCTGCGTGGTCGGATAACGTGGGTGAATGGGTTGAAGAGATGAAATCAGAGTGGCAAAACGATGTCGCGGTGCTGAAAGCGTGGGTCGCGGCGGCAGATAAAAAATGACCCCGGATAAACCGGGGTGCGCGAATACTGCGCCAACACCAGGGAACTGGTCGTTACGCCAGAATCATTTGAGTGATTTTTTTTACACGGCGCAACCTGAGGATTTGGCTTACTCGCTCATTAAGATAGCAAACCTTAAATAGTTTGTTACATGAAACAGTAAAATATGTGAAGCATAGCGAGTAATTCAAAATTTTTGACTGCTTTCATAAACTTGTACTAAGGGGCTGATGTGATGAAGAAAATTGGTGTGGTGCTGAGCGGCTGCGGCGTTTATGACGGAAGTGAAATTCATGAAGCCGTCATTACCCTGCTGGCAATAGCCCGCAGCGGCGCTCAGGCCATCTGCTATGCGCCAGATAAAGTGCAAACCGATGTTATCAATCACCTGACCGGAGAAGCGCAGGCGGAAAGCCGTAATGTGCTCGTGGAAGCGGCGCGTATCGCACGCGGAGAGATTCAGCCTTTGGCCAGTGCCCGGGCGGATGCGCTGGACGCGCTGATCGTGCCCGGCGGTTTTGGTGCCGCAAAGAACCTCAGCAGCTTTGCTTCGCAGGGGAGCGAATGTGAAGTCGATCGCGATCTCAAGGCGCTGGCGCTGGCGATGCATCAGGCGGGTAAACCGTTGGGCTTTATCTGTATCGCTCCGGCACTGTTGCCGAAAATATTTGCTATTCCGCTACGCGTGACTATTGGTACCGATCTTGATACTGCCGACGCGGTTGAGGAGATGGGGGCTGAACACGTGCCTTGCCCGGTCGACGATATTGTGGTGGATGAAGACAATAAAGTGGTGACGACCCCCGCGTATATGCTGGCGCAGAACATCGCCGAAGCGGCGAGCGGCATTGAAAAACTCGTTTCTCGCGTATTGGTGCTGACGGCATGACATTTCGCTTTTCGCCGTTGCGGTTGATTAAGCGCTTTGTGCTGAGGCTGCTGTTGGCTTTTGCGGTGCTATGGGGCGGCGGGATTGCCCTGTTTAGCTTCGTACCTGTTCCTTTTTCGGCGGTGATGCTGGAGCGGCAGGTCGGCGCCTGGCTTTCAGGAGATTTTCATTACCTCGCCCATTCCGACTGGGTGGACATGGATGAAATTTCGCCGTGGATGGGGCTGGCGGTTATTGCCGCAGAAGATCAGAAATTCCCGGAACACTGGGGATTTGACGTCACGGCAATTGAGAAGGCGCTGGCGCATAATGAACGCAATGAGAACCGCATTCGCGGCGCCTCAACCCTGTCGCAACAGACGGCAAAAAACCTGTTTCTGTGGGACGGCCGCAGCTGGCTGAGAAAAGGGCTGGAGGCGGGACTGACCGTCGGCATTGAGACGGTATGGAGTAAAAAGCGGATCCTCACGGTCTATCTCAATATTGCTGAATTTGGTGAGGGGACGTTTGGCGTTGAAGCCGCGTCGCAGCGCTATTTTCACAAACCGGCCAGTAAACTGACGGCTTCCGAAGCCGCGCTGCTCGCTGCGGTGCTGCCTAACCCAATACGCTTCCGCGCCGATGCGCCATCGGGTTATGTTCGCAGCCGTCAGGCGTGGATCCTGCGCCAGATGAGGCAGTTAGGTGGGGAAGGATTTATGCAGGCGAATAAGCTGCATCGATGATTTCACGACCGGTAATCCGGAAGGCACGCTGCCACCGGGGGAATGAAAGCTAATCCTCATCAAACCCGGCGTTGAACAGCGCGATAACCGCTGCCAGCGCCTCCACTTCCTGTGGGCCGTTGGCTTCAATCTCGATCTGACGCCCTTTAGCTGAATCGAGCATCAGCAGGGCAATCACGCTATTTGCTTCCGCTTCGGTACCTTCATCATTACGCAGCAGCACCTCGGCATCATAGTTCTGCATTAATTCAAACAGCTTCATCGCCGGGCGAGCGTGCATGCCCAGCTTATTGGTGATTTCAACGGTTTGCTTAACGGTCATGATTTGCGTTTTTCCAGCGTCCGATGACGAGACTGCACGTTCTTACCGCGCGAGCGGAAGTAGTCAGCCAGCTGTTCGGCGATGTAAACCGAACGGTGTTTACCACCGGTACAACCAATGGCCACCGTCAAATAGCTGCGGTTATTGGTCTCCAGCATAGGTAACCATAGCTCAAGATAGCTGCGGGTCTGGTAGATAAAATTGTGAACTTCCGTGTGCCGGTCAAGGAAGGCGGCGACGGGCTTATCGAGGCCGGTCATGGGACGCAGCTTCGGATCCCAGTGCGGGTTCGGCAGAAAGCGCACGTCAAAAACGTAGTCGGCATCGATAGGTATACCGTGCTTAAAGCCAAAGGATTCAAACACCATCGTCAGTTCGCGCTCGCGTTTACCTAATAAACGCGTGCGCAGCATTTCTGCCAGCTCATGCACTGACATTTCTGAGGTATCGACGATCAGGTCGGCGCGGGAACGCAGAGGCTCCAGCAGGTCGCTCTCTTCATCGATGGCGCTTTCCAGCGACAGGTTTTTACTGGACAGAGGATGTAAACGACGCGTGTCGCTGTAGCGGCGAATCAGGGTGTTACGATCGGCATCCAGGAACAGCAGCTGAGGTGAAAATTCTGCGGGCAGATTTTTCATCGCCTGCTCGAAGATTTCCGGCGACTCGGGCATGTTACGCACGTCAATACTGACGGCTGCCGAGATGTTTCTGTCGGCGAGCGAGCGCGCCAGCTCGGGCAACAGCACAACCGGCAGGTTATCGACGCAGTAAAAACCCATATCTTCCAGCGCTCGCAGGGCGACGGATTTCCCCGACCCTGAACGGCCGCTGACGATCATCAGTACCATGTACCGTTTCTCCTCAGTACGAAAAAGAGTAAGGTGCGACTTCCGTTACGCCTCATTATTACTTCCCGCTTCAGTAATGATTTCATACAGCTCTTCATCACTTTGCGCAGCGCGCAGGCGGCGGCAAATAGTTTTATCTGCCAGACGTTTCGCCACCAGCGAGAGCGTATGCAGATGCGTTTTAGTTTGATCGGCCGGGACAAGAAGGGCGAACAGCAGATCGACGGGTTGATTGTCGATAGCATCGAAGGCAATTGGGGTTTCCAACTGAACAAAAACGCCTACGGCCCGCAGCGTATCCTCTTCGAGTTTACCGTGTGGGATCGCAATGCCGTTGCCAATCCCGGTACTGCCCATTTTCTCACGGGTGAGGATCGCCTCGAAGACGATCTGGGGCGGTAAGCCTAACTGCTTTGCCGCCAGCTCGCTGATGATTTCCAGCGCGCGTTTTTTGCTCTGGCAGTGAACCTGGCTACGGGTACATTCCTGGTTAAGGACGTTGCTCAGTTGTAGAGCCGAATCGTTATTTATCATAATTTCACCTGAGCTCTCCTGGCCAACCGCCTGCGGGCGGTTGGCGTAGGCTATTGCCCGGACAATTAGTGTTGTTTCAGTTTATCTTTATGTTTTGTTAGCTGTCTTGCCAGCTTATCGATAAGACCATCGATCGCTGCATACATATCCTGCCCTTCCGCACTGGCATGGATTTCACCACCGTTGACATGCAGATTGGCGTCCGCTATTTGCGTCACCTTCTCCACTTTTAACACAATGTAGACCTGGTTGATCCTGTCGAAAAACTGCTCCAGTTTGCTGAACTTCGCGGTAACGAAATCGCGCATCGCGGGGGTTATTTCAACGTTGTGTCCTGTAATGTTGAGCTGCATAGTGTCTTCCTTATCGGTTGGGTCAAACCAGCTGCTTACGCTGATTTGACGGCGGAATGGATAAAGACTCTCGGTACTTAGCAACGGTTCGCCGCGCCACCATAATACCCTGATCGGATAGCAGGGTGGTGAGCTTACTGTCACTCAATGGTTTCGCGGGGTTTTCCGCGGCGATTAATTTCTTCACCAGCGCACGAATGGCCGTCGACGAAGCTTCGCCGCCGCCTTCGGTGTTCACATGGCTGGAGAAGAAATACTTCAGCTCAAAAATACCGCGCGGACTGTGCAGGTATTTTTGCGTAGTAACGCGTGAAATGGTGGATTCATGCATTTCGACGGCCTGAGCGATGTCCGCCAGCACCATCGGTTTCATAAACTCTTCACCTTGTTCAAAAAAAGCCTGCTGCTGTTCGACAATGCAGCGGCTGACGCGCAGAAGGGTGTCGTTGCGGCTCTCCAGGCTCTTGATAAGCCAGCGCGCTTCCTGCAGGTTGCTGCGGATAAACTGGCCGTCAGCGTCATTGCGCGTACTGTTACCCATGGCGGCATAGTGCTGGTTGATCTTCAGGCGCGGAAGGCTATCTGAATTGAGCTCAACGACCCAACGATCGTTCACTTTACGCACCAGAACGTCAGGAATGACGTATTCTGGTTCGCCAGTCTGGATTGACTGGCCCGGGCGCGGATCCAGCGATTGGATCAGATTTACCGCTTCCTTTAGCACGTCTTCTTTGAGGCGGGTCACGCGCATCAGGCTACGGAAGTCGTGATTGGCAAGCAGATCAAGGTGATCGCTGATGATCAGACGAGCTTCATCAATCCACGGCGTCTCTTTGGCAAACTGTGAAAGCTGAACCAGCAGGCAATCGCGTAAATCTTTTGCCGCCACGCCGACGGGATCGAAACGCTGAATGCGCTTGAGAACCGCTTCTACTTCTTCAAGCCCGATTTCATCATCGCCAATACTTTCCACGATGTCTTCGACTGGAACGGTCAGGTAGCCAGTATCATCAACGGCATCGACGATAGAGGTCGCGATGGCGCGATCGGTATCGGTGAAGGGCGTCAGTTCAACCTGCCACATCAGATAATCCTGCAGGCTTTGCGTGGTCTCGCCCTGGTAGACGGGCAGTTCATCATCCTGGTAATCAACGCCGTTGCCTGATGGCGTTCCGGCGGTGTAAATCTCATCCCAGCTGGCATCAAGCGGCAGCTCTTCGGGCATGTCTTTCTGCTCAAGGGCATCGACGGTATCCAGAGACTCACGATCTTCGGCCTCTTTGGTTTCTACCTCATCGTGAAGATCGGTTTGCTCCAGCAACGGGTTGCTGTCCAGCGCCTGCTGGAGTTCTTGCTGGAGTTCTAACGTGGACAGCTGCAGTAGACGAATCGCCTGCTGCAGTTGTGGCGTCATGGCAAGCTGTTGGCTTAGCCTTAATTGCAAACCTTGCTTCATATTCAGGGCCAATATCTCCGGCTAAAACGTCTGTAACCTCTACCCTATCAGAGTCTGAAGTCTTCCCCAAGATACACGCGCTTAACCTGCTCGTCTTCAAGGATTTGCTGTGGCGTACCGTGAGCTATCAGGTGGCCCTGGCTGACGATATAAGCACGCTCACACACGGCCAGCGTTTCCCGGACGTTATGGTCGGTTATCAGGACGCCAAGACCGCTGTCGCGCAGGTGTTCAATAATGCGTTTGATATCAATGACGGAGATGGGGTCCACGCCGGCAAAGGGTTCATCCAGCAGGATAAATTTCGGGTTAGCGGCCAGCGCGCGGGCGATCTCGACTCGGCGGCGTTCACCACCGGAGAGCGCCTGGCCGAGGCTATCGCGCAGATGCTCAATGTGAAACTCCTCCATCAGCTCTTTCGCCCGGTCTTCACGCTGCTCGTTGCTCAGGTCGTCGCGAATCTGCAGTACCGCCATCAGGTTATCGTAAACGCTCAGGCGGCGGAATATGGAGGCCTCCTGCGGCAAATAGCCGATTCCGCGACGCGCGCGCGCGTGCAGGGGCAGCAGGCTGATGTCTTCATCATCGATGATAATGTTGCCGGCGTCGCGCGGTACGATACCAACGACCATATAGAACGTGGTGGTTTTACCGGCACCGTTCGGACCGAGCAGACCAACAATCTCGCCCGAATTCACGGTCAGGCTGACGTCTTCTACAACGCGGCGGCCTTTATAGGCTTTAGCAAGATTCTTTGCAGTTAATGTTGCCATAACGAATTACTTACCCTTCTTTGACTGATCGCTACCCTTGTCCTGCAGCTGCGAAGGAACCAGAACCGTGGTGACGCGCCCGCCTTTATTGCTGAAGGCCTGCATTTTTTGCTCTTTCACCAGGTAAGTGATTTTGTCGCCCTGGATATTGCTATCGATCTGTTCCAGATGCGCATTGCCGGTCAGGACGACAAAGTCGTTTTGCAGTTCATAATGCATTTTCGACGCGCGGCCTTTTACCGGCTTACCGTTGTCCTGCATCTGGTAGAAGGTGGCCGGGTTACCGTAGCCATCAATAACCTCTTTGCCTTTCTCTCCACCCGGACGGGTCACAACAACTTTGTCGGCGTTGATTTTGATCGTTCCCTGAGTGACAACAACATTCCCCGTAAAGGTGACGACGTTGCCCTGCATATCCAGCGACTGCTGATCGGATTCAATGTGAATCGGCTGATCGGTATCACCTGTCTTTGCCTGTGCCGACAGGCTGGCGGCCAGTAAGGCGCTGGCGAGCGCAATCTTAAGGCTGAGTTTGTTTGTTCTGAATTTCATATGAGGTTCTAACCTTTTCAATCAGCTCGGCATTTTTACTGCGCAGGTTCCCGCGCATTTTCAGGCCGCTGGAATTAAATGTTGTTCCGTACAACGTCACCATGTCATCGGAGGTAACATCCTGCGTCACCAGGTTTATCTGGGCGTTATCCGTCGTAATTTTGCGCAGTTGAGAATCCGCCGTCAGCGCATTTACCTCAACATGCCCGTAAAGATACAGCATGCGGTCATTCGTCAACTTAGCTTTATCCGCTTTGATAGACCAGGTTGGTACTTTATTGGTATCAAAGGTGGTCATCACCGGTTTTGTGAACCACGAGAGCTGCTGTTCGGAAAAATACTCCACGTGTTCCGCGATGAGCCGGTAGTTAAGCGCCCCTTCGGGGCTATACACGACGGTATCGGTATGCTCGCTGGTATACGTTGGATCGTCAGGATTGATCGCTTGCTGGGTAGTATCGTCCGTACTCGCCAGGTTCAGGCCGATCAGGATCAGCGCGACCAGCGACAGTAAAATGATAACCCAACGTCTGGTTTTACTCATATAGATTGCCCTTTGGCCTCATCCAGCTTGCCCTGCGCCAATAGTAGCAAATCGCACACTTCGCGTACCGCTCCGCGACCCCCGTTGATACGAGTAACGTAATCCGCGCGCGGGAGCAGCAACGGATGCGCATCGGCTACCGCTATGCTTAAACCCACTTCCGCCATCACCGGCCAGTCGATCAGATCGTCGCCAATATAGGCGACTTCATCCGCGCTAACGGCCAGTTTATTGAGTAGTTCACGAAACGCCAGCAGCTTATCCGACTGCCCCTGGTAGAGATGCGTAATGCCCAGCGTTTGGCAGCGATCTTCCACCAGTTTAGCGTTTCGCCCGGTAATTATCGCCACTTCAATATCTGAAGTCAGGGCGCAGCGGATACCGTAGCCGTCGCGCACGTTAAACGCCTTCAGCTCTTCGCCGTTGTTACCCATATAGATAAGACCGTCGGACAAAACGCCGTCTACATCAAGTATCAATAAACGGATCTTCGCCGCCCGGTCAAGAAAGTCCTGGCTTACCGGCCCGTAGCAGGTCGCTATCAGGGCATCAGCATTATTCATTATTTTTTCCTTACTTACACTACGCCCGCGCGCAGGAGATCGTGCATATGTATCACACCTACCAGGCGGTCGCCATCGGCAACCAGCACGCAGGTGATATGACGGGACTGCATCAGGTTCAGCGCATCAACGGCCAGCGTGCCGGGACGGATGCGGATTCCGCCTCGCGTCATCACTTCGGCAATACTGGCGTTACGCATATCAATGCCGGTATCAAATACGCGGCGCAGATCGCCATCGGTGAAGATGCCGATGATATTCATTTCATCATCGCAAATGGCGGTCATGCCTAAATTTTTGCGCGTGATTTCCAGCAACGCATCGCGGAGCGTGGCCTCCAGGCCAACGTGCGGAATTTCATCGCCGGTGTGCATGATATCATTGACCCGCAGCAGTAGCTTACGGCCCAGAGCGCCGCCAGGGTGCGATAGCGCAAAATCTTCTGCGGTAAAACCGCGGGCTTCCAGCAGCGCTACGGCAAGGGCATCGCCCATGACCAGCGCGGCGGTAGTGCTTGACGTGGGGGCCAGCCCTAACGGGCAAGCCTCTTTGGGCACCTTCACGCACAGATGAATATCCGCCGCGCGCGCCATGCTGCTTTCCGGTCGGCTGGTGATACAAATCAGCGCCACCTGCTGGCGCTTAAGCACCGGAATCAGGGCGAGGATTTCATTTGACTCGCCCGAGTTGGATAGCGCGATCACCACGTCGCATGGAGTTACCATGCCTAAATCGCCGTGCGCAGCCTCTCCGGGATGAACGAAGAAAGATGACGTTCCGGTACTGGCGAAAGTGGCTGCCATTTTTCGCCCGATATGGCCGGATTTCCCCATTCCCATCACCACAACTTTACCGGTACAGCGGAAAATGGTCTCACAGGCACGGGTAAAATCTTCATTAATGTATTGATCGAGCTGGGCCAGACCTTCACGTTCAATGTCCAGAACCTCGCGGCCTGCCCGTTGAAAGTCAAAATCCGCTGGCAAATCTATTTGCGACATAATGTTATCCTGAATCATTCAACGAAGAGCGGCGCTGTCCAGTACAGCATCGCTAACCAAAGCACAAAACCACCCAGCAGCAGGGCACCGGCAAGGCGACCGGGCTGCTGCTTACGGCGCCAGCACAGCGCGGCGAAGATCAGGCTGACCAGCAGCATGACGCCATAATCGCGGGTAAAGGCCTCGGCGGCAAAGGTGCCTGGCGCAATCAGCGCGGGGAGCCCGAGGACCAGTACAATATTAAGAATATTAGCGCCAATGATATTGCCGATAGCGATGTCATTTTCGCCTTTTCGCGCTCCGGCGATGGCCGTGGCCAGCTCGGGCAGGCTGGTGCCGATAGCGACGACCGTTAAGCCGACGGTCAGTTCGCTGATAGCAAAAAAGTTTGCCAGCACCGTGGCGTTATCGACCACCATCCGCGTAGCCATCGGCATCACAATCATCGCGACGCCCAACCAGAGCAGTGCGACGGGAAGCGAGCCTTCTCGCGGCAGCTCCGCCAGCTGTTCACGGGTCAGGCTGTCGTTACCCTGGCGTTCCGCAAGGCGGGCAATTTTAAGGGTAAACAGCAGCCATAGTATGGCCAGCGCCAGCAAAAAAAGGCCGTCTATCCGCGTAAGCTGGCCGTCGTACAGCACGAATCCTGCCAGTAAACTGACCAGCAACATTAACGGCAATTCGCGGCGCAGGATATCAGAATGCACGGTAAAAGGTTGAAACAGCGCGGTGAGGCCGAGGATCAGCAGGATATTGGTGATATTCGATCCGAGAGCGGTGCCGATCGCCAGATCGGTTTGTCCATGCAGGGAAGCGGCGGCGGAAACAATCACTTCCGGCAAACTGGTACCGATGCTGACTACCGTCATGCCAATAATCAGGGGAGGGATCCCCAGCATACGGCAGAGTATTGAAGCGGCGTAGACCAGACGATCGGCGCTGTAGACAACCAGCAATAAACCAATAATTAACAGAGCCGTCGCTAAGAGCATCTAAAGTCCTTTCTTCAGGTATAATCGTCGCCTCGCTGGCCGTCCGTAGGCAGCGTAACGAATTCTTAATTTTGACTTTATGTGTGCCAAAAGTAAAACAAATGCCAGCTTTCGCTAACCCGGGCGGGTAAGATTCTGTAAAAATGTTGGGTTTGTGGTGAAAGAAAGCGCCATGCTTAGCCCGACGGGTGTCTAGTAAGGATGATTTTATGAGCCAGAGTTCGGCGAATCTAGTCGAAGTGCGCGGTATTCGCTTCTCAAGGGGCGATCGCGTGATCTTCGATGATATCTCGCTATCGGTACCCCGCGGCAAGATCACCGCGATAATGGGGCCATCAGGGATCGGCAAAACCACCCTGTTACGTCTCATCGGCGGTCAGATCCCGCCCGATAAAGGCGAGATCCTGTTTGATGGTGAAAACGTACCGCAGATGTCGCGTTCGCGCCTGTATACCGTCCGTAAGCGTATGAGCATGCTGTTTCAGTCCGGCGCGCTGTTCACCGATCTGAATGTGTTCGATAACGTCGCTTATCCGCTGCGCGAGCATACGCGTTTGCCGGAAGCGCTGCTGCACACCACGGTGATGATGAAGCTGGAAGCCGTCGGGCTACGCGGAGCCGCGAAGCTGATGCCTTCTGAGCTTTCCGGCGGCATGGCGCGCCGTGCCGCCCTGGCGAGGGCGATTGCGCTCGAACCTGATTTAATCATGTTCGATGAGCCCTTTGTCGGGCAGGACCCCATTACGATGGGGGTGCTGGTGAAGCTGATTTCTGAACTCAATAGCACCCTGGGTGTCACCTGTATCGTGGTTTCGCATGATGTGCCGGAGGTGCTCAGCATCGCGGACTTTGCATATATTGTGGCGGACAAAAAGGTCGTAGCGCATGGGAGCGCGCAGTCACTGCGTGAAAATGCCGATCCTCGGGTTCGTCAGTTCATTGATGGTATCGCCGACGGCCCGGTGCCGTTCCGCTATCCGGCGGGGGATTATCATCATGATTTATTGGGCAAAGGGAGTTAAGCGACTCATGTTGTTAAATGCGCTAGCCGCGCTTGGGCATCGCGGTATAAAAACTATCGCGACGTTCGGGCGTGCTGGATTAATGCTCTTCAACGCGGTTGTGGGCAAGCCTGAGTTTCGCAAGCATGCACCGCTGCTGGTGCGTCAGCTGTACAACGTTGGCGTGCTATCGATGCTGATCATCATTGTATCGGGGCTGTTTATCGGTATGGTGCTGGGTCTGCAGGGCTATCTGGTGTTGACCACCTATAGCGCCGAAACCAGTCTGGGCATGCTGGTGGCGCTGTCGCTGCTGCGTGAGCTGGGGCCGGTGGTCGCCGCGCTGCTGTTTGCCGGGCGTGCCGGCTCGGCGCTGACTGCTGAAATTGGCCTGATGCGCGCAACGGAGCAGCTCTCCAGTATGGAGATGATGGCGGTCGACCCGCTTCGCCGCGTCATCTCTCCGCGTTTCTGGGCGGGGGTGATTTCACTGCCGTTGTTAACGATTATTTTTGTGGCGGTCGGCGTATGGGGCGGCTCGCTGGTTGGTGTCAGCTGGAAGGGCATCGATGGCGGCTTCTTCTGGAGCGCGATGCAAAATGCCGTTGACTGGAGGATGGATCTGGTTAACTGCCTGATTAAGAGCCTGGTTTTCGCCATTACGGTAACATGGATCGCGTTATTTAACGGTTATGACGCTATCCCCACTTCCGCCGGGATTAGCCGGGCGACGACGCGTACCGTGGTGCATGCGTCGCTGGCGGTTCTGGGGCTGGATTTTGTGCTGACTGCGCTGATGTTTGGGAATTGAGTTCATGCAAACGAGAAAAAATGAAATCTGGGTAGGGGTGTTTTTACTGGTTGCGCTGCTGGCCGCGCTGTTTGTCTGCCTGAAGGCGGCAAACGTAACCTCTTTACGTACCGAACCGACTTATCGGCTCTATGCCACTTTCGACAATATCGGCGGTCTCAAAGCGCGCTCTCCGGTGCGGATTGGCGGCGTTGTCGTTGGACGCGTGGCGGATATTACGCTCGATCCTAAGACCTACCTGCCTCGCGTCGCGCTCGATATTGATGAGCGCTACAACCATATTCCGGATACCAGCTCGCTGGCGATCCGAACTTCCGGTCTGCTGGGCGAACAGTACCTGGCGATGAACATCGGGTTTGAAGATCCTGAGCTGGGAACCACTATCCTTAAAGATGGCGGTACCATTCAGGACACCAAATCCGCAATGGTGCTGGAAGATTTGATAGGCCAGTTCCTTTATAACAGTAAAGGTAGCGACAATAAGAATTCTGGCGATGAACAGGCTGCTGGAGAGAGTCATACTGACGCTACGCCGCCAGCCGGCGCGACGCACTAATTTCAGGAGAGTTAAGATATGTTTAAACGCTTACTAATGGTCGCCATGCTGGTGATTGCACCCTTGACTGCGGCCACCGCCGCGGATCAGTCCAATCCGTACAAGCTGATGGACGAAGCGGCGCAGAAAACCTTCGATCGCCTCAAGAACGAGCAGCCGAAGATTCAGGCCAACCCGAACTACCTGCGCGATATCGTCGATCAGGAGCTGCTGCCCTATGTTCAGGTGAAATACGCCGGCGCGCTGGTGTTAGGTCGTTATTACAAAGAAGCGACCCCGGCGCAGCGTGAAGCCTATTTTGCCGCCTTCCGCGAATATCTGAAGCAGGCCTATGGCCAGGCGCTGGCGATGTATCACGGTCAGACTTATCAGATTGCCCCTGAGCAGCCTTTGGGCAGCGCGACCATTGTTCCTATCCGCGTCACCATCCTTGATCCGAATGGCCGCCCGCCGGTGCGCCTGGATTTCCAGTGGCGTAAAAATACCCAGACCGGTAACTGGCAGGCGTACGACATGATTGCGGAAGGGGTGAGCATGATCACCACTAAACAAAACGAGTGGAGCGATTTGCTGCGTACTAAAGGCGTTGATGGTCTGACGGCGCAGCTGAAGGCAAGCTCCGCGCAGCCGATTACGCTGGAACAGAAAAAATAATGACCGGGCAGCTGAGCTGGGCTCGCGATGGTGAGACGCTGGCGCTGCGCGGAGAGCTGGACCAGGACCTTCTGGTCCCGCTGTGGGAAGCGCGCGCTCAGGCGACGGATGGCGTGTCTGCCATCGACCTGAGCGCCGTGACCCGCGTGGACACCGCCGGGCTGGCGCTATTAGTGCATTTTATCGCACTGATTCGTCGGCAGGGCGGGGAGGCTAAATTGACCGGGAAGAGTGAAAATCTGCAAACCCTGGTCAGGTTGTATAACCTTCCTGCTGATATGATCCCATAACTTTTTCAGTGCCTTAGTGCTGAAGCTATTCTGAAAGCCCCATCAAACTTTTCGATGGGGCTTTTTGCTTGTTTAAGACGGCGCCACTTTCCTCTAAGATGTTGGGCTGTTTTCACTATCAGATAAATGTAGCCCATGGAAAATCATGAAATTCAGACCGTGCTGATGAACGCACTCTCCCTCCAGGAAGTCCACGTCTCTGGCGATGGCAGTCACTTTCAGGTTATTGCTGTGGGTGAGATGTTCGACGGCATGAGTCGGGTCAAGAAGCAACAGGCTATCTATGCCCCGCTGATGGAATATATTGCCGATAACCGCATCCATGCTCTGTCGATTAAAGCGTTTACTCCTCAGGAGTGGGCGCGAGACCGCAAACTTAATGGCTTATAAGCTGTGGGGATGTTCCCCGCAGCGTATGTGAATTCTTAACAGAGAACAGAATCAATGGATAAATTCCGTGTTCAGGGGCCAACTCGTCTTCAGGGCGAGGTCACCATTTCCGGCGCGAAAAACGCCGCCCTGCCAATCCTCTTTGCCGCGCTATTAGCCGAAGAGCCGATTGAGATCCAAAACGTACCGAAGCTGAAAGACATCGATACCACCATGAAACTGCTGAGCCAGCTGGGCGCGAACGTTAAGCGCAACGGCTCCGTATGGATCGATGCCGGCCCGGTCGACGTTTTCTGTGCTCCGTACGACCTCGTCAAAACCATGCGCGCGTCTATTTGGGCGCTGGGACCGCTGGTGGCGCGTTTTGGCCAGGGGCAGGTTTCTCTTCCCGGCGGCTGCGCCATCGGCGCGCGCCCCGTTGATTTACACATTACCGGCCTTGAGCAACTGGGTGCGGAAATCAAGCTGGAAGAGGGTTATGTCAAGGCATCGGTTAATGGACGTCTGAAAGGCGCGCATATTGTGATGGATAAGGTCAGCGTTGGCGCTACCGTGACCATCATGAGCGCTGCGACGCTGGCGGAAGGTACGACCGTTATCGAAAACGCCGCGCGCGAGCCGGAAATTGTCGATACCGCGAACTTTCTCAACACGCTGGGTGCGAAGATCAAAGGTCAGGGTACCGATCGTATCACCATCGAAGGCGTAGTGCGCCTCGGCGGCGGCGTCTACCGCGTTCTGCCGGATCGTATTGAAACCGGGACCTTCCTGGTGGCTGCGGCGATTTCTGGCGGTAAGATCCTGTGCCGCAATGCCCAGCCGGATACCCTTGATGCGGTTCTGGCCAAGCTACGCGACGCCGGTGCGGATATCGAAACGGGCGAAGACTGGATTAGTCTGGACATGCACGGCAATCGTCCGAAGGCCGTCAACGTGCGTACTGCCCCACACCCAGGCTTCCCGACCGACATGCAGGCTCAGTTCACCTTGCTGAATCTGGTTGCCGAGGGCACCGGCGTGATCACCGAGACGATCTTCGAAAACCGTTTCATGCATATCCCGGAACTAATCCGTATGGGCGCGCATGCGGAAATCGAGAGCAACACGGCGATTTGCCACGGCGTGAAGCAGCTTTCTGGTGCCCAGGTAATGGCGACGGATCTGCGTGCCTCAGCCAGCCTGGTACTGGCGGGCTGTATTGCGGAAGGTACGACGATTGTCGATCGTATTTACCACATTGACCGCGGCTACGAACGTATCGAAGACAAGCTTCAGGCACTTGGTGCGAATATCGAACGCGTCAAAGGCGAATAAGCCATATAAGCCTGTAGCAGCAGCCCTCTGACGTTTGTCCGGGGGCTGTTGCCTGCAACCTCGCTTTACTTGTTGTTCTTCCTTGGACGCATCATTTGCGTTCTGTCGATAAACTGATGGGTATGGGGATCGTGATAGCGCGATGGCCATATTACCCACGGATCGGTTTCCAGCGCGTTAGCAATAATCAGCTCGCCCTTGGGCCAGGGCCGGGTCAGCGCATTGGCGAGCGTTGAAGAACTTAAACCATTACGCCGCGATTCAGCTGCCAGCGACGTCCCTTTTTTGCGTAATCCGGCAATAATATCCGCCGGATGCCAGTCGATGAACTTATCCATAAATTCTCCTGGTAATAAACATGGCTGGCGTCCTTAATGGACGACAAAATGACTATACCGCGGGTTCCAGTAATGTTCTAACAAGTTCTTTTAATGGATTTGATATTAGGAATATATCAAGGGATACGGCTGGATCTGGCGTTTTTGACGCTTACTGGAACTTTCCCGCGGTTTGCGCGGGAAAGCAAGAGGAGGGGTTAGTGATCGCGTTGTACAGCGATGTGGGCAAGACCGATTAGCGCTTCACGCCACGGAGAATCGGGAAGGACCTGAAGCGCGGCAATCGCTTTGTCAGCCTCTTCCTCCGCGCGTTTTTGGGTCCATTCCAGCGAGCCGCAGGTTGCCATCGTTTCCAGTACGGCGTCGAGAAGATGACGGCCATTACCCTGCTCAATCGCCCCGCGGATCATGGCGGACTGTTCTGCGTTGCCGTGTTGCATAGCATGCAGCAGCGGAAGGGTGGGTTTGCCTTCATTCAGATCGTCACCGACGTTTTTACCCAGACGCTCACCGTCTGAACTGTAGTCAAGCAGATCGTCGATCAGCTGGAAAGCGGTACCCAGATAGCGTCCGTAATCCTGTAACGCTTTCTCTTGTTCCGCGCTGCAGTCGGCCAGAATGCCGGAGCACTGGGCCGCGGCTTCAAACAAACGTGCGGTCTTGCTGTAAATGACCCGCATGTAGTTTTCTTCAGTGATATCCGGGTCGTTAACGTTCATCAGCTGCAGGACTTCCCCTTCGGCAATGACGTTAACGGCTTCTGACATCACTTCCAGCACTCTCAATGACCCAAGGCTGGTCATCATCTGAAAGGCGCGGGTGTAGATAAAATCACCGACCAGCACGCTAGCCGCATTGCCAAAAGCGGCGTTTGCGGTGGCTTTTCCCCGGCGCATATCAGACTCATCGACGACATCATCATGCAGCAGGGTGGCGGTATGGATAAATTCGATCAGCGCGGCAATGGCGACGTGAGCGTTTCCCTGATATCCAACGGCACGCGCGGCCAGTACGGCAATCATCGGGCGAATGCGTTTACCGCCTCCGCTAACAATGTAATAGCCTAACTGATTGATAAGCTGAACATCAGAGTCGAGTTGCTCAAGAATTGTCGCATTGACGCCCGCCATATCCTGCGCGGTTAACTCATTGATTTTTTCTAAATTCATCGCAAAAGCCGGGCCAAATGTCCTGTTACCGCGTATCCGAATGGGATCACAGAAGGATTAAGATAGAATTAAAAGAAGCTATGATTGTACTGAAAAATTGCCGTAGTTAAACGCTGGAGTGAAAGTTGTGTTTTTTTTCTGCGTTGATCGCTGATCGCTCTTGTCAAAGGCTCGCGTTTTGCGTAATATTCGCGCCCTATTGTGAATATTTATAGCGCACTCTGAATCATACGAAGAGGTGCGCGGAAGCGGAGTTTTATATGTACGCGGTTTTCCAAAGTGGTGGTAAACAACACCGAGTAAGCGAAGGTCAAACCATTCGCCTGGAAAAGCTGGACATCGCAACTGGCGAAGCTGTTGAGTTCGCAGAAGTGCTGATGATCGCAAACGGTGAAGAAATTAAAATCGGCGTTCCTTTCGTTGAGGGCGGCGTAATCAAAGCTGAAGTTGTTGCACACGGTCGTGGCGAGAAAGTTAAAATCGTTAAGTTTCGTCGTCGTAAA
This sequence comes from Klebsiella sp. OBRC7, assembly GCF_000293135.1. Lineage (NCBI taxonomy): Bacteria > Pseudomonadati > Pseudomonadota > Gammaproteobacteria > Enterobacterales > Enterobacteriaceae > Klebsiella > Klebsiella sp. OBRC7. Next base: position 157,695 of record NZ_ALNJ01000019.1, on the reverse strand, counting down.
CACTACCGTAAGCAGCAGGGCCATCGTCAGTGGTTCACTGATGTGAAAATTACTGGCATCAGCGCCTAAGACCTGAGGAGAGATTTAAATGGCACATAAAAAGGCTGGCGGCTCAACTCGTAACGGTCGCGATTCAGAAGCTAAACGCCTGGGCGTTAAGCGTTTCGGTGGCGAATCCGTTCTGGCGGGTAGCATCATCGTTCGTCAACGTGGTACCAAATTCCACGCTGGCACTAACGTAGGTTGCGGTCGTGACCACACTCTGTTTGCTAAAGCAGACGGTAAAGTGAAATTCGAAGTTAAAGGCCCGAACAACCGTAAATACATCAGCATCGTTGCTGAGTAAGTTTTTCGTGGTCCGGTAACGGATTAAAGCCCCGCAACGTGTTGCGGGGCTTTTTACATTGAAACCCCGGAAAATTTTCTGCAGGGAAAACGGGCATGAAGCAGCAGGCCGGCATCGGCATTATTTTAGCGCTCACCACGGCGATGTGCTGGGGTGCCCTGCCGATAGCAATGAAGCAGGTTCTTGAAGTGATGGAACCGCCGACGGTGGTGTTTTACCGCTTTTTGATGGCAAGTATTGGTCTTGGCGCTATCCTCGCCATGAAAAGAAAACTGCCCCCGCTGCGGATTTTTCGCAAGCCGCGGTGGTTGGTACTGCTGGTCATTGCGACAGCGGGTTTGTTCGGTAACTTCATTCTGTTTAGTTCTTCCTTACAATATCTCAGCCCCACCGCTTCCCAGGTGATTGGCCAGCTGTCTCCGGTCGGCATGATGGTGGCCAGCGTTTTTGTCCTTAAAGAGAAAATGCGCGGCACTCAGGTTGTGGGAGCGCTAATGCTGGTGAGCGGTCTGGTGATGTTTTTTAACACCAGCCTGATCGAGATTTTTACCCGCCTGACGGACTACACGTGGGGGGTAATTTTCGGCGTAGGGGCGGCGACGGTGTGGGTGTGCTACGGCGTCGCGCAAAAGGTGTTATTGCGCCGTCTGGCATCACAGCAAATCCTTTTTTTGCTGTACACTTTATGTACGATATCGCTATTGCCATTAGCGAAGCCTTCGCAGGTGCTGGCATTAAGCGACTGGCAGCTGGCCTGTCTGGTTTTTTGCGGGCTCAATACCCTGGTCGGCTACGGCGCCCTGGCGGAAGCGATGGCACGCTGGCAGGCGGCGCAGGTGAGCGCGTTGATTACCTTAACGCCGCTGTTTACGCTGTTGTTTTCAGATTTATTATCACTGGCCTGGCCCGACGTTTTCGCCAGACCGCTGTTGAACCTGATGGGTTATCTCGGTGCGTTTGTCGTGGTTGCGGGCGCGATGTATTCCGCCGTCGGTCATCGTCTTTGGGGACGATGGCGTAAGCGAGAAGCGGTTGTGCCGCTCCCCCGCTCAGGCGAATGATTTACGGAGAGTAAAATGAAGTTTGTTGATGAAGCAACGATCCTGGTCGTAGCAGGCGATGGCGGCAATGGTTGCGTTAGCTTCCGCCGCGAAAAATATATCCCGAGAGGCGGCCCGGACGGCGGTGACGGCGGTGATGGCGGTGACGTCTGGCTTGAGGCGGACGAAAACCTCAACACCCTGATCGACTACCGTTTTGAGAAGTCTTTCCGCGCTGAGCGCGGGCAGAACGGTCAGAGCCGTGACTGTACCGGTAAACGCGGTAAAGACGTAACGGTGAAGGTACCGGTAGGGACTCGCGTCATCGATCAGGGCACCGGCGAGACGATGGGTGATATGACCAAGCACGGTCAACGCCTGATGGTCGCCAAAGGCGGCTGGCACGGTCTGGGTAACACCCGTTTCAAATCGTCCGTTAACCGTACTCCACGTCAAAAGACGATGGGGACGCCGGGCGATAAACGCGATCTGCAGCTGGAGCTGATGCTGCTGGCGGACGTCGGCATGCTGGGAATGCCGAATGCGGGTAAATCGACCTTTATTCGTGCCGTTTCCGCCGCGAAGCCTAAAGTCGCTGACTATCCGTTTACTACGCTGGTGCCGAGCCTCGGCGTGGTGCGTATGGACAACGAGAAGAGCTTCGTGGTGGCGGATATCCCGGGGCTGATTGAAGGCGCCGCTGAAGGCGCGGGTCTCGGTATTCGCTTCCTGAAGCACCTGGAGCGCTGTCGCGTGCTGCTGCATCTTATCGATATCGAGCCGATTGATGGTTCCGATCCGGTGGAGAACGCGCGGATTATTATCGGTGAGCTGGAAAAATACAGTGAGAAACTGGCGTCTAAGCCGCGCTGGCTGGTCTTTAACAAGATTGACCTGATGGACAAAGCTGAGGCGGAAGCGAAAGCGAAAGCTATCGCGCAGGCGCTGGGCTGGGAAGATAAGTTCTACCTGATTTCGGCGGCCAGCCAGCAGGGCGTAAAAGACCTGTGCTGGGACGTGATGACCTTTATCATCGAAAACCCGATTGTGCATGCGGAAGAAGCGAAGCCTGCCGAAAAAGTCGAGTTTATGTGGGACGACTACCACCGCCAGCAGCTTGAAGAAGCTGAAGTGGAAGATGATGAAGACTGGGATGATGATTGGGACGAAGACGACGAAGAAGGCGTTGAATTCATCTACAAACGTTAATCCTGAACAAACGAAAAGGGCCGCCAATGATGCGGCCCTTTTGCTTTAGTTGTTCTGATAGAGGTCTTTGTATAATCGGCTTTCGAACCGCACCAGTGGAATGCGGCGATTACGCTGGTCGGCCGGAGGCACGGCGTAGCCAGACAGGTATTGCACGAACGCCATCTTCTGCCCGCTGGCCGTCGTGATGAAACCGGCCAGGTTATATACCCCCTGCAGTGAGCCCGTTTTCGCCGAGACTTTGCCATCGACACCTGCCTGATGCAGGCCTGCGCGGTACTGCAGAGAACCATCATGGCCGGCCAGAGGCAGCATCGAGATAAAGTTGAGTTCATTATCGTGCTGGGCGATGTACTGCAGCACCTGCATCATCGTCGCGGGTGCGATGAGGTTATGGCGCGACAGACCTGAGCCATCGGCAATGATGGTATTCCCGAGATCGACGCCGGCCTGCTGACGTAAGATCTGCCGTACCGCATCGGAACCGGCTCGCCAGGTCCCCGGTACGCTGAAGCGAGCGTGCCCAATGGTGCGGAATACCGTATCAGCGATCATGTTGTCCGATTTTTTCAACATAATACGCAGCAGATCGTGCAGCGGCGCAGATTGTGTACTTGCCAGGACGGTACCCGGATCGTTTGCCAGCGTCTGGCGCAGCAGCGTGCCACTCCAGGTGATGTCGGCGTCGGTCAGCTCAGCTTTCAGGATCGCACCGGCGTAGCTGGCGCCATCCTGAATGGCAAAAGCCAGCGGCAGCGGCTCGCTGCGCTGAGGCAGACAGCCGGTCAGGGTGTAACGGTTCAGATCGCCGGGAACCACGTCAAGCTCACAGTACTGTGCTTCAGAAGAGCCCCGGGGCAGCGTACGCACCTGGCTGAACATGGTCACCGGGTAGTAAGACGCCACGCGAATAAACGCCAGATCGCCCGGCTTTTGCGCGCTATAGAGCGAGATGGAGAAGCAGTTCCGATCGACAATCGCCGCCGCCGGTGGGGCGCTAAAGCACTGCGTCATATCGTTCCATGGCCAGCCCGGCGCTTTGTCATGGCTGGCGAAGATGGAGGTATCGATGAGCACATTACCTTCAATTCGCTGGACGCCTGCTTTCTTCAGCGTGGCCACCATATTACGAATATCCTGACGCCTGAGGGTAGGATCGCCGCCAAAGCGCGCAATGAGGTCGCCTTTCAGGACGCCGCCATCGAGGCTACCTTTCGTTTCCAGCGTCGTGGTGAAGCGGAAGTCCGGACCCAGCTGCAGCAGCGCAGCAAGTGCGGTTATCACTTTTTGGGTGCTGGCGGGGAGCGCCATCTGCTGGCTATGGTAGTCTATCTCCGGCGTAGGGGATCCCACCTTCTGCGCCATAAAGGCAAGGTTTGCGCCCGCAGGAAGCTGATTGATGTACTCGTCAATATTCGCCGCCTGAGCGCTAAGCGCTATACCGGCAGTCAATCCGATGATAAATCTGGAAAATCGCATAATCTCGCGCTAACAACCTGAAACCAGTCCGTCATACTACGGTGCATCGCCCTGTAAAGTAAACGATGACCCATAGTGAACTTCAGGGTAAAATACGTATCAAATTGAAAATTGCTGCTGGCCTGGGGATGACTTTCCGGGTCGGTTTTCTTTTGCTCCGGCCCTGCTCAAGTCTTGACCGGCTGCGGAGCGGCGTTGTCTGCTCCATGAAGGAATGAAAAAGAGGTATAACAAATGCAAGCTATTCCGATGACCTTACGTGGCGCTGAAAAACTGCGCGAAGAACTGGATTTCCTGAAGTCCGTACGTCGTCCTGAAATCATCGCAGCCATCGCTGAGGCCCGCGAGCACGGCGATCTGAAAGAAAATGCTGAGTATCATGCTGCCCGTGAACAGCAGGGCTTCTGTGAAGGTCGCATTAAGGATATCGAAGCGAAGCTGTCGAACGCGCAGGTCATCGATATCACCAAAATGCCCAACAATGGCCGGGTGATTTTTGGTTCGACGGTCAGCGTTCTGAATCTCGATACGGATGAAGAGCAAACTTATCGTATCGTCGGCGATGACGAGGCCGATTTTAAGCAAAATCTGATTTCTGTAAACTCACCGATTGCACGTGGTTTAATCGGCAAAGAGCAGGACGATGTGGTGGTTATCCGTACACCGGGCGGGGAAGTCGAATTCGAAATTCTCAAGGTTGAGTACCTTTAATTCGAATTTAACGCTACGATGTTGATGGATTGTAAAGAAAGGAAAAAGGCCGCGTAGCGGCCTTTTATCAGCGTCCGGAGCATGGCATTTTGCTCGTCTACCCGCAGAAAACCCTCGATTTACACAAAGTTGTGTCGATAACCAGGATATTCTTAGCGTGGCAGCGAGATTTTACGCTCTTTAGTCGGGCGGTACAGAACCAGCGTTTTACCGATGACCTGTACGTTACAGGCGCCGGTTTCGCGCACGATAGCTTCCACGATCAAGGTTTTAGTTTCGCGATCTTCCGAGGCGATCTTCACCTTGATAAGTTCATGGTGCTCTAACGCTTGTTCAATCTCGGCCAGTACCCCTTCGGTCAAACCATTGTTGCCAAGCATAACTACCGGCTTGAGCGGATGTGCCAGACCTTTCAGGTGCTGTTTTTGTTTAGTACTCAGATTCATCGTATTTTTTTGCTTACGTTGGGATTGAAAACGGTTCATTCTACCGCCATCTCCCATATATCGCCAAACTACCGCGTCGATTTTTACGTCGCGAAGTACGATGAACCCGAAATGGGAATGTTAAATGACAGGTAAAAAGCGTTCTGCCAGCTCAAGTCGTTGGCTTCAGGAACACTTTAGCGATAAATATGTTCAGCAGGCACAGAAAAAGGGGTTACGTTCCCGTGCCTGGTTTAAACTTGATGAAATACAGCAAAGTGACAAGATTTTTAAACCGGGGATGACGATAGTTGACCTCGGCGCTGCACCCGGTGGCTGGTCGCAATACGCGGTTACGCAGATCGGTAACAGCGGCCGCATCATTGCTTGCGATCTTTTACCTATGGATCCAATCGTTGGTGTGGACTTCCTTCAGGGCGACTTTCGTGATGAATTAGTCCTGAAAGCGTTACTTGAGCGTGTAGGTGACAGTAAAGTACAAGTTGTCATGTCCGATATGGCGCCAAATATGTGTGGAACACCGGCGGTGGATATTCCCCGGGCCATGTATCTGGTGGAACTGGCGCTTGGAATGGCTCGTGATGTATTAGCGCCAGGTGGTAGTTTTGTAGTGAAGGTGTTCCAGGGCGAAGGCTTCGATGAGTATCTAAGAGAGATTCGCTCCCTGTTTACGAAGGTCAAAGTTCGTAAGCCGGACTCTTCTCGCGCCCGTTCGCGTGAAGTGTATATTGTAGCGACCGGGCGTAAACCATAACCGGCAGATTTCAAACGAAAGTTTGAAAGACGCTGGATATAGAGTATCCTGACGCTGTTTTTAACACAGTTGTAATATGAGGTTAATCCCTTGAGTGACATGGCGAAAAACCTAATACTCTGGCTGGTCATTGCCGTTGTGCTGATGTCAGTATTCCAGAGCTTTGGGCCCAGCGAGTCGAATGGCCGCAAGGTGGATTATTCTACCTTCCTGCAGGAGGTCAATCAGGACCAGGTTCGCGAAGCGCGTATCAACGGACGTGAGATAAACGTTACCAAGAAAGATAGTAACCGTTACACGACCTACATCCCGGTGAACGATCCTAAGCTGCTTGATAACCTTCTGACTAAAAACGTCAAGGTGGTAGGTGAGCCGCCAGAAGAGCCGAGCCTGCTGGCTTCTATCTTCATCTCCTGGTTCCCGATGCTGCTTCTTATCGGCGTCTGGATCTTCTTTATGCGCCAGATGCAGGGCGGCGGTGGCAAAGGCGCCATGTCGTTCGGTAAGAGCAAGGCGCGTATGCTGACGGAAGACCAGATCAAAACCACTTTCGCTGACGTCGCCGGTTGTGATGAAGCGAAAGAAGAAGTTGGTGAGCTGGTTGAATACCTGCGCGAGCCGAGCCGTTTCCAGAAGCTGGGCGGTAAAATTCCGAAAGGCGTCCTGATGGTCGGCCCTCCGGGGACTGGTAAAACCTTGCTGGCAAAAGCCATCGCGGGCGAAGCAAAGGTACCGTTCTTTACGATTTCCGGTTCTGACTTCGTTGAAATGTTCGTCGGTGTGGGTGCATCCCGCGTGCGCGACATGTTTGAACAAGCCAAGAAAGCGGCTCCGTGCATCATCTTTATCGATGAAATCGACGCCGTGGGCCGTCAGCGTGGCGCTGGCCTGGGCGGTGGTCACGATGAACGTGAGCAGACGCTGAACCAGATGCTGGTAGAGATGGACGGCTTCGAGGGTAACGAAGGTATCATTGTTATCGCGGCAACCAACCGTCCGGACGTTCTTGACCCTGCGCTGCTGCGTCCAGGCCGCTTTGACCGTCAGGTTGTGGTAGGTCTGCCGGATGTCCGTGGTCGCGAACAGATTCTGAAAGTGCATATGCGTCGCGTACCGCTGGCGCCGGATATCGACGCGGCAATTATCGCCCGCGGTACGCCTGGCTTCTCCGGTGCTGACCTGGCAAACCTGGTGAACGAAGCTGCGCTGTTTGCCGCTCGTGGCAACAAGCGCGTTGTATCGATGGTTGAATTCGAGAAAGCGAAAGACAAAATCATGATGGGTGCGGAACGTCGCTCCATGGTGATGACGGAAGCGCAGAAAGAGTCCACCGCGTATCATGAAGCCGGTCACGCAATTATTGGTCGCCTGGTGCCGGAACACGATCCTGTGCACAAAGTGACGATTATTCCGCGCGGTCGCGCGCTGGGTGTCACCTTCTTCCTGCCTGAAGGCGACGCGATTAGCGCCAGCCGTCAGAAGCTGGAAAGCCAAATTTCTACCCTTTACGGCGGTCGTCTGGCGGAAGAGATTATCTACGGCGTAGAGCATGTTTCTACCGGTGCGTCGAACGACATTAAAGTCGCGACCAACCTGGCGCGTAACATGGTGACCCAGTGGGGCTTCTCTGACAAACTCGGCCCGCTGCTGTATGCCGAAGAAGAAGGTGAAGTATTCCTTGGCCGCAGCGTTGCGAAAGCGAAGCATATGTCCGATGAAACGGCGCGTATTATCGACCAGGAAGTGAAGTCACTGATTGAGCGTAACTACAATCGTGCACGCCAGCTTCTGAACGATAATATGGACATCCTGCACGCGATGAAAGATGCGCTCATGAAATATGAGACCATCGACGCCCCGCAGATTGATGACCTGATGGCTCGCCGCGATGTTCGCCCGCCAGCTGGCTGGGAAGAACCGGGCTCGTCCAACAATTCTGACAACAATGGCACGCCTCGTGCGCCTCGTCCGGTCGATGAACCGCGTACGCCGAATCCGGGCAATACGATGTCAGAACAGCTGGGCGACAAATAAGTTAGCCGTTATTGATGCTGTTGTACTTTTCTAAAACCCCTGAGCGTTTGCTCCGGGGTTTTTCTTTTTCAATCTTTCTCTGACTCAGGGATTTAGCGATGAAACTTGTAGCCCAGGGCTCAACCCTCGATCTCTCTCACCCACATGTGATGGGTATTCTTAACGTTACCCCGGATTCGTTCTCTGATGGCGGAACCCACAACACGCTGGTCGAAGCCGTGAAACATGCCAACCTGATGATCAATGCCGGGGCGACTATCATTGATATCGGTGGGGAATCGACGCGTCCGGGGGCGGCAGATGTCAGCGTCGAGGAGGAGCTGGCGCGAGTCATTCCGACGGTAGAAGCGATTGCCCAGCGCTTTGAAGTCTGGATTTCCGTTGATACCTCAAAGCCGGAGGTAATCCGCGAGTCAGCGCGAGTTGGCGCGCATATTATCAATGATATCCGCTCGCTGACCGAACCGGGAGCGCTGGAGGCAGCGGCCGAAACGGGCTTGCCGGTGTGCCTGATGCATATGCAGGGTCAGCCGAAGACAATGCAGGATGCCCCGAAGTACGCGGACGTGTTTGCTGACGTTGAGCGCTTTTTTATCGAACATATTGTGCGTTGCGAACGGGCCGGTATCGCAAAAGATAAATTGTTGCTCGACCCGGGATTTGGTTTCGGTAAAAATCTTTCTCATAATTATGAACTGCTTGCCCGACTTGGAGAGTTCCATCATTTTGGTCTTCCGCTGCTGGTCGGTATGTCGCGTAAGTCGATGGTAGGTCAGTTGCTGAATGTCGGGCCGAATGAACGCCTGAATGGCAGCCTGGCTTGCGCAGTCATTGCTGCAATGCAGGGCGCGCAGATTATTCGCGTCCATGATGTCAAAGAAACGGTAGAAGCGCTGCGCGTGGTGGAAGCTACCCTGGCCGCTAAGGAAAATAAACGTTATGAGTAACCGCAAATATTTTGGTACGGATGGTATTCGTGGCCGCGTAGGTGATGCGCCAATAACGCCAGAATTTGTATTAAAGCTGGGCTGGGCAGCAGGAAAGGTGCTGGCACGCCACGGCTCACGGAAGATTATTATTGGTAAAGATACCCGTATTTCAGGGTATATGCTGGAGTCCGCGCTGGAGGCTGGCCTGGCCGCCGCGGGATTATCTGCTTCTTTTACCGGCCCGATGCCAACGCCGGCAATTGCTTATCTGACGCGCGCCTTCCGCGCGGAAGCCGGGATAGTCATTTCCGCTTCACATAATCCGTTCTATGACAACGGCATCAAATTCTTCTCTATCGAAGGTACCAAGCTTCCGGATGAAGTAGAAGAAGCCATTGAAGCCGAAATGGAAAAAGAGCTGACCTGCGTCGATTCCGCTGAACTGGGTAAAGCCAGTCGTATCGTCGACGCCGCCGGTCGCTATATCGAGTTTTGCAAAGGCACCTTTCCGAACGAGCTGAGCCTCAATGCTTTAAAGGTGGTGGTCGACTGTGCTCACGGGGCGACTTATCACATTGCGCCGAATGTTTTCCGCGAGCTGGGCGCTCAGGTTATTGCGATGGGCTGTGAGCCTGATGGCCTCAACATCAATGAAGAGGTCGGGGCGACGGATGTTCGTGCCCTGCAGGCGCGCGTGCTGGCGGAAAAAGCTGACCTGGGTATAGCTTACGATGGCGATGGCGATCGGGTCATTATGGTGGACCACGAAGGCAACAAAGTCGATGGTGACCAGATCCTCTATATCATTGCCCGTGAGGGCCTGCGTCAGGGGCTGCTGCGGGGCGGCGCCGTTGGGACGCTCATGAGCAACATGGGCCTTGAACTGGCGCTTAAACAGCTGGGCATTCCATTCGTTCGCGCGAAGGTAGGCGACCGCTATGTGCTGGAGAAACTGCAGGAGAAAGGTTGGCGCATTGGCGCAGAAAACTCCGGACATGTGATCTTACTGGATAAAACCACGACGGGGGATGGGATTGTCGCCAGCCTGCAGGTGGTGGCGGCGATGGTGCGTAACCATATGAGCCTGCACGACCTGTGCAGCGGAATGAAAATGTTCCCGCAGCTTCTGGTTAACGTTCGCTTTACTGAAGGTAGCGGCAACCCGCTGGAACATGAGCACGTAAAAGCGGTAACGGCTGAAGTGGAAGCGGCGCTGGGCAATAGGGGGCGCGTACTGCTGCGTAAATCAGGCACAGAGCCGCTGATTCGCGTTATGGTGGAAGGCGAGCATGAAGAGCAGGTGCACGAGTTTGCCCACCGTATCGCCGATGCCGTCAAAAGCGTTTAATCTCGTTGTTAAGTGACTAAAAAGGCGACGTCTGCCGCCTTTTTAGTCGATAAAAAATCGCTTTTTGCTGTTTTTTTCCGCACTTGATACAATGCGCTGAAATTGCCCTTGCGAAGGTCATTCGCTTTGGTTAGTATTCACACCCGCTTCAGTGGGAAACGTTAAAACGTCCCGCTTTATTGGTCGAAGCACTTGGTATGCGGCAAATCCGCAAGGAACAGGTTGATTATGTACGAAGCTCTTTTAGTTGTTTTCCTTATTGTGGCAATTGGCCTTGTGGGTCTGATTATGCTGCAGCAAGGTAAAGGCGCTGATATGGGAGCCTCCTTCGGAGCAGGCGCTTCCGGCACTCTGTTTGGATCCAGCGGTTCAGGTAACTTCATGACCCGTATGACTGGCATCCTGGCTGCGCTGTTCTTCATCATCAGTCTGGCGCTGGGCAATATCAACAGCAACAAGACCAATAAAGGAAGTGAGTGGGATAATCTGAGCGCGCCGAAAACTGAGCAAACTCAGCCGACCGCGCCGGCGCAGCCGAGCAGCGACATCCCGCACTGATAAGCAGTATCCGTACCGAGGTGGTGGAATTGGTAGACACGCTACCTTGAGGTGGTAGTGCCCTAACGGGCTTGTGGGTTCGAGTCCCATCCTCGGTACCAATTTCCTGAAGAAAGACGCTGAAAAGCGTCTTTTTTTGTTTTTATTTCTCCCATACGTTGTTTATTTATAAACAACACTGCGCTGGTTTAGACCCCTGCAAAATCGCTAAAGTCGTCCTCATCAATTTTTAGACGAGGTACAGTGACGCCATGCGTACTTTTCAAATAGTTATCATTGTCAGCGTATTAGGCCTGGCTGGATGTAGCCGCCATTCATCTCCAGAAACGGTTGATACCCTGAACACTATCGTTGTACCGGTGATCGTGAATTCGGAACCCGCGCAGGCGTCGGCAAAGATAGTCAGCTGTTTTCAGGATAACAGCTTGCTAATCGGCAAGCTCAGCCAGTCGCTTAAAGACAACTATTTACAGGATGCGGATAATCGAGATGTCTTTAATAAAGATGGTGAAGCGTACCAGGTCTACGCTGCGTTAACCAAACTGGAGCAAATATCTTCAATGAATGATGTCTACCGTAAAGAGAACAATATCGCGGGTTTGCAGGAGATTAATAAATTGCTGAAGTCTGTCCCTTCGGTTGCATGAAATGGGGATTGCCGATCGGCAACCCCTGATTAAACGCTTAGAAGCGGAAATTGAAGCCTGCATAGGCGCCATCCGCAAGTTTATTATCGCGATGGTTATGCTTGCCTGTCATATTGATGTAGCGATAACCCGCTTCAATGTTCATAGACTTAATGATATTCACCCTGACACCGGCATTCGCTTCGAGGTAATCATTTACGCCGCTGGACATGGAATCAGGGGAATAATAAGACTCGCCGAACAGAGTAACGAAGTCGCCAAGCGGTAGCTGCGCGCCTCCTCCGAGCGCGATCGCGTAGCCCTCATCCCCATCTTTCGGATTCAGGTATAGCGCTTTTCCGCCAGCCGTTAACAGAAACGGGCCGAGGTTAAAATTGTAACCCAGCCCTAATCCCGCTGTATCACCATCATTATCGCTGTGCGCCCAGTTACCGCTAACGGTCATGCCGGGGTGTTCCGCGCCAAAGCTTGCCGACAGATTGGTAAACGCTGAACCGGCTTCGCCGTGGAGGTTGAGGGAGGCGAAGGTGGTACTGCTGGCGCAGAGAGTCGCGATTAGCAGGATAGGCTTTGCTGTAAACATGCGCATTTTCATATTCCTTCGGGTAAAAAAATGCCCGATACGATTGTTCGGGCAAAATTAACGGGTTTCTGGATTAAGCATTTTTTCGCTGTTACCCAGCGCCGATGCTATAAAGACGGCGCAGGTATCCGCATTCTGGCCAACCGATGAATGACGCTATCAAATAATTAATTTATCCAGCTGTCGATTGACACGGACTCCCAGCATAAAAGTATTTATCGTTCGCCGTTACCCTTTATCCGTTTAAATTTAAACGATAGCGGGAGACGGCAAAAGGAGCGGGGAAGGCGTTAAAATTTCTCAGGCAGAGATGCGATGCTTTGTAAATAACCGCCGCGGGCATACTCGATATAGGCCCCTTTTTTCAAGGCCGATAGCACATTGAGAACGCTGCTACGGGAGAGGTGTGTTCGGTCCTGAATGTATTCCAGAATCGATACCCGCAGCCGGGTTTCCTCTGGTAACAGGATCATTTCCATTAAATGATTGCGAATCACGGAGTAAGTACGCTGCTGTAAGACTAAATCGTCACGATACACCAAATAAGAGGTATGATAGGCCAGCAGTCTGGTGACCTCTTCCCACATGTTGTGCTGACCGAATAGCTGCATCGCGATGTCGCTGTCAATCCGCAATATCTCTGAGTCAATTTCGGCGCGTAGACCATGGCTACGACTCGGTTGTAGCATTTCAGCCACGCCAAACAAGTGCGGTTCATATACCGTGACCATCAGTAACCTGTCCGATGAACGAAAAATGGAAAGGCCGCCTTTCTTGAAAAGATAGAGCTGGATTTTTCCTTTATGTTCCCAGCTTAGCCTTTTGCGAGCGACAACATTCAGCGGAGTGGCATGCGGTTCCAGCATGGCCATTAAACGATCGATATGGGCCTGTGGCCTGACGGGAGGCTTAATATTCATCGTGATCCTCTCGGAATAAGTATAAAGGCGTTCACCAATTATAGGCTGTGATTATCAAAAGTTTCGATATCATCAGTTATAGCAATTAATTGGTTATCTTATTTAGGATTTATTGCGAGAGTAAAAAAGCCGGCGGGTTAAGGCCGGCTGGAACGTTTTTGCGGATTATTTATCGCGATTTTCCAGGTTTTCCACCTGCGGCAGGCCAGTGGCGGAAGAGGCGGTCAACAGTCCGGACTGCGCGTAGCCAAACAGCTTATCGCGAGTATCGGTAATATCCAGGTTGCGCATCGTCAACTGGCCGATACGATCCTCAGCGGAGAACATTGAGTCACCTTTTTCCATCGTCAGACGCTCTGCTTTATAGGTCAGATTATCAGAGACGGTATTCAGGATGGAGTAGTCGTTGCCGCGACGCAGTTCAAGCGTCACTTCGCCGGTAATTTGGCTTGCTACCCAGCGCTGCAGGCCGTCGCGCAGCATCAGCGCCTGGGAATCGAACCAGCGCCCTTGATACAGCAGACGACCCAGCTGACGACCGTGCGCGTGGTATTGCTCAATGGTATCTTCGTTATGAATACCGGTCAGCAGACGTTCATAGGCAATATGCAGCAGCGCCATGCCCGGTGCTTCATAAATGCCGCGGCTTTTCGCTTCGATGATACGGTTTTCGATCTGATCGCTCATACCCAGACCATGGCGTCCGCCGATGCGGTTAGCCTCCAGCATCATCTCAACATCATCGCTAAAGGTCTGTCCGTTCAGCGCAACCGGATGGCCCTGTTCAAAGCGAACGGTGACTTCTTCCGCAGGGATTTTGACGCTCTCATCCCAGAACTTGACGCCCATAATCGGGTTCACAATCTTGACGCTGGAGTTCAGGAATTCAAGATCTTTAGCTTCGTGCGTCGCGCCCAGCATATTGGAGTCAGTTGAGTAGGCTTTTTCAACGGACATTTTATAGTCAAACCCGCAGGAAATCATAAATTCTGACATCTCCTGGCGGCCGCCTAACTCGTCGATAAAGTCGCTATCCAACCACGGTTTGTAAATTTTCAGCTCAGCGTTTGTCAGCAGGCCGTAACGATAGAAACGTTCGATATCGTTGCCTTTATAGGTACTCCCGTCGCCCCAGATGTTAACGCCGTCTTCCTTCATTGCGGCGACCAGCATGGTACCGGTCACTGCGCGGCCCAGCGGCGTGGTATTAAAGTAGGTCAACCCGCCGGTGGTGTTATGAAATGCGCCGCACTGGATCGCGGCGATACCTTCCGCAACCAGCTGCTTACGACAGTCGATCAGACGAGCCCCTTCAGCACCATACTCTTTGGCACGACGAGGAATGGCCTCGTAATCGTCTTCGTCTGGCTGTCCCAGATTGGCGGTATATGCATAAGGGACTGCTCCCTTTTTACGCATCCACAGCAGCGCGGCGCTGGTATCCAGCCCACCAGAAAAAGCAATACCAATACGTTGGCCAACCGGGAGATGCTTGAGAATCGTCGTCATAAAATAAAACCCTGCTAGATAGACTGTGGTGAGTTTGACTCAATAATCTTTATTGCATGTTTATGCATTAATTGTGAGTTTTCATTTAATCATCTTTTGCTGGCGACAGGAAGAGGCTGAGCCGCTTTTTGCCAAAAAACCCAGAAATACCAGCATGAACCGAAACCTGGCAATGTGAAATTCATGTTGACAAAATATATGAAGTATCAATACAATTCACTACGATTTTATGTCCCGTCTCTCGGTACCAAATCCCAGCAGTATTTGCGTCTTTTACTCAAAACGAGTAAAATATGCCACGTTTCAGGCGCGGGGTGGAGCAGCCTGGTAGCTCGTCGGGCTCATAACCCGAAGGTCGTCGGTTCAAATCCGGCCCCCGCAACCACTTTCCCATTAAGTACTTTTTCAAATATACTGTGAGGACCGGGTCCTTCGTAGACGAATTTGAAAGAATTCTTCTGGAAAGTGTTCCAGATCGCAGTTGCGATCTCAGGGTTCAGTTATCTAAAGCCCCGATTTATCGGGGTTTTTTGTTATCTGACTTCAGAATAACTGGGCTATACGCCCTTTTTTTATGTCTTGGGGGTGGGTTTGTCCACATTAGAGCAAAAATTAACAGAGATGCTCACAGCGCCAGTTGAAGCGCTTGGCTTTGAGCTGGTCGGCATCGAATTTATTCGCGGTCGCACGTCCACACTGCGCATCTATATTGATAGTGAAGATGGCATCAATGTTGATGATTGTGCTGATGTGAGCCACCAGGTCAGTGCTGTTATGGACGTAGAAGACCCGATTACAGTCGCTTATAACCTGGAAGTTTCTTCTCCAGGTCTCGATCGTCCTATGTTTACCGCCGAGCACTATGAGCGTTTCATTGGCGAAGAAGTTTCGCTGGTTTTGCGCATGGCGGTACAGAACCGACGCAAATGGCAGGGCCTTATCAAAGCGGTAGACGGTGAGATGATCACGGTAACCGTCGAAGGCAAAGATGAAGTGTTCGCGCTGAGTAACATCCAGAAGGCGAACCTGGTTCCCCACTTTTAACAGTCTGGATTGAGGTGAAAGGCCCCGATGAACAAAGAAATTTTGGCTGTTGTTGAAGCCGTTTCCAACGAAAAGGCGCTGCCGCGTGAGAAAATTTTCGAAGCGTTGGAAAGTGCGCTAGCAACGGCTACCAAGAAAAAATATGAGCAAGAGATCGACGTTCGCGTAGAAATCGATCGTAAAAGCGGTGATTTCGACACATTCCGTCGCTGGCTGGTTGTTGAAGAAGTGACCCAGCCGACGCGCGAAATCACGCTGGAAGCTGCGCGTTTCGAAGATGAAAGCATGAATCCTGGCGATTACGTCGAAGACCAGATTGAATCTGTCACCTTTGACCGTATCACTACGCAGACCGCGAAGCAGGTTATCGTACAAAAAGTACGTGAAGCCGAACGCGCAATGGTCGTCGATCAGTTCCGTGAGCACGAAGGTGAAATCATCACGGGCGTAGTGAAGAAAGTGAACCGCGACAATATTACGCTGGATCTGGGCAACAACGCTGAAGCCGTGATCCTGCGCGAAGACATGCTGCCGCGTGAGAACTTCCGTCCGGGTGACCGTATCCGCGGCGTACTGTACGCAGTTCGTCCGGAAGCGCGCGGCGCGCAGCTGTTCGTGACTCGCTCCAAGCCGGAAATGCTGGTTGAACTGTTCCGCATTGAAGTTCCGGAAATCGGTGAAGAAGTTCTCGAAATTAAAGCGGCGGCTCGCGATCCTGGCTCTCGTGCCAAAATCGCGGTTAAAACCAACGACAAGCGCATCGATCCGGTTGGCGCCTGCGTCGGTATGCGCGGCGCGCGCGTTCAGGCAGTCTCGACTGAACTGGGCGGTGAGCGTATCGATATCGTGCTGTGGGACGATAACCCGGCGCAGTTTGTCATTAACGCCATGGCTCCGGCTGACGTCGCATCTATCGTGGTAGATGAAGACAAGCACACCATGGATATCGCAGTAGAAGCGGGCAACCTGGCGCAGGCCATTGGCCGTAACGGTCAGAACGTCCGTCTGGCGTCTCAGCTGAGCGGCTGGGAACTCAACGTCATGACCGTTGATGACCTCCAGGCTAAGCATCAGGCTGAAGCCCATGCAGCGATTGATACCTTCACTAAATATCTTGATATTGATGAAGATTTCGCCACGCTGCTGGTTGAAGAAGGTTTCGCCACTCTGGAAGAGCTGGCCTATGTGCCAATGAAAGAACTGCTGGAAATTGACGGTCTGGATGAAGCGACCGTTGAAGCACTTCGTGAGCGGGCGAAAAACGCGCTGACCACGCTGGCGCTGGCCAAAGAAGAGAGCCTGGGTGACAGCAAACCTGCCGACGATCTGTTGAATCTGGAAGGTTTGGATCGCGCTCTGGCATTCACCCTGGCCGCCCGTGGTGTTTGTACGCTGGAAGATCTCGCCGAGCAGGGCATTGATGATCTGGCTGATATCGAAGGCTTGACCGACGAGAAAGCCGGAGAACTTATCATGGCCGCTCGTAATATTTGTTGGTTCGGCGACGAAGCGTAATAAACTGTAGCAGGAAGGAACAGCATGACAGATGTGACCATTAAAGCGCTGGCCTCGGAGATTCAGACCTCTGTGGATCGCCTGATACAGCAATTTGCTGATGCAGGGATCCGCAAATCGGCTGATGATTCTGTGACCGCGCAAGAGAAGCAAACCTTGTTGACGCACCTGAACCGTGAACACGGCTCAGCGCCCGACAAGCTGACGCTGCAGCGCAAAACGCGCAGCACGTTAAATATTCCGGGTACCGGTGGAAAGAGTAAGTCGGTACAAATCGAAGTCCGCAAGAAACGCACCTTTGTGAAACGCGATCCGCAAGAGGCCGAACGCCTTGCCGCGGAAGAGCAGGCGCAGCGTGAAGCGGAAGAGCAAGCCCGTCGTGAGGCAGAAGAAGCTGCCAAACGCGAGGCGCAATTAAAAGCTGAACGTGAGGCCGCAGAACAAGCGAAACGTGAACTCGCCGATAAAGCGAAACGTGAAGCCGCGGAAAAAGACAAAGTGAGCAATCAACAAACCGACGATATGACCAAAACCGCCCAGGCTGAAAAGCAACGCCGCGAAAACGAAGCTGCGGAGCTGAAGCGCAAATCGGAAGAAGAAGCACGCCGCAAACTTGAAGAAGAAGCGCGCCGTGTAGCGGAAGAAGCACGCCGTATGGCTCAAGAAAATGAAAAGAACTGGACTGAAGCGCCAGAAACCCCTGAAGAGACCACTGACTATCACGTAACGACTTCTCAGCATGCGCGTCAGGCTGAAGACGATAACGATCGTGAAGTTGAAGGCGGTCGCGGCCGTGGACGTAATGCGAAAGCAGCGCGTCCGGCTAAGAAAGGTAACAAACACGCTGAATCGAAAGCCGATCGTGAAGAAGCCCGTGCGGCCGTTCGCGGCGGCAAAGGTGGCAAGCATCGTAAAGGTTCTGCTCTGCAGCAAGGTTTCCAGAAGCCGGCTCAGGCGGTTAACCGTGATGTTATCATCGGCGAAACCATCACCGTTGGCGATCTGGCCAACAAGATGGCCGTCAAGGGTTCTCAGGTCATCAAAGCGATGATGAAGCTGGGCGCTATGGCGACAATTAACCAGGTCATCGACCAGGAAACCGCGCAGCTGGTTGCCGAAGAGATGGGCCACAAAGTTATCCTGCGTCGTGAAAACGAGCTGGAAGAAGCGGTAATGAGCGACCGTGACACCGGCGCTGCGGCTGAACCGCGCGCACCGGTTGTGACCATCATGGGTCACGTTGACCACGGTAAAACCTCTCTGCTGGACTACATTCGTTCAACGAAAGTGGCCTCTGGCGAAGCGGGCGGCATTACCCAGCACATCGGTGCGTACCACGTTGAAACTGACAACGGTATGATCACTTTCCTGGATACCCCGGGTCACGCCGCGTTTACCTCTATGCGTGCTCGTGGTGCGCAGGCGACGGATATCGTGGTTCTGGTTGTAGCGGCAGACGATGGCGTGATGCCGCAGACTATCGAAGCTATCCAGCACGCGAAAGCGGCGCAGGTACCGCTGGTGGTTGCGGTGAACAAAATCGATAAGCCGGAAGCGGACCTGGATCGCGTTAAAAACGAGCTCTCTCAGTACGGCGTTATGCCGGAAGAGTGGGGTGGCGAAGCGCAGTTCATCCCTGTATCCGCTAAAGCCGGTACCGGTATTGACGATCTGCTGAATGCTATCCTGCTGCAGGCTGAAGTTCTGGAGCTGAAAGCGGTTCGCAACGGTATGGCGAGCGGCGCGGTTATCGAATCTTTCCTCGATAAAGGTCGTGGTCCGGTTGCCACCGTTCTGGTACGCGAAGGTACGCTGCATAAAGGCGACATCGTCCTGTGCGGTTTCGAATACGGTCGCGTTCGTGCGATGCGTAACGAACTCGGTCTGGAAGTGCTGGAAGCGGGTCCATCCATTCCAGTGGAAATCCTTGGCCTGTCAGGCGTACCGGCTGCCGGCGACGAAGTGACCGTCGTGCGTGACGAGAAGAAAGCGCGTGAAGTTGCGCTGTATCGTCAGGGCAAATTCCGTGAAGTTAAACTGGCTCGTCAGCAGAAATCTAAGCTGGAGAACATGTTCGCCAACATGACCGAAGGCGAAGTTCACGAAGTGAACATCGTCCTCAAAGCGGACGTGCAGGGGTCTGTGGAAGCGATCTCCGACTCCTTGCTGAAACTGTCTACCGACGAAGTGAAAGTGAAGATTATCGGTTCCGGCGTAGGTGGTATTACCGAAACCGACGCAACCCTGGCGGCCGCATCCAATGCGATTCTGGTTGGCTTCAACGTTCGTGCTGATGCATCCGCACGTAAAGTTATCGACGCGGAAAGCCTGGATCTGCGCTACTACTCCGTCATCTACCATCTGATCGACGAAGTGAAAGCAGCGATGAGCGGCATGCTGTCTCCGGAACTGAAACAGCAGATCATTGGTCTGGCTGAAGTCCGTGATGTGTTCAAATCGCCGAAATTCGGCGCCATCGCAGGCTGTATGGTTACCGAAGGTACGATCAAGCGTCATAACCCAATCCGCGTCCTGCGCGACAACGTGGTTATCTATGAAGGCGAGCTGGAATCCCTGCGCCGCTTCAAAGATGACGTTAACGAAGTTCGTAACGGTATGGAGTGTGGTATCGGCGTTAAGAACTACAACGACGTTCGCGTTGGCGATATGATCGAAGTGTTCGAAATCATCGAGATTCAACGTACCATCGATTAATCGTTTAGTAGGCCGGGGAAGCGCAGCGCCACCCGGTTATACAAAATTAAAGGGGGCCGCGTGGCCCCCTTATTTGTCTGGAGAATTTATTATGGCGAAAGAATTTGGTCGCCCGCAGCGCGTGGCTCAGGAGATGCAAAAAGAGATCGCAATCATCCTGCAGCGCGAAATTAAAGACCCGCGTCTGGGCATGATGACGACCGTTTCAGGCGTTGAAATGTCCCGCGACCTGGCCTATGCCAAAGTGTTTGTGACCTTCCTGAACGATAAAGACGAAGCCGCCGTGAAAGCGGGGATCAAGGCTTTGCAGGAAGCGTCTGGTTTTATCCGCTCGCTGCTAGGCAAAGCGATGCGCCTGCGTATCGTGCCGGAACTGACCTTCTTCTACGACAATTCATTAGTCGAAGGGATGCGCATGTCGAACCTGGTGACCAGCGTGGTAAAACATGACGATGAACGTCGTGTGAACCCGGACGACAGTAAGGAGGACTAATGAGTCGTCCTCGTCGTCGCGGTCGCGACGTGCACGGCGTACTGTTGCTGGATAAACCGCAGGGCGCATCCAGCAACGACGTGCTGCAGAAAGTTAAGCGGCTTTATAATGCTAATCGGGCAGGGCACACCGGGGCGCTGGATCCGCTGGCGACCGGTATGCTGCCGATTTGCCTCGGGGAAGCGACAAAGTTTTCCCAGTATCTGCTCGATTCTGACAAGCGCTACCGCGTGATTGCCAGGCTTGGCCAGCGCACCGATACCTCTGATGCCGATGGCCTGGTGGTGGAAGAGCGTCCGCTGACTTTTAGCCCGGAGCAGTTGGCGGCAGCGCTCGATGGCTTCCGTGGCAAAACCCAGCAGATACCGTCGATGTATTCGGCGCTGAAATACCAGGGGAAAAAGCTGTACGAATATGCCCGACAGGGGATTGAAGTACCGCGTGAATCCCGGCCGATTACGGTGTACGAGCTGCTGTTTATTCGCCATGAGGGGACTGAGCTTGAGCTGGAAATTCACTGCTCGAAAGGCACCTACATTCGCACGATTATTGATGACTTAGGCGAGAAACTCGGGTGCGGCGCGCACGTCATTTTCCTGCGTCGCCTGGCGGTCAGTAAATATCCCGTCGAACGGATGGTGACGCTGGAGCAGCTGCAGGCGCTTGTCGAACAAGCGCATGCGCAGGATATTCCCGCAGCCCAGCTGCTGGACCCGCTGCTGATGCCGATGGACAGCCCGGCTTCGGATTATCCGCTGGTGAATATTCCGGAAACCTCGGCCGTCTACTTTAAAAACGGTAACCCGGTGCGGACATCGGGCGCGCCGCTGCAGGGACTGGTTCGCGTTACTGAAGGCGCTGAAGAGAAGTTTCTTGGTATGGGTGAGATGGATGATGAAGGCCGCGTGGCGCCTCGTCGTCTGGTGGTTGAATACCCTGTCTGAGCGCTTTCCTTGCGATAAAAGGCTGCTGCGAGTAGAATATCGCCGCTTAACACTCGCCAACGTGTTTTAACATTTGCGAGCGTTATATCAGGGGTTGCTGAATTAGAGATCGGCACCCTTTCTTTCTTTTAATTTTGGAGTTCGAAAATGTCTCTAAGCGTTGAAGCTAAAGCAAAAATCGTTTCTGAGTTCGGTCGTGGCGAAAACGACAGCGGTTCTACTGAAGTTCAGGTTGCACTGCTGACTGCACAGATCAACCACCTGCAGGGTCACTTTGCAGAGCACAAAAAAGATCACCACAGCCGTCGTGGTCTGCTGCGCATGGTTTCTCAGCGTCGTAAACTGCTCGACTACCTGAAACGTAAAGATGTTGCACGTTACTCTGCGCTGATCGAGCGTCTGGGTCTGCGTCGCTAATTCTGCGAGTTTCAGAAGAAGGGGCCTCACGGCCCCTTTTTTCGACCGGGCGGCAGCAATTCATTAAAAACTCATGTATTGTTGCTATTAATGATCTTCATGCAGAGGTTCGCGCGGCTAATGAGAGGCTTGACTCGCAGGGGCGGGTAAAGGTTGTCATTAGTCGCGAGGATGCAGAAGATCGGGTCATACGATGTCTTATCGTGGATTTGACATCATCTATAGATATAAGGATAGAATTTTGCTTAATCCGATCGTTCGTAAATTCCAGTACGGCCAACATACCGTAACGCTGGAGACCGGCATGATGGCGCGCCAGGCAACTGCCGCCGTTATGGTTAGCATGGATGACACCGCGGTATTCGTTACCGTTGTGGGCCAGAAAAAAGCTAAGCCAGGCCAGGATTTCTTCCCGCTGACCGTTAACTATCAAGAGCGTACCTACGCTGCAGGTAAAATCCCGGGTGGTTTCTTCCGTCGTGAAGGCCGTCCGAGCGAAGGCGAAACCCTGATTGCGCGTCTGATTGACCGCCCGGTTCGCCCGCTGTTCCCGGAAGGCTTCGTTAACGAAGTTCAGGTTATTGCGACCGTCGTTTCCGTTAACCCACAGGTTAACCCGGATATCGTCGCGATGATCGGCGCTTCCGCAGCGCTGTCCCTGTCTGGTATTCCGTTCAACGGCCCAATTGGCGCCGCTCGCGTTGGTTATATTAATGATCAGTACGTGCTGAACCCGACCCAGGAAGAGCTGAAGTCCAGCAAACTGGATCTGGTTGTCGCGGGTACCGAAGCCGCAGTACTGATGGTTGAATCCGAAGCTGAACTGCTGAGCGAAGACCAGATGCTGGGCGCGGTCGTGTTTGGTCACGACCAGCAGCAGGTGGTTATTCAGAACATCAATGATCTGGTGAAAGAAGCCGGTAAGCCGCGCTGGGACTGGCAGCCGGAAGTGGTTGATGCGGCGCTGAACGCGCGCGTTGCCGCGCTGGCTGAATCTCGCCTGAGCGATGCTTACCGTATCACCGACAAACAGGAGCGCTATGCTCAGGTTGACGTGATCAAATCTGAAACTATCGCGACCCTGGTTGCGGAAGATGAAGCCCTGGACGCTAACGAACTGGGCGAAATCCTGCACGCAATCGAGAAAAACGTGGTGCGTAGCCGCGTACTGGCCGGTGAGCCGCGTATCGATGGTCGTGAAAAAGATATGATTCGTGGTCTGGACGTTCGTACCGGCGTTCTGCCGCGTACCCACGGTTCCGCACTGTTTACCCGTGGCGAAACTCAGGCGCTGGTTACCGCGACCCTGGGCACCGCACGCGACGCGCAGAACATCGATGAACTGATGGGCGAGCGCACGGATTCCTTCCTGTTCCACTATAACTTCCCTCCGTACTCCGTAGGCGAAACGGGAATGGTCGGTTCTCCGAAGCGTCGTGAAATCGGTCACGGTCGTCTGGCTAAGCGCGGCGTACTGGCCGTGATGCCGACTATCGAAGAGTTCCCGTACACCGTTCGCGTGGTTTCTGAAATCACCGAATCTAACGGCTCCTCCTCCATGGCTTCCGTTTGTGGCGCTTCTCTGGCGCTGATGGACGCAGGCGTGCCGGTGAAAGCCGCCGTTGCGGGTATCGCAATGGGTCTGGTGAAAGAAGGCGACAACTTCGTCGTACTGTCTGACATTCTGGGCGATGAAGATCACCTGGGCGATATGGACTTCAAAGTAGCGGGTTCCCGCGAAGGTATCTCTGCTCTGCAGATGGATATCAAAATTGAAGGTATCACCAAAGAGATCATGCAGGTTGCTCTGAACCAGGCTAAAGGTGCGCGTCTGCACATCCTGGGCGTGATGGAACAGGCCATTAACGCGCCGCGCGGCGATATCTCTGAATTCGCACCGCGTATCCACACGATCAAGATCAGTCCGGACAAAATCAAAGACGTTATCGGTAAGGGCGGTTCCGTTATTCGTGCGCTGACCGAAGAAACCGGCACCACTATCGAAATCGAAGATGACGGTACCGTGAAGATCGCGGCAACCGACGGCGACAAAGCGCAGCATGCGATTCGCCGTATCGAAGAGATCACCGCTGAGATCGAAGTTGGCCGTATCTATAACGGTAAAGTGACCCGTATCGTTGATTTTGGCGCGTTTGTTGCCATTGGCGGCGGTAAAGAAGGTCTGGTTCACATCTCTCAAATCGCCGACAAGCGCGTTGAGAAAGTGACCGACTATCTGCAGATGGGTCAGGAAGTGCCGGTTAAGGTTCTGGAAGTTGACCGTCAGGGCCGTGTCCGTCTGAGCATCAAAGAAGCAACTGAACAAACTCAGCCTGCGGCTGCGCCGGAAGCTCCGGCTGCCGAACAGCAGGGCGAGTAAGGTTGCCGTTTGCCCTCCGCATTGCGGAGGGCGCATTGCGGGCAGGACGCCCTGTTTGCAGCCGGGGAACTGGACGTTCATCCAATCGTTGTCTTCGGGAGTGGGAAATGAAGCCTTTTTTGCGCTGGTGTTTCGTGGCGACAGCTCTCACGCTGGCAGGATGCAGCAACTCTGCCTGGCGTAAGGACGCAGTCCTCGCGGTGCCATTGCAACCGACTTTGCAGCAGGAAGTGATTCTGGCGCGCATGGAACAAATTCTTGCCAGTCGGGCTTTAACCGATGACGAACGCGCACAGCTTTTATATGAGCGCGGAGTGTTGTATGATAGTCTCGGTCTGAGGGCATTAGCGCGAAATGATTTTTCACAAGCGCTGGCAATCCGACCGGATATGCCTGAAGTATTCAATTACTTAGGCATTTACTTAACGCAGGCAGGCAATTTTGATGCTGCCTATGAAGCGTTTGATTCTGTACTTGAGCTTGATCCAACTTACAACTACGCGCACTTAAATCGCGGTATCGCCCTGTATTACGGCGGTCGCGCTAAGTTAGCGCAAGATGATCTGCTGGCGTTTTATCAAGACGATCCCAATGATCCTTTCCGAAGCCTGTGGCTTTATCTCGCCGAGCGTCAGCTCGATGAGAAGCAGGCGCTTGAAGCACTGAGACAGCGCTTAAACAAGTCGGATAAAGAACAATGGGGATGGAACATTGTCGGGTTCTACCTTGGCGACATTAGCGAAAAAGAGCTAATGGACCGTCTGAAGGCAGACGCAACGGATAACACCTCGCTCGCTGAGCATCTCAGTGAAACCAACTTCTATTTAGGTAAGTACTACCTAAGTCTGGGGGACAAGGACAGCGCTACGGCACTGTTCAAACTGGCGGTCGCAAACAACGTTCATAACTACGTTGAGCACCGATACGCATTGTTGGAATTATCGCTCTTGGGCCAGGAGCAAGATGACCTGGCAGAATCGGACCAGCAATAGCTGACGAACACATCAGCCCTTTTTTGATTGCCATCACCTTTGCGGGTGAGGGCGTTGTTGTTCGTTAATACACCTACTTTGAGCCGGTTCACACTTTTCAATGAAAATTACCGAAAATTTTCACGATGAGTTATGTAGACTGGCCGCCATTAATTTTGAGGCACACGTACTACATGGCTGAATTCGAAACCACTTTTGCAGATCTGGGCCTGAAGGCTCCCATCCTTGAAGCGCTTAACGATCTGGGTTACGAAAAACCATCTCCGATCCAGGCTGAGTGCATTCCGCATCTGCTGGGCGGCCGCGACGTTCTGGGTATGGCCCAGACGGGTAGCGGTAAAACCGCAGCGTTCTCTTTACCGCTGCTGAACAACATCGATCCTGAGCTGAGAGCACCGCAGATTCTGGTGCTGGCGCCGACCCGCGAACTGGCGGTACAGGTTGCTGAAGCAATGACGGAATTCTCTAAACATATGCGCGGCGTAAACGTGGTTGCCCTGTACGGCGGCCAGCGTTATGACGTGCAGCTGCGCGCGCTGCGTCAGGGGCCGCAAATCGTTGTCGGTACCCCGGGTCGTCTGCTGGACCACCTGAAACGCGGTACGCTGGATCTCTCTAAGCTGAGCGGTCTGGTTCTGGATGAAGCTGACGAAATGCTGCGCATGGGCTTTATCGAAGACGTAGAAACCATTATGGCGCAGATCCCGGAGGGTCATCAGACCGCTCTGTTCTCTGCCACCATGCCGGAAGCCATTCGCCGTATTACCCGCCGCTTTATGAAAGAGCCGCAGGAAGTGCGCATCCAGTCGAGCGTAACGACTCGCCCGGACATCAGCCAGAGCTACTGGACTGCTTACGGTATGCGTAAAAACGAAGCGCTGGTGCGTTTCCTGGAAGCGGAAGATTTTGATGCGGCGATTATCTTCGTTCGTACCAAAAACGCGACCCTGGAAGTGGCCGAAGCGCTGGAGCGTAGCGGTTATAGCAGCG
Organism: Klebsiella sp. OBRC7; assembly: GCF_000293135.1. Classification (NCBI taxonomy): domain Bacteria; kingdom Pseudomonadati; phylum Pseudomonadota; class Gammaproteobacteria; order Enterobacterales; family Enterobacteriaceae; genus Klebsiella; species Klebsiella sp. OBRC7. The sequence goes on along the minus strand of NZ_ALNJ01000019.1, from coordinate 131,692 downwards.
CTGCGCTGAACGGCGACATGAACCAGTCCCTGCGTGAGCAGACTCTGGAGCGTCTGAAAGACGGTCGTCTGGATATCCTGATTGCAACCGACGTTGCGGCCCGTGGCCTGGACGTTGAGCGTATCAGCCTGGTGGTTAACTACGATATCCCGATGGATTCCGAGTCTTACGTTCACCGTATCGGCCGTACCGGTCGTGCGGGTCGTGCTGGCCGCGCGCTGCTGTTCGTTGAGAACCGCGAGCGTCGTCTGCTGCGCAATATCGAACGTACGATGAAGCTGACCATTCCGGAAGTTGAACTGCCGAACGCAGAACTGCTGGGCAAACGCCGTCTGGAAAAATTCGCGGCGAAAGTTCAGCAGCAGCTGGAAAGCAGCGATCTGGATCAGTACCGTGCGCTGCTGGCGAAAATCCAGCCGTCTGCCGAAGGCGAAGAGCTGGACGTGGAAACGCTGGCCGCCGCGCTGCTGAAAATGGCTCAGGGCGAACGTCCGCTGATCCTGCCGCCGGATGCGCCTATGCGTCCTAAGCGCGAGTTCCGCGACCGTGACGATCGTTTCGAACGTCGCGGCGACCGTAACGACCGTGGCCCGCGCGGCGACCGTCCGGAACGCAGCGGCGAAGATCGTCCGAAGCGTGAGCGTCGTGACGTTGGCGATATGGAACTGTACCGTATTGAAGTGGGCCGTGATGACGGCGTTGAAGTTCGTCACATCGTTGGCGCAATTGCTAACGAAGGCGACATCAGCAGCCGTTACATCGGTAATATCAAGCTGTTTGGTTCTCACTCCACCATCGAACTGCCGAAAGGCATGCCGGGCGAAGTGCTGCAGCACTTTACGCGTACCCGCATCCTGAACAAGCCGATGAACATGCAGCTGCTGGGCGATGCTCAGCCGCGTCCTGAACGCAGCGGCGAACGTCATGGCGGCGGTGAGCGCCGTGAAGGCGGTCGTAGCTTCGGCGGCGGTGAACGTCGTGAAGGCCGTGGTTTCGGCGGTGAGCGTCGCGAAGGCGGCCGTGGTGAAGGTCGTCGTTTCAGCGGTGAACGTCGTGAAGGTGGCCGTGCGCCGCGCCGCGATGATGCTTCAGCTCCGCGTCGTGATGACTCCGCAGGTCGTCGTCGTTTCGGTGGCGATGCATAATTAGCGCTTTCCGCTAACGTAAAGTAAACGATACAGCCCCGATCTTCATGATTGGGGCTTTTTTTATTCCCTTTGTACTCGTGTACTGGTACAGTGCGTCGCGTTAATAACAAGAAAAGTATTTTCGACTGGAGATTTCGGCAAATGGCGACACTTACCACTACGGCAACCCGACCGTCCTTGTTTGGCGGCGTAGTGATTATTGGCGGGACGATTATTGGGGCGGGCATGTTCTCGCTGCCGGTTGTGATGTCCGGCGCGTGGTTCTTCTGGTCTCTGGCGGCGCTGGTTTTTACCTGGTTTTGTATGCTTCACTCCGGGTTAATGATCCTCGAAGCGAACCTGAATTACCGGATTGGCTCGAGCTTCGATACCATTACTAAAGATCTACTCGGCAAAGGCTGGAATCTGGTTAACGGCGTGTCGATCGCCTTTGTTCTTTATATTCTGACTTACGCCTATATCTCCGCCAGCGGCTCGATTCTGCACCATACGTTTAGCGAAATGTCGCTGAACGTACCGGCAAGGGCGGCAGGTTTTGGTTTTGCCCTGCTGGTGGCGTTTATCGTCTGGTTGAGCACCAAAGCGGTGAGCCGCATGACGGCCATTGTGCTGGGAGCTAAGGTCATTACCTTCTTTCTGACCTTTGGCAGCCTGTTGGGACACGTCCAGCCGAGCACCCTGTTTAACGTGGCTGAACAAAATGCCTCGTATATGCCCTATCTGCTGATGACGCTGCCGTTCTGCCTCGCGTCCTTCGGCTATCACGGCAACGTGCCGAGCCTGATGAAGTACTACGGCAAAGATCCGCGCACAATCGTTAAGTGCCTGGTTTACGGTACTCTGCTGGCGCTGGGCCTGTACGTGGTGTGGCTGCTGGTGACGATGGGCAATATCCCGCGCCCTGAGTTTATCGGTATTGCACAGAAGGGGGGCAACATAGATGTCCTGGTCCAGGCGCTCAGTGGGGTACTGAACAGCCGGAGTCTGGATCTGCTGTTAGTCATCTTTTCAAACTTTGCCGTTGCCAGTTCATTCCTTGGCGTGACGCTCGGTCTGTTTGATTATCTGGCGGATCTGTTCGGGTTCGATGACTCCGCGCTGGGACGCTTTAAAACCGCGCTTCTCACCTTTATTCCGCCGATGGCGGGTGGCCTGCTGTGGCCGAACGGATTCCTCTACGCGATCGGCTATGCGGGGCTGGCGGCGACGATCTGGGCGGCAATTGTACCGGCGCTGCTGGCTCGCGCGTCGCGCAAACGCTTTGGTAGCCCATTGTTTCGCGTTTGGGGTGGAAAACCGATGATTGCTTTGGTTCTGCTGTTCGGGCTGGGTAACGTTATCGTGCATTTCCTGTCGAGCTTTAACGTATTACCCACCTATCACTAATTGAAAATGCGGCAAAAATGCCGCATTTTTCACTATCCGAGAAGCTCTTCTTTCACCTGCATCGCCAAATCAAATGAATGCAGGCGCGCCTGATGATCGAAGATTTGGCCGTTGACCATGATTTCATCGGCCTGGGTTTCCCGCAGGATCGACTCCAGCCCGTGACGGATTTTCGCTTTATCGCCGACCAGCGACATGCTCAGCGCTTTTTGGACGCCGTACTGCTCTGAAGCGGACCACAGCTGATGCATATTTTGCACCGGCGGCGGCAGCTGTCCGGTCTCGCCGCGGCGCAGTTTGACGAACGCCTGCTGCATGGACGTAAACAGAAATTCCGCATCTCTGTCGCTGTCGGCGGCAATAATGTTAATGCATACCATCGCGTACGGCTTCGCTAACCGCTCTGACGGCTGGAAGTGGGTGCGGTAGAGGTGCAGGGCCTGAAAGAGCATATCCGGGGCGAAGTGCGAGGCGAAGGCAAACGGCAGCCCAAGCTGCGCCGCCAGCTGGGCGCTGTACAGGCTTGAGCCGAGCAGCCAGACCGGGATCTTCTCGCCATAGCCGGGAACCGGGCGCACGTGCGGATTAGGATCGCGGGCGTCGAACCAGTCCACCAGTTCCGCGACATCGCGCGGGAAGTTATCGACATCGCCGCTCATATGGCGACGCAGCGCGCGCATGGTTGGCTGATCGCTGCCCGGCGCGCGGCCAAGGCCGAGATCGATGCGTCCCGGGTAGAGCGTATTGAGCGTACCGAACTGCTCGGCAATCACCAGCGGCGAATGGTTCGGCAGCATCACGCCGCCGGAGCCCAGATGCAGAGTTGTGGTATTCGCGGCAAGGTAGCCAATCAGTACGGAAGTCGCCGCGCTGGCGATACCGACCATATTATGGTGCTCGGCCAGCCAGTAGCGGTGATAGCCGCGCTTTTCCGCCAGCTGCGCCAGGTCTAAAGAGTGGGAGAAGGCTTCCTTTGCGGAAGAACCTTGCGGGATCGGCGCCAGATCGAGCACCGAGAAAGAAACAGGTTTGTCAGTCATAAAGGCTCACTTTGCTACAGCATCGTCATCAGATTGAAGGTCTTCTTCCAGCCTGGCGCATCCAGGATACGCCAGCCAGAAAAGCTGCATCTTTAATAGTGCATTAAAAAGCAGCGATAGCCATTAACAAAGTGAGCGGTTAATCAGCTCTGCAATTCCAGCCCGGCCAGCCGTCGCCAGTAGCCGTTGCAGTCGCTGTTCGCCGTCAGCGGCAGCGGCGCCGCGCCGTTTTCATTCGCCCGGAAGGCGTCCAGCATAGCGAAGGTCTCGCTACCCAGCGGCGACAGGCGAACCATATCCACCAGCCCGGTCATGGTGCTTAGCTCATTCCCGAGGTTGTAGACGTAGCCGCTCATGGTCTGAATGCCGTTGAGGACGAACACCTGCTGGTTCTCCTGCGAAAGCACGTCGCGCCCGTTAGGGTATTTTATGCAGCAGGTTTCACACTCGTCTTTCGGCCGGTCTTCCGAGCGCGCGGTAAAGCAGCGGGCGGAGTAGGCCAGCGGCAGATGACCGTAGCTCAGGACCTCTACCTCAAACCGGTCGCGAATGCCCAGGTCGTCGCACTGGGTCAGCAAATTCGCCAGCCAGTCGCGGGAAAGTTCGACCGGCATACACCAGCGTACCATGCCCTGCTTGAGCAGGAGACGCAGGGTGACGGCGTTGTAGCAGTTAAGCGCGTGCCCGGCGACGAACGGCAGCTTACGTTCCGCGCACAGGTTAACGACGCCGAGATCGCTGGCTTCAATCAGAAATTCGCCGTTATCGACATAGCGCTTCAGTTCGCCCAGCTCCGAGGACGCCTGCACCAGCGCGAGGGTGGAAAGCACCACCTGTTTACCGCTTCCCGCCAGCGTTTTTGCCATGTCGATCCAGTCGCCGACTTTGGTGGCGCGACGTTTGCTGCATACCGCTTCGCCGAGGTAAATCGTGTCCGCGCTGCAGCTTGCCGCCTGCTGGTAAAAATCTTCCAGCGTCTCTTTTGGCCAGTAATAAAGCACCGGCCCTAATGAATATTTCATTGCTGTTCTCACTGCCATTTACGGTGATAGGCGCCAAGGGTGGTTTGCGTCCCTTCTGACATGGAACCGAGGGTCTCCATCCACGCGGACTGCGGTACGAAGTTTTGCGGATCGGCTTTGCAGCGATCGATCGCCTGACGCCAGACTTTCGCCACCTGGGTAACGTAGGCCGGGCTGCGCTGGCGCCCCTCGATTTTCACCGAGGCAATATTTGCCGCCATCAGTTCCGGCAGCAGCTCCAGGGTGTTCAGGCTGGTGGGCTCTTCCAGCGCGTGGTAGCGCTCGCCGTCGACCAGATAACGCCCTTTACAGAGGGTGGGATAGCCGGCGTTTTCACCGTCCCGATAGCGGTCAATCAGCACTTCGTTAAGGCGTGATTCCAGTCCCTGCGGCGTTTGCTGCCAACGCACGAAGCGCGCCGGCGAACAGGCGCCGACGGTATTCGGCGATTCGCCGGTCAGATAAGAGGAAAGGTAGCAGCGCCCTTCCGCCATAATGCACAGGCTACCGAAGGCAAAAACCTCCAGCGGCACCGGCGTGGCGCGCGCCAGCTGTTTGACCTGGTGAATCGACAGCACGCGCGGCAGCACCACGCGGGCGACGTCAAAATTGCGATGATAAAACTTTACCGCCTCTTCGTTGGTGGCTGAGGCCTGGACGGAAACGTGGCGCTCAATATGCGGATAACGCTCGGCGGCGTATTCCAGCATCGCGATATCGGCGAGGATCAGCGCGTCGGCGCCCAGCTGCGCCGCCATGTCGACCGCGCGCTGCCAGCGGGCATAACCATCAGGATGCGCGAAGGTGTTAATGGCAATATGCAGTTTGCGACGATGCTGGTGCACAAAGCTGACGGCTTCCTGCAGTTTCTTTTCGGTGAAATTAAGGCCGGCAAAGTGGCGGGCGTTGGTGTCATCTTTCAGCCCGATATAGACGGCATCGGCGCCGTTTTCGATGGCCGCCTTAAGCGCCGGAAGGTTACCGGCTGGGCAGAGCAGCTCCATAATTTTTCCTGAAAAACGCGGCCCGTCAGGGACGCTGGATGGTTAATGAGCTGGGATTTTAGTTAACCTTTTGGTGACAATTTTTGATTTGAGGCAGTTAAAAGCGTATTGGCGGGATCAATACCTGCGGCCCGGCATCGTGATTTTGTTGATTTACGCCGCTATGTCGTTTATTTGATATGGCACAATAGAGGAACTATTGCATTCATGGAGTAAAGCTTGTGTTGGATAAACTGCGTTCCAAACTGGTTCACTTTGGCCCGTCGATGATGAGCGTGCCGGTTAAGCTGGCGCCATTTGCCCTCAAGCGCCAGGTGCTGGAACAGGTATTAAGCTGGCAATTTCGCCAGGCGCTGGCGGATGGGGAACTGGAGTTTCTCGAGGGGCGCTGGTTAAGTATTCATGTGCGCGACATCGGCCTGCTGTGGTATACCTCGGTGGTTGATGGGCGTCTGGTGGTCAGCCCTGCGGCTGAAGCGGACGTCAGCTTCAGCGCCGACGCCAGCGACCTGCTGATGATCGCGGCGCGTAAGCAGGATCCGGATACGCTGTTCTTCCAGCGTCGCCTGGTTATCGAAGGCGATACCGAGCTGGGACTGTATGTAAAAAACCTGATGGATGCCATTGAGCTGGAGCAGATGCCAAAAGCGCTGCGTATTATGCTGCTGCAGCTGGCGGACTTTGTTGAAGCTGGCCTGAAAGGCCCGCAGAAACCTGAACAGACATCGGTAGGTGAGGCATGCTGATTCGAGTAGAGATTGGGATTGATGCGCCGGGTATCGATGCTCTATTGCGTCGTACCTTCGGCGGCGACGCGGAAGCGCAGCTGGTGCACAGCCTTCGTGAAGATGGCCTGATCACGCTGGGCGTGGTGGCGACGGATGACGAAGGTCAGGTCGTAGGCTACGTGGCCTTTAGCCCGGTCGCCGTCGAAGGCGAAGAGCTGCAGTGGGTTGGACTGGCTCCACTGGCGGTCGATGAAAGCTACCGCGGTCAGGGGATCGGGCGTCAGCTGGTCTATGAAGGGCTCGATTCCCTGAACGAGTTTGGCTATGCCGCCGTCGTGACGCTTGGCGATCCGGCGCTCTATGGCCGTCTGGGCTTTGAACCCGCGGCGCGTTTCGATCTGCGCTGCCGCTGGCCCGATAGCGCCGAGGCTTTCCAGGTGCATCGTCTGGCCGATGACGCGCTGAACGGCGTGAGCGGGCTGGTCGAATATAGCGACCACTTTAATCGCTTCTGAGACTTTCCAGCAGCGCCTCAAATGAACCGTCCCCGGCAACGAGGCGCTCTTTCTGGCGCTTCGTTAGCTGCTTAATACGATACTCAAGCCGCAACGCTAGTGAGCGTTCACCAACTTCCTGGCTGAAGGCCAGCTCAAGCTCGCCTTTTCCACGCAGCGCTTTCGCGCCCTTACCAGTCTGGTGCTGGCAAAAGCGGCGTGAAACATCGGTGGTAATCCCGGTATAAAGGCGATTATCGGCGGTACGAATCAGATAGAGAAACCAGCACACGGTACAGAGGTCACTATGTTAAGGTGTGAGCACCATAACATACTGGAGAGTAAAGATGGATACGCTCGCCGCGATCGGCCGCTGGCTGGGTAAGCAGCACGTTGTGACCTGGTGCGTCGCCCGCGATGATGAGCTGTGGTGTGCCAATGCTTTTTACATTTATGATCCGGAGAAGGTCGCATTTTATTTGCTCAGCGATGAAAAAACGCGCCACGGCCAAATGACCGGGGAAAGCGCCAACGTGGCCGGGACGGTCAACGGCCAGCCAAAGAGCGTGGCGCTGATCCGCGGCGTACAGTTCAAAGGTAAAATTCGCCGCCTGGCCGGGGAAGAAGAGGCGGCGATGCGTAAGCGCTACGTCAGCCGTTTTCCGGTGGCCCGCATGCTATCGGCGCCCGTCTGGGAGATTCGTCCCGATGAGATCAAGTTCACCGATAACACGCTGGGCTTTGGTAAAAAGCTGCACTGGCTGCGTGAATCAGGCGCCGAGCAGGCGTAAGGCTTCGCGATTAAAGGCCGGCAGGTCGTCCGGGGTTCTGCTGGTCACCAGCTGTTCGTTGTCGATAACCACTTCCTGGTCATAGAACTCGCCACCGGCGTTTTTCACGTCGACTACGATAGGCTTCACGGCCGTCAGCTTCCGCCCGCGAATCACATCGGCGCTAATCAACAGCTGCGGACCATGGCAGATGGCGAAGACCGGTTTGCCGCTGTTGACAAAATCGCGGGTGAAGGTGACAAAGCGTTCGTCGCCGCGCAGCGAGTCTGGTGAATATCCGCCCGGCAGCAGCAGGGCGTCGAAGTCGGCAGGGCTGACGTCATCAATGGCTTTATCGATAACGACTTCAGCTTCCCCTTTTTTCCCTTTTACCTTCTTCCCCGCTTGTTTTTCAATGGTCACCACCTTGTGTCCGGCCAGACGGTAGGCGTCCGCGGGTGAGGTGAACTCCGAGTCTTCAAAGTCGTCGGTAATTAAAACGGCTATCTTCTTACTCATTCTTCCTCCAGTGTTTCGGTGTGGAATGAGGCATTTCCCTGATGATGATGGATAATTACCTCGTAGAGTATTAAGTCTGGAACATGAGGCTGGGATCGCAACATAGAAAAATCTGCAAAGGAGTTTCGATGAGTCAGGTACTGTTAACGGGGGCAACCGGGTTAGTTGGTGGTCACTTACTTCGAATGCTACTCAACGCACCGGATATTAAGTCCATTGCTGCGCCCACGCGTCGGCCGCTGAGCGATATCTCCGGCGTATTTAACCCGCACGATCCGCAGCTCACGGATGCGCTGGCGCAGGTGGTCGATCCGGTCGATATTGTTTTCTGCTGCCTGGGGACCACCCGCCGGGAAGCGGGAAGCAAAGAGGCGTTTGTGCATGCCGATTATACGCTGGTCATTGATACCGCGCTGGTGGGGAAAAAGCTGGGCGCGCAGCATATGCTGGTGGTCAGCGCGATGGGGGCGAACGCGCATTCCCCCTTTTTCTATAATCGGGTAAAAGGCGAGATGGAAGAGGCGCTGATTGCGCAGCAGTGGCCGAGGTTGACGATTGCCCGTCCGTCAATGCTGGTAGGCGAGCGCGAAAAAAAACGCGCCGGCGAGACGCTCCTTGCGCCGCTTTTTAGCCTGCTGCCGGGAAACCTGAAATCGATAGACGCGCGGGACGTGGCAAGCGCGCTACTCGCGGAGGCGCTCTCGCCCACGCATGAAGGCGTCCGCATTCTCTCCTCGTCGCAGCTGCGCGAGAGGGCCGCGCGCGCGGGGGATTACTGATTTCCAAAGTTTCCCCGGAGGCGTAGTATTCATGTCCTCAATTTATCATGACACTCCCTGGGGAATGCTATGGCTGGTCAGTCTTCATCTCAGGCGGCAGCACCGTTTCAATGGTGGAAGCCCGCGCTGTTTTTTCTCGTCGTTATCGTTGGTCTGTGGTTCGTTAAATGGCAGCCCTATTACGGCAAAGCCTTTAACGCCGCTGAGACGCACAGTATCGGCAAATCCATTCTTGCAAATAGCGACGCGAATCCTTTCGCTGCGGCCTGGGATTACGCCCTGGTCTATTTCCTGGCGGTATGGAAAGCGGCGGTATTAGGCGTGCTGCTGGGATCGCTCATACAGGTGCTGATCCCGCGTGACTGGCTGCGGCGCACGTTAGGGCAATCGCGTTTTCGCGGTACGCTGCTGGGGACCGCGTTCTCTCTGCCGGGGATGATGTGCACCTGCTGCGCCGCGCCGGTGGCTGCGGGAATGCGTAAACAGCAGGTATCCATGGGCGGCGCGCTGGCATTCTGGCTGGGCAATCCGCTGCTCAACCCGGCGACGCTGGTGTTTATGGGCTTCGTGCTGGGCTGGAAGTTTGCGCTGATTCGCCTGCTGGCCGGACTGGTGACCGTACTGGTGGTCGCCACGCTGGTTCAGAAATGGGTGAAAGAAGCGGCGATGCAGCCGGTTCCCGTGCCTGAAATGTCGGTCACAACGGGGCAGGACGGCTTCTTCAGCCGCTGGCTGCGCGCGCTGTGGACGCTGTTCTGGAATACCATCCCGGTTTATATTCTGGCGGTTCTGGTGCTGGGCGCCGCGCGGGTGTGGCTATTCCCTCACGCCGATGGGGTGGTGGAGAATACGCTGTTCTGGGTGATTGCCATGGCGATTGCCGGCTGCCTGTTTGTGATACCGACGGCGGCGGAGATCCCGATTGTGCAGACCATGATGCTGGCAGGAATGGGCATGGCGCCCGCGCTGGCGCTGCTGATTACGCTGCCTGCTGTCAGCGTACCGTCACTGATTATGCTGCGGAAAGCGTTCCCGGCGAAGGCGCTGTGGCTGACCGGCGGGCTGGTGGCGCTGTGCGGCGCGGTGGTTGGGGGCGTCGCTTTACTCTGATGATCTTCCCGGAGGCGGCGCTGCGCGCCTGTCCGGGCTACCGGCCCACAGCCAACGGTGAACCCGTAGCCCGGCTCAGCGTAGCGCAGGCCGGGAGGCAGAGACGCTTACTTGATATACGTAAAGGCGGTGGTGACGCGAGACACGCCGCTCACCCGGCTGGCGATATCCGCCGCCGCGCGTCCTTCACGGTCGGTGACCAGACCCATCAGGAACACTTCACCGTTTTCGGTTGTCACCTTCACGTTGGAGGATTTCACCTGGTCGGTACCCAGCAGCTGGGAGCGGACTTTGGTGGTGATCCAGGTATCCGAAGACGCGGTCCCTAAGCCGATCGGCTGGCCCTGACGCACTTCGTTAAACACCTCCGTCGTACCTTCTACGCCCATAGCGATTTGCTTCGCGCGCGCGGAGAGATCGGACGTTGGGGACTGTCCGGTCAGCAGAACTTTGCCCTGGTAGGCGGTCACGTTGATGCGGGCCTGTTTCTTAATTTGTTCATCTTTCGACAGCGCGCTGTTAACGCGCAGCTCCAGCGTGCTGTCGTCCACCTGAGTACCTACCGTACGCGGGTCCGTCGCGGCTTTAGTGCCGACTGCTGCCGTTCCGACTACCGCGGCAGCAACGCATCCCTGAAGCAGTAGCGCAGACAGCAGAATGGCGAGGGGCGAGAGAGCCTTCATGTGTTCTCCTTAATCGTCCTGGTGTGGAAAAAGCGTGTTATCGATCAAATCGCACAGACAGTTGACGGTGAGCATGTGCATTTCCTGAATTCGCGCGCTGCGATGCGACGGAATGCGGATTTCGACGTCCTGCTGCCCTAACAGGCCAGCCAGTTCACCGCCGTCATAACCGGTTAACGCCACGATAGTCATATCGCGGGTGACCGCCGCTTCCACGGCTTTCACGATGTCCCGGCTGTTGCCGCGCGTAGAAATCGCCAGCAGCACATCGCCGGCGTGTCCCAATGCTCGCACCTGCTTAGCATAGATTTCGTCATGCAGGCGATCGTTGGCAATTGCGGTTAAGACCACATTATCGGTATTTAGTGCAATGGCGGGTAAACCAGGACGCTCTGTTTCAAAACGGTTAATCATACTGGCAGCAAAATGCTGTGCGTTGGCGGCGGAAGTACCATTACCACAACAGAGGATTTTGTTGCCGTTCAGCAGCGACTGAACGAGCGTCATCGCCGCACGTGAGATGGCGTCCGGGAGTGCTTCCGCTGCTGCAATTTGGGTTTGAATGCTTTCGGTGAAGCAGGCTTTGATTCTGTCGAGCACGGGATCCCTTAATTCGTTTACGCTATTCGCCAAAGGCGTTTTTTAGCCATTGGATGTCGTTTCCGGTGAAGGCTACCACATCGAAACGGCAATCCACAGTCTCAAAGCTCCCATTCTGTCGGCAGAGCCACAGACGCGCGGCTTTGAGCAGTCTTTGTTGCTTTTGCGGCGTGACGCTGGAGGCGGCATCGCCGTAGTTTGCGCTGCGACGATAGCGTACTTCGACAAAGATGGTGACGCTGCCGTCGCGCATGATGAGGTCTATCTCGCCGCCGCGCTCGCGGACGTTGGCGGCGATAAAACGCAGACCCTGGCTCTCCAGCCAGCGGCGCGCCTGGGTTTCCCAGGCATCGCCGGTCTGTTTACTTAGTTGGCCGCGACGATTTGCCCACCCTGGTATTTGAGCCATGACAGTTTCCTGTTGATCACGCAATCCTGCGTGGCCGTGAGATCGCCGGTATTGCCGTTCAGCTCAAAGCCGGGAACCTGGCGCATCTGCGAGAAATGGTTGGCCAGGGACCAGGCGTCGGCGCCCATGGCGTACAGGCGCGCCAGCGAGTAGTCGTTACGAACGGCGGCCAGCGCCTGCTGCTGCAGGGCAGGATTACTTCCCGCCAGCATCGGGATCTCGCTATATTGCAGACCTTCCATCTCCAGACGGAAGTCCGGTCCGGAAGTCCCCTGGGCGCTGCGGGAGCTGGCGTAGAGCGTTACGCCGCTCTGGCTGCCGTTACGCAGGGCGATCATCGGTTTGATGTAAGCGATTTGTTCCGGCGTGGCCAGGATATACGCGGCGTCGACGCCGCCGGTGCTGCTGACCGGCACATCGCTCGGGCTACCCAGAGCGCTGTCCTGCGCTGACGGCAGGGTTGAGACAGGCGTACCGCTTAGCGAAATACCGCTGTTGACGCTGCCGCGCAGCTCGGCGGTGGAGCCCAGGCGCTGTTGCAGGACGGTACCGCCCCCCAGCTTCAGCCACTCGTTGGCGAAGGCGGTAACCACCCGATCGCCCAGGGCGCCGCGAGGCACCAGCAGCAGCGGAGTCTGTTTACCCTGATCGTGAATGTGATGCGCCGCGTCGCGGGCTTCATCTTCCGGTGAGAGGGCGAAATAGCAGATATTGGCCCGGCTTTCGACTTTTTCCGGCTGATTGAGCGCCAGCACGTTCAGCGAGGTATTGCTCTTGATGACATCTTCGACATTATCTTTCAGCAGCGGACCGACGACGATGGTCGCGCCATCCTGCTGCACCTGGGTCAGCAGCTGGCTCATTGGCTGAGTCGTGGTGTCGTAGATTTTCAGTTCTGCGGAAGGGTTGGCTGGCGTTGCGGCGACTGCCTGAGCCTGCGGCGCTTCCGCTGGCTGGCTGGTGGCCTCCGGCGTCGAGGCTTGTACTGCCGCCGGCGCGGTGACCGGCGCCGCGGTTTGCGCCTGGTCGGCCGCTGGTGCCTGTACCGGGGGCTGAGCGTTATTGGTGGTCGTCAGGTCGGTGACCTCCGCCTGCGATGGGCTGACTACGGCGCTTTCGGCAACGTTCGCCGCCTGGGCGACCTGGGCGGGTACTGCGCTTCCTGCAACGGCAGGCGCGCCGTTCTTCGCCGCTTCAAAGCCCTGCTGGATCGTGCGGCCAAAAATCGCCGCCTGGCCGTTTAACGGCAGCAGCAGGGCGATTTTATTGGTCGATGCGGCCTGGTAGTTTTGCATATTCACTAGCTGCGTCGGCAGCATTTTCGCCCCCGGGTTTTGCGGGTAGCGAGTCTGCCAGTCTTTCACTCCCGCCTTGAGCATCGTCGGATCGCTGCGGTTATCAAACCACATGCGCTGCAGATCCAGCCAGCCCTGCAGGACGTTCTCATCGGCGTTAATGACCAGCGCGTTGGCCTGATCTTTGGTCATGGCGGTGAGCGCTTTCCAGGTCGCGTCGATGTTTTTCTGCTTTTGCGCAGGCAGGCTTAACAGAGACTGTTGGGCAATCAGGGCCCGCAGCAGGTGCAGCGAGGGTTGACCCTGGCTGGCGTCAATTTGCGCCTGCCAGTAGCGGGGCAGCTGGTTCTCCTCAAGGCTTGCCGGGTCGAGCTTGCTGAGCAGCGTCTGCGCGCCCTGGAAATCGTTCTGCGCCAGCTTCACTTCCACCGCCAGCAGCGACCTTTCGCGGCTTTGCGCACCGTTGAGATTAGACGGTAGCTGGTTGAACAGGTCGATCGCCTGCGGTTTCTTACCTTCCTTCAGCAGTGCACGAATGGCGAGTAATTGCCAGTTGGTCTTGCTATCATTCGTGCTTTGCTGCATCTGTTGCAGATAGTAACTGGAGTCTGCTTGGGCCGTACCCTGCAAATACGCCGTACTTTGATCCGGAGTATGGGTACCGCAGCCGGCAAAGATCAGCGCGGCCAGCAGTACGGGCAGACAACGCACGGGTTTAGAACGAAGAAATGTTGACGGTACCATATGTGTCCAGTGATATTTTTTTGGCTCAATGCTCAATATTAATTCGGCAATACGGACGAGACAATGAAACAACACGAATCAGCAGATAATTCTCAGGGACAGCTCTATATTGTGCCCACTCCGATAGGGAATCTGTCTGATATCACGCAACGCGCGCTGGAAGTGTTGCAAGCCGTTGATTTAGTTGCAGCGGAAGATACCCGCCATACCGGTTTGCTGCTGCAGCATTTTGCGATCAATGCCCGTTTATTCGCGCTTCATGACCACAACGAGCAGCAAAAGGCGGAAACGCTGGTCGCGAAGCTTAAAGCGGGGCAAAACATCGCGCTGGTTTCCGACGCCGGAACGCCGCTGATTAACGATCCCGGCTATCATCTGGTGCGCACCTGCCGTGAAGCTAATATCCGCGTGGTGCCTCTGCCCGGTCCTTGTGCGGCGATTGCGGCGCTGAGCGCGGCGGGTCTGCCTTCGGATCGCTTCTGCTATGAAGGCTTTCTGCCTGCCAAATCCAAAGGGCGTCGTGACACGCTGAAGGCGCTGGAAGAAGAGCCGCGGACGATTATTTTTTATGAGTCCACCCACCGCCTGCTGGAAAGCCTGGAGGATATCTGCGCTGTGCTGGGGGAGTCCCGCTACGTGGTGCTGGCGCGTGAGCTGACCAAAACCTGGGAATCGATTCACGGAGCGCCGATCGGCGAGCTGCTGGCATGGGTGAAAGAGGACGAAAATCGCCGTAAAGGCGAGATGGTGCTGATCGTAGAAGGTTTTAAAGCGCAGGAAGAGGCGCTGCCGGCGGTAGCGCTGCGTACGCTGGCCCTGCTGCAGGCTGAGCTGCCGCTGAAAAAAGCCGCCGCGTTGGCTGCGGAAATCCACGGCGTGAAGAAAAATGCCCTGTATAAGTATGCCCTGGAGCAGCAGGGGTAAGCAGAATGCCCGGGCGATTGCCCGGGCCAATACCTTATTTAGCGGGGGTTGCTTCGAATACAAGCATCTGTAATGGCTGCAACGTGACGACAATTGGGGCCTGGTATTTATCAGGGAATGTCGAATTGCTCCCGTAGATGCTTCTTAACGTGAAGTTTGAGGTTGCCCCATGCGGAAGCTCAAATGCTTTCGTCAGGTCAAGGTAGTATTGCTGCGGTTTATCCGATGGGTTACGTATCCCCAGGATAGCTTTTTCTTTGCTCCAGGATGCCCAACCATACACTTCCAGCGCAGTCGGATCGCCGCCTACCCAGTGGGTATCGACTAATATATCGGCGTTAGCGCGGGACCATTTTGCCGCCTGCGCCAGGATATCCCATTTCGCTTTATTGAGCATGGACGGTGTGATGTAAAGCTCTTGTAGCTGGGTGCCGGTAGCGAAATAGCTCCATACTTGATCGGCAAAGTCGCTATCCGTTTGTACCTTCTCAAGCCCGTAATAGGCGTTTTCAGCGCTAACTATGCCGTGGTACATCAGTGAGTTAAGTGGAAATAGCGGACCTTTTCGTACGATAGATCGCCAGGTTTCTGCATCCCGATAAGTCATCCATTGCTGTACTGGCGTGCCGGGACCGTAGAGATTAATGTCATCACCCTGACGCCAGATAGCGTCAGCATAGAACAACCATGAGGGGCTGGCGTTGGTCCCGGTGGTTAAATTAATAAACTGATTTGGGTTGGCGCTACGCATATTATGAAGTAGGGCAATTGACGCATCGAAGTCAGATGCGAACTCACTACCTTTAATATGTGAATTTGCGTTCCCCATACCATCCAGTTTAAATGAAGTGATATGCTCTTCTTTAATTAGATTAATAACCTGTGCATTAAAGTTTTTAAAATATTTAGGGCCGGAGAGCGCAAATTTTCCATCGACGGTTTCGAAGCCATATTCTTTAGCATGGGATACGCGAATATCCCGCGGCTTGTTATATCCGCCCCAGGGAGAAAGCCAGAGTCCGATTGAACTATGCAAGCTATCGGCTTTTTCTCTTACCTTACTGAATCCGTTGCTAAAAGCCGGACCAAATAACCATCTTCCGGTCCGATCATCCCAGCCATCATCTAACAGGAAGGCATCCAGCATTACACCGCGTCCGGTAATGAATTCCTTATTCCATTCATCCATACGCTGTAGAACTTCGGGTTCGGTATAGGTGGTAAAGAATCCAATATCCATCCAGCTGTTGTAGTGCAGATAGGGCTTATAGGGCCGCGGGCGAACCGCATCGATAAACTGGTTGACGCTTCGGCGTAGCTGATTGATTTCCGGGAATGTACCGAACCAGGTGGTATAGCTAACGGCGGTGCCTGGCTGTAAAGGAGTTTTTAGTTCAACATTAAGATTGGTGGTTGCTTCATAAGCCCAGGTGTTCACTACAGGTTTATTCGGCAATATAAAAAATGAATCAGCAATAATCGGTGAGCTATTTATTGAACCTTCTACCCACGGGGCTTGTGACTGTTTTCTGGTGGGGAAAAACGTGATTTTCGAGACCTCTTGTGCCTTCCCGAGGGCGGTAATCGTATAATCAATGCTGGCGTATTTATCTTTAACCAGATTCAGTTTTACCTCGACGTTAAAACCCGGATGAGCATAATCAATGATAATGGTGTTATCTTTCTTATCCACATGCTTTATTTTAAAGTCAGCGGCGTGAATGACCGTTTCATCCGGAAGAGTAAGAAAGAAAAGCTCTTCGGGTGAAAGCTGGTGCTGTGATTTAACGTCTTTAAGCGCCATCACAGAATTCGCATCGTTAAATGAAACGGCAAGGTATTCGCTATCCAGTGCATATTGGGCGGCGAAAGCCCCGTTGGAAATAAGCACAGCCAGTAACGAAACATTGAGCATTTTTTTCATGAGAAAAGTCCTTGTTTTCGTTTTTTTCAGAGGTAAGCAGCGTTAGCCTCCATTGGGTTAACGCTTTGGTAAGGGGAGGTGCTGGGGGCTGGCTACACTCAGGCTTCGGCGATTTGTAAAAGGCGGTTGGCCGACCCGCATACGGCGATCTTACTGCGTACCACCTCTTTCATCGCGTTCATGCCAACGCGCATGTAATAACGCGGATCGTTACCTTGCGGATTTTCGGCAAACCATTTTTTCACCGCAGCAGCAAAGGCGATTTTCAGTTCAGTAGCGACATTGACTTTGCACACACCCAGTTCGATGGTGCGGCGAACATACTCATCAGGCACATCGCTTGCGCCATGGAGTACCAGCGGAATATCCACCACTTCACGGATTTCCGCCAGACGCTGGAAGTCGATTTTGGGTTTTTTGGTGTAAAGGCCATGAGCCGTACCAATCGCTACGGCCAGGCTATCTACGCCCGTTAGCTCAATAAAACGTTTGGCTTCCTGCGGATCGGTCAAAAACGCGCTTTCCGCATCCACACTCATCTCGTCTTCTACTCCACCCAGGCGTCCGAGTTCAGCTTCTACGCTACAGTCGCGGGCATGGCAAAAATCCACCACCGATTTTACCAGTTTCACATTCTCTTCAAACGGGAAGTGGCTGCCGTCGATCATGGCGCTGCGTACGCCTGCGTTCACTTTCCGGCGAATATCTTCCAGCGATTCATGGTGATCGAGATGCAGAGCCAGCGGAATGCCGAAACTCGTGGAGTAGGCGCGGCATAGCGCGTAGATCTCCTCCAGCGCAATATGCTTAAAAGTACCCGGGGTTCCGGCGAGGATCACGGGTGATTGCATTTCGCTGCATACTTCCAGAATCGCCTGGATCGTTTCGGCGTTATGGATGTTGAACGCGGGTACCGCGTAGCCTTTTGCCTGGGCATCCTGCAGGAGATACTTGGTAGAAATAATGCTCATGATCGGATCCTCTTAAGCCAGCCATGGATGAATAACGACGCCCTGCACTACACGGTTAACCGTGCCGCTGGCGGAGGGGGTATCCGGCGTATTTCCTACGGCGATCGACTGCGTAAGGGCGAATACCTGGGCGTACATCAGGAAGCAGAAGGCCAGTTCTACATCACTGAAGTGACGCGCTGGCGGCAGAAGGATATGTGGACCAGCTTCAATAACGGCATCGCTCTCCGCGGCGATGGCCACCACACGCATGGCCTGCCGATCGCGCCGTAGTTCTGCCAGCAGGTCGAGATCGTATTGGCGGGTGTAAGGGTGGCTAGATATATACACCACAACCAGCGTTTCGTTATCGACCAGTGATTTTGGTCCATGGCGGAAACCGGTCGGTGAGTCATAGAACGCTGCCAGCTTACCCGCCGTTAGCTCCAGGACCTTTAACGCCGATTCACGCGCAGCGCCCTGTAACCCACCGCTGCCGAGATAAACGATCCGCTTCCAGGGCTCGTTGCCAAATACGCCGTGGCTGAAATCGCCGAGTGAGGTCAGTATTGCGTGGCAGCGATCGGCCACATCGCGGAATGTCTGGCTGTTAATAACTTCTGGCGCAAAGGCCGCCAGGCAGCTGGCCATCATTGTGGTAATACTGCTGGTCATCGCAAAGCCGCGATCGTGCGTTTCTGCTGGCATCAATAGCGCAAAGGCGTTCCCGTTCTCAAGAGCGTTTTGATAAAGGCTACCCGCTTCGTTGCAGGTAATTGAAAGGTGATAGCACTCCGGGACGAACTGGTTTGCCAGCTCAACGGCGGCTACGCTCTCCGGGCTGTTGCCGGAACGGGCGAAGGAGACCAGCAGTAGCGGATGCGCCGGGTTCAGGTAATCCATCGGATTGGTAACCAGATCGGTAGTTGGTACCGCGCTAATGTTTTTTGCGCTGTGATTAGCAAGCCATGGAGCGATGATTTCACCGATAAATGCCGAAGTGCCAGCTCCGGTCAGGATGATCCGTAGATCGTTTTTACGCAGCAGTGGCGTGAGAAAGTTGTCGATCGCCGGACGAATATTGTCGATGTTTTTCAGTGAGTGCATCCAACAGACAGGCTGCTGACGGATCTCTTCTTCTGTCCAGGTTCCGGTCGCCGCGGCAGCAGGGGTATAAATTTCTGACATAACGTAAGTCCTTATCTTGTGAACTCCACATCAGACGCTGGCAAATTGTCGCTATCTTTCGTTTTGTTTCACTTGTTCATGTGATCGATTGATTAAAATTTATAGGAAAGAAATCGAAAGTTCAATGATGCAAAATGAAATAAAACGAAATTTGTGATCGAGGGAGTGGGGGTTTTATATATGTAATTGATAAATTGATAATAAATCCCATGAAGGCAACGTGAGAGTTTTGTTTTACGAAAGGAAAAGAAAGTAAAGGCCTTGCGATCGTAAGTCGAAGGCCACTATGACGTTTAATGAAGGGCTATAGAGGGAAAACCTGGCCCTGAATCCATATCCGTTGTAAATGCAGTCCACCGTTAAGGGCGATGGCGCTGGCGCGTTTACCGGCCTTTAGCGAACCTAACTGATGGTCGATTCCCAGCAGACGGGCTGGATGTAGTGAAGCCATATGGATAGCATTCTCAGGGGAGATACCGGTGAGTTCGACCATATTACGAACCGCCACATCTACCGAAAGCGTACTGCCCGCCAGACTACCGGAAGCGGTCCGCACAATACCACCACGCATCTCTACCTTTTGGCCGCATAAGGTATAGCTCCCGTCAGGCATTCCCGCGGCCTGCATCGCATCGGTAATTAGTACTATCCGGTCTTGCGCGCAGCAGCAGCATAGCTTCATGGCAGCGGGGTGAACGTGATGTCCGTCGGCGATAAGTTCCAGCCATGCACGTGCGTCGGTTAACCCTGCGCCAACCATGCCCGGTTCCCTATGATGTAATCCCGTCATACCGTTATAGCAATGCACCAGCCCGTCCGCACCGGCATCAAAAGCGCTCCGGGTTTGCTCGCAGGTCGCCGCGCTATGCCCCAACATTACCCGCAGACCTCGATGCTTCAGATGGTTAATCGCCTGAAGTGCTCCGGTTTTTTCCGGTGCCAGCGCAACCACGCGCAGGGTATCGCGAGAAATGGCTATCATTTCATCCAGTTCTGCGAGATCCAGTTCGCGGAACCATTCCGCAGGATGAGCGCCTTTGTTCTGCGGCGTAAAATAAGGACCTTCCAGATAGCTTCCCAGCACCTGCGCTCCGGGACCTCCGGAATAGCAGCGTTGCGCTATACGTGCCAGCACTCGGTGTATCGCCTCTAACGGAGCCGTAACGGTGGTGGGGAGCCAGCCGGCAACCCCTTCACGTGCTTTGTGCATGGCTAGTTTATCAAGTACATCCGGAGCATCGTCCATCACATCGACTCCGGCGCCGCCGTGGACGTGAGTATCGATGTAAGCGGGAGCGAGTAGCTCAGCATCACGGAGCATGGTTCCCACGGAGATAGGCTCTATTGCCGTAATGACACCCTCTTCAATACGCAGTTGATGATCGTCCAGCCAGCCTTGTTCCGTCAGTAGACGTCTGGCGCGCAGAATTTGTGTCATATCCCTTCCTCGGCGGTGCTCTCTTCGCGACAGCGCCCTAGCTCGTCCACCAGACTGGTCAAGCCACGGTGCCCGCACTCCAGGGCCTGTATGCGAAACGCCTCGCCGCTGAGTTCATCGCGATCCAGCACCATTTCCAGCAATAGCTGCAGGTTGGTGCCGGTAATCACCTCACGGCCGGTTTTTTGCATCGCCAGTGTTGATGCAACGCGGAATGGCGTCCCGCCGAGCAGGTCGGTCAGGAATATGAGGCCTTCTTCGCCGTCCAGTTCTCCAACAGCCTGCTCAAGCTGCGAGGTAAGCAGCGCGGTGGTGGAAGTCTCAGGAAAATCGATAGCGATAAAGTGAGACTGCTCGCCGAGGATCTGCTTCATCGCTTTTTCCATGCCGCTGGCAAATCCGCCATGCCCCGTCAAAATGATACCTAACATCTCTGACCTCTTTTGCTTTACAGGAAGTGACAGAATTTACCGACGACGCCCAGAACCACGGTGATGCCAATAAGGCGCAGCGGACTCCAGCCTCTGCGTACCAGCCAGTACATGGTCAGGGTATAGACCAGCGGCAAAAATGCGGGCATCAATTTATCAATAACGTCGGCCTGCAGTTTAACCACCGCATCGCCGGCCTTGATTTCGAGCGTCGTATTCAGGCGAACATAGGTTGCCACCAGCGCCCCAATGACCGTCATCCCAACGATTGACGCCGCATGACCCACTTTCTTTGTGTTCGCTTTGATAAGCGGAATTGCTGCGACGCCCATTCGATATGCATAGTGCGCCAGACCAAAGCGTAGACCGAGATGGACGACGTTAAACAACACGATAAAGACTATTGCGCCAAGGATAGAGCCTTGCAGCGCCAGGCTGGCTCCTATCCCGCCGCAGATCGGCAACAGCGTCAGCCAGAACATGGCATCGCCAATCCCACCGAGCGGTGCGCCAACGGCGATTTTGGTGCTTTGGATGCTGTTGACATCCTGCTTGGAGCGTTCCATTGCCAGAATGATGCCAATAACAAACGTCACCAGGAAAGGATGGGTATTAAAGAATCCCATATGGCCTTTCATGGCTCGGGCCAAATCGCGTTTGTTGGTATGGATCTTTTTCAACGCGGGTAGCAGACCGTATAGCCAACCAGATGCCTGCATACGCTCATAGTTAAAAGAAGCCTGCAGCAGCATGGAACGCCAGGCCACGCGGTTAATGTCTTTTTTAGTGAGATCAGCGCTAATATTCTGATCTTCATAGACGTTTTCATTCACCCCGGTGAGCAGCGTTTCTTCATTTTCAGTCGTATTCGACAAAGTATGTTGGTTAGATGCCATCTTCGAATTCCTCTTTCTGTGCCGCTGGTTTAGTCGGTTCGGGAGATTTGCGCAGCAGATCGATCAGCGCCATTGCCAGCGCGGCCGCGGCGATAGCCAGGACCGGAAGCTTGAGCCAGGCCGCGGCAACGAAACCTATGATGAAATAAGGGATATAGACGTTTTTCAGCATGATTTTTAGCAGTACGGCAAAGCCGATAGCGGGCATGATGCCGCCTGCCACGCCCAGGCCGTCAATCAGACGTTCGGGCAGCACATCAATGGCGGTTTTCGCGTGTTCCGCTCCGAAGTAAATTGGCAGGAAAGCGCAAAGGAAGTAGAAAATGCCTAGCGCCAGCAGCGCCAGATAGTTAACCCGTTCAATACCTGCTGTATCGGCATTTGCGGCCATGCGATCGCAGCGGGACATCACGCCGGACATGACGGAGAACAGGAAGGTAATGCCCATTTGTACAGCGACGGCAAACGGTACGGCGACCCCTACAGCCACGTCAGGTTTCACGCCGGTGGTTATGGCAAAAGTTGTTCCCACAATAGTTCCGATAATGACGTTAGGCGGCTGAGCGCCAGCCAGCGGCGCCAGACCCATCCACACCAGTTCCAGCGTACCGCCGGTTAAAATACCGGTATGCAGATCGCCCAGAATCAGACCAACCAGCGGCCCAAGTACCACTGGACGGTGCATGTGTGTTAAACCGTTGAACATATCGAGGCCGGCAATAAAGGCGAGAATACCTAATGCAAAAGCCTGCAACAGACTAATTTCCATTGTGAATCCCTCAAAGTAGTTTAAAGAGATCCAAAGCAGGTTCTGTCGGGACACCCTGAACGAAGCATTCCACTCCGGCCGCTTTCAGACCGTTAAAGGCGCTGATATCGTTCGCGTCGACAGAAACCGTTTTGGCAATTTGTTTTTTACCTTCGGCGTAATGCATGTTTCCCACATTGATGCGTGTGACGGGCACACCGCCTTCGACCAGCTTGAGAAAATCAGTCGGTGTTCTGCATACCAGTAAAATTTTCTGCCGGTCGGCGGCGCGGTGAATGTTATCGATCGTTTTTTGCAGCGACCAGAAACGTACGGCAATCCCTTCGGCCAAAACCATTTCCATCAGATTCTGCTGCACGGTGTCTTCAGCGACTCCATCATTAGCGACCAGTACCAGATTTGCCCCCGCAAATCCGACCCACTGTACGCCTACCTGGCCATGGATGAGTCTTTCGTCAATACGACTCAGTACGATATTTGGCATAGCGTTTTCCTCTTAGTTGTTATCCGTTATGGAAGTAACGCCCTGACAGGCGGCATGGTACTGCTGCAGTATGTCCTGAATGTGGCTCATGATGAGTTCCCGCGGCGTGGCACTGAGATCTCCCTCGCGTACTTTTACGTACTGCAAAGGTAAATACTGGCTGATAAGCGGTAGCGGGATTGGCTCACCCGCCAGATTGCGAACCAATCTTTCGAATGCGTCATCAATCTGGCTGTCCGGCCAGTAATAACGAACGCGATC
Source organism: Klebsiella sp. OBRC7 (assembly GCF_000293135.1). Classification (NCBI taxonomy): domain Bacteria; kingdom Pseudomonadati; phylum Pseudomonadota; class Gammaproteobacteria; order Enterobacterales; family Enterobacteriaceae; genus Klebsiella; species Klebsiella sp. OBRC7. Next base: position 108,696 of record NZ_ALNJ01000019.1, on the reverse strand, counting down.
GGAATAGCTGTAGCCGCGGGCCAGACGACGTGCGTTGCCATCGCCGTGATAGTGGCTTTGCCAGTATTCCGGGCGATCGAGCATTACGCTCTCAAGTACGTGACGAAGGCCAGAGCAGGCTTTGGCCGGCAACAGCTCCTCCTCAATGGCTGCCAGCGAGAACAGCGCTTCGCGCAGGGCGAAAGTCAACGCCGGACCAACTTTCAGAATGGCGAAGTGATCTTTTACGAGCTGGCGCAAAGATTGCGGCGTCTGGTAATCCGTGGAGTGTGCTTCGAATACCAACGTGTCGTAAGCTTCAACCATTTTGCTCAGAGCGACGGCTTTTTGCGGTTGGTAATCTATGATGTGCGTATGATCGAACTCGACGCCGGGTTGCACAACCAGGGCAATGATGCGGGACCAGATGGCATCCAGACCCAGTTTTTCAAACGCATGGCGATGGGCTTTCAGCGTGGCGCGTGCCGCATCGGGTGTAGTGACCTCTAGCTCGGCTAATGTTTCGTGGGCACCGCCTGGTACAGGCACTTCGGTGCCAATGATGTAGACGAGATCCGATTCGCCGAACTGCTCCACGCAGGTTTCCTCGGCAATCTTTGCCAGACGTGCAGCACGTTCCGCGACGATAGCATCGGTTAGCGGAACCGGATCGCCCTGACAGGACATGCTGCAATCAAGATGGATTTTTTTAAATCCTGAAGCCACGTAGCTTTTGATCAAACCGTCAGCATTGGCCATCGCCTGCTCCGCTGGCAGATGCTGCCAACGATTTGGGCCGAGATGGTCGCCGCCCAGAATTAACTGCTCTTCGGGGAAATCAAGCGAGTTGGCCAGTTGGCAGACAAAGTGGCGAAAATCAGCTGGGGTCATTCCCGTATAACCGCCAAACTGATCAACCTGATTGGAGGTTGCCTCGATCAGCAGAGGAGTTCGGTTAGCATGTGCGTAGCGTATTGCAGACTCCAGAACCAGTGGATGCGCCGAACAAACGGCATATATACCGTTTGCTTTCCCCCGTTTATGCTGTTCCACCATAGTCGTCAGATGTTTCACTTTCCTCTCCAGGTTGGATTGTTATGATAATTATCTTTCGTTTTGTTTCATTTATACTGCATCATGGTGTTATAAAAATAAAACGAAAGATAATAGTTTTCCGATCTGTTTCACAAAAGAAACATAATGAAAGTGTTTTACGGCGAGTTTATGGGCTGAGATACCTGTCGCGGGGCTTGCATTCGGGTAAAAGAAAGGCGTTAATAAGGAAAACGAAATAAAACGAAAGAATTAGTTAAAGGATTTCTTATGAGCAACACAGACCATTCTGCAGATAAGCGGGTACCCGGTACCAGCGAAAGACGGGAGCAGATCATCCAGCGGTTGCGGCAGCATGGAAGCGTGCAGGTGAACGATCTTTCTGAATTGTTCGGCGTTTCTACGGTGACGATCCGTAACGATCTTGCGTTTCTCGAAAAGCAGGGGATCGCCGTTCGGGCTTATGGCGGTGCACTGATTTGCGACAGTAATATCCCCGGCGGAGAGCCTTCTGTTGAGGATAAAAGCTCGCTGAATACGGCGATAAAACGGCGTATCGCCGGAGCTGCTGTTGCGCTGATCGGGCCGGGGCATCGCGTTATTCTCGATTCCGGTACCACGACATATGAGATCGCCCGTCTGCTGCGCGAGCATACTGATGTTATTGCTATGACCAACGGTATGAATGTTGCTAATGCATTACTTGAAGCGGATGGTGTTGAGCTGTTGATGACCGGTGGGCACTTGCGCCGTCAATCGCTTTCGTTCTATGGCGACCAGGCAGAACAGTCGTTGCAAAATTACCACTTCGATATGCTGTTTCTCGGTGTTGATGCGATCGATCTGGAGCGGGGCGTCAGCACCCATAATGAAGACGAGGCCAGACTAAATCGTCGGATGTGTGAGGTTGCGGAGCGCATTATCGTGGTCACCGACTCGACAAAATTCAACCGTTCCAGCTTGCATAAGATCGTCGACACTCAGCGGATCGATACCATCATCGTTGATGATGGTATCCCGCCAGAAAGCCTGGAGGGGCTGCGTAAGAGCGGCGTTGAAGTCATTCTGGTGAATGCGTAAATATTGATACGCCGGGGGCGATGCTCATTCACCGCCGCCCGGCTTTTCTGCTAAGGATTATCACGTCACCGGCGCCGGGTTAAACACCGCCAGCTGATTGTGCAATCCCCACTGATCCGAGAAGGTCTTCTTGTGGCCGCTGGCGACATCAAGAATAAATTCAAACAGCTTCAGCCCTACCTCTTCGATGGTTTCTTCTCCAGTGGCGATGGTTCCCGCGTTGATATCCATTAAGTCATACCAGCGGTTTGCCAGCTCGGTACGCGTCGCCATTTTTATGACCGGCACGGCGACCAGGCCGTACGGCGTACCGCGACCGGTCGTAAAGACCTGCACCGTGATCCCGGAAGCCACCTGCTGAGTACCGCAGACAAAGTCGCTCGCCGGCGTCGCGGCGTAAATCAGCCCGCGTTTGGTCGGGCGCTGCCCCGGAGAGAGCACTTCGGCAATCGCGCTCTTCCCGGATTTAGCGATAGAGCCCAGCGCTTTCTCGACGACGTTCGCCAGGCCGCCTTTCTTGTTGCCGGGGGAGGGGTTGGCGCTGCGGTCGGTTTTGCCCATATCGAGATAGTTATCGTACCAGGCCATCTCCTCCAGCAGGCGTTTTCCGACTTCTTCGTTGATGGCGCGCGGCGTCAGCAAGTGGATCGCATCGCGCACTTCGGTGACTTCCGAGAACATAACGGTCGCCCCGCAGCGCACCAGCAGATCGGATGCGTAGCCCACCGCCGGGTTGGCGGTGACGCCAGAAAACGCATCGCTGCCGCCGCACTGCATACCGACAACCAGCTCGGAGGCCGGGCAGGCTTCACGCTGGCGCTGGTTCAGCTTCTCCAGGTGGTGCTCGGCGACCTGCAGAATGTCATCCACCATTGATTTAAAACCGACGTGCTTCTCATCCTGCAGGCTGACGATGCTGGCGCTATCCACGGGGATGCTTTTCACATCGTCGGTGCCTTCCAGCAGTCGCTCCGGCTGCAGTTTTTCGCAGCCAAGGCCAATCACCATCACTTCGCCGCCGAAGTTTGGATTGAGCGCCAGATTATGAATGGTGCGGATCGGGACGACCGCTGCCGGGGCGTTGATCGCCACGCCGCAGCCATACAGGTGGTTCAGACCCACAACGCCATCGACGTTGGGATACTTTGGCAGCAGATCGCGTTCGATAATTTTCACCACATAATCGACGACGCCCGCCACGCAGTGCACGCTGGTGCTAATGCCGAGCAGGTTTTTGGTTCCGACGCTCCCGTCGGCGTTGCGATAGCCTTCGAAGGTATAGCCTTCCAGCGGAGGCAGCGGCGCCGGGACTTTGGTCGCCAGCGGCAAAGTATGCAGCGGCGGCGCTTTTGGCAGTTCGACCAGCGATTCGTCAATCCAGCTGCCCTGTGGAATATCGCGTACTGCGTAGCCAATCACCTCGCCATAGCGGATAATTTCACCGTGGACGGGAATATCGACCAGCGCGACTTTATGGCCTTGCGGGATATGTTCAACGAGCGTGAGTCCGTCAGGGAAACGCGTTCCGGCCTTTAAACCGCGATCGTTAACAATAATCGCCACGTTATCCGTTTCGTCTACTTTTATATAAAATGCCGTTGGCGATTCCTGTCTAATTTCAATGTCAGCCATTGTCCAGTATTCTCCAGCAAGGTGCGAATAATAAAATAAAACGTTTATATCCGTCATATTTCAAGCTGCACGTGCGTTGGCTTTCCTCGCTCACCCCAGTCACATACTTTAGTAAGCTTCCGGGGATTCCCAGCGTTGCCGCCTTCATGCAACTCGAAATATTTAGGGTATATTCAATTTCTGATGTGCAGATTTGTGAAATAGAGAATGTCAGGTGTTTGAATCTGAAAATGTGATCTAAATCACCCATTGCTGCCAGGGAGAATACGCTAAAGAGGGAAATCGCTGGAACTGTGGGGTAGCGCCCACTGATTGCTGCATTTGCACAATAATAGAGATAATTAAACGCCATTTACAGGTTATGTGCACAGTGTTTAACGCTCGCAAGCTGATTATACTGAGTCATGCTTGCGATGCGTCGGATGAGTAAATCGATACCTGCTGATATTGATTTCTGAATAATGAAGAATCACGCCAAAATAAATAATAGAAGGTGTATTGTACCTGAGGAATATTAGATGAGTCTGGATGCAACGATAGAAAAGAAAAAAGGCGTGCCAACTCGATATTTAATCCTGCTGATCATTTTCATTGTTACCGCCGTTAACTATGCCGACCGGGCGACGTTCCCGAACGCTGGTACAGAGGTAGCGAAAGAGCTGCCGCTGAGCGCGGTCTCGATGAGCTATATCTTCTCCGCTTTCGGCTGGGCCTACCTGCTGATGCGGCTCTTCGGCGGCTGGCTGCTCGATAAATTTGGCTCGAAGAACGTCTACTCCTGTAGCCTGTTCTTCTGGTCGTTATTTACCTTCCTGCAAGGTTTTGTGGATATGTTTCCGCTGGCGTGGGCAAGGCTCTCAATGTTTTTTATGCGTTTTATGCTGGGCTTCTCAGAAACGCCTTTCTGCCCGGCAAACGCCCGTATCATGGCGGCCTGGTTTCCGACGAAAGAGCGCGGCACCGCCTCGGCGATTGTTAACTTCGCGCAGTATTTTTCCCTGGCACTGTTCTCGCCGCTGCTGGGATGGCTGACCTTTGCCTGGGGCTGGGAGCACGTCTTCACCGTGATGGGTTATGTGCTGACCGGCCTGTACGGCGGCGTCTTTAACGTATTTAGTAACGTCGCTTCCATTGTAACCCCGCTGGTTATCGGTTACCTGGTGAGCGAGCTGTACTCATTCAACGCAGCGCTGGTCTTCGCCGGATGCTCGGCCCTGATGGCGATGGTTTGCTATCTGTTTGTGGTCGGCGACATCAAACGCATGGAACTGCAGAAATCATTAACGGTTAAGTGACAAGGTATAAGTGATGAATAACGATATCTTCCCGAATAAATTTAAGGCGGCCCTGGCGGCGCATCAGGTTCAGATTGGCTGCTGGTCCGCGCTGGCGAGCCCAATTAGCACCGAAGTTTTAGGTCTGGCAGGTTTCGACTGGCTGGTACTGGACGGCGAACATGCGCCGAACGATATCTCCACCTTTATCCCGCAGCTGATGGCACTGAAAGGCAGCGCCAGCGCGCCGGTCGTCCGCGTACCGACCAACGAGCCAGTGATTATTAAGCGTCTACTGGATATCGGTTTTTATAACTTCCTGATTCCGTTTGTCGAAACGGAAGCACAGGCGATAAACGCCGTCGCCTCAACCCGCTATCCGCCAGAAGGCATTCGCGGTGTATCCGTCTCGCACCGCGCCAATATGTTTGGCACCGTGCCGGATTACTTCGCGCAGTCGAACAACAACATCACCATCCTCGTGCAAATCGAGAGCCAGCAGGGCGTGGATAACGTTGATGCGATAGCCGCCACGCCGGGCGTTGACGGTATTTTTGTCGGCCCAAGCGATCTGGCCGCTGCGCTGGGCCATCTGGGCAATGCTTCCCATCCGGAAGTGCAGAAAGCTATCCAGCACATTTTTGCCAGCGCGAAAAAGTGCGGTAAACCGAGCGGTATTCTGGCGCCGGTTGAAGCCGACGCGCGGCGCTATCTGGAATGGGGCGCGACCTTTGTTGCCGTCGGCAGCGACCTGGGCGTATTCCGCTCTGCCACGCAGAAGCTGGCTGACTCCTTTAAGAAATAACCACCACCGAAACTAGAGAGATAAAGACATGACAATGAAAGTTGGTTTTATTGGCCTCGGTATCATGGGTAAACCAATGAGTAAAAACCTCCTCAAGGCAGGTTACTCGTTGGTGGTTGCTGACCGTAACCCGGAAGCGATTGCCGAAGTGATTGCCGCAGGCGCAGAAACCGCCGCGTCAGCGAAAGCGATTGCCGAGCAGTGCGATGTGATAATCACCATGCTGCCGAACTCCCCGCACGTGAAAGAGGTGGCGTTGGGTGAAGGCGGCATTATTGAAGGCGCGAAGCCGGGCACCGTGCTGATCGATATGAGCTCCATTGCGCCGCTGGCGAGCCGTGAGATCAGTGAAGCGCTGAAAGCGAAAGGCGTCGATATGCTGGATGCGCCGGTCAGCGGCGGCGAACCGAAGGCCATCGACGGTACGCTGTCGGTGATGGTGGGCGGTGATAAAGCGATTTTCGACAAATATTACGATCTGCTGAAAGCGATGGCGGGTTCCGTGGTGCATACCGGCGAGATCGGCGCGGGCAACGTGACCAAGCTGGCCAACCAGGTGATCGTGGCGCTGAACATTGCGGCGATGTCCGAAGCGCTGACGCTGGCGACCAAAGCGGGCGTGAACCCGGATCTGGTATATCAGGCCATCCGCGGCGGGCTGGCCGGGAGTACCGTACTGGATGCCAAAGCGCCAATGGTGATGGACCGCAACTTCAAGCCGGGTTTCCGTATCGATCTGCATATCAAAGATCTGGCGAATGCGCTGGACACTTCTCACGGCGTGGGCGCCCAGCTGCCGCTGACCGCCGCGGTGATGGAGATGATGCAGGCGCTGCGCGCCGACGGTTTGGGTACCGCCGACCATAGCGCGCTTGCATGCTACTACGAAAAACTGGCGAAAGTGGAAGTCACTCGCTAACAAGAAGGGCGCGGATGTGCGCCCTGTAATTCTTGCCTTGCGCGGCACTGTCAGGCTACATAACTATGAAAATCGTAATCGCCCCAGACTCTTATAAAGAAAGCCTCTCGGCCATAGAGGTTGCTCAGGCTATAGAAAAAGGTTTTCGGGAAATTTTCCCCGATGCGCTCTACGTGAAGGTTCCTCTCGCCGATGGCGGGGAAGGTACCGTTGAGGCGATGATTGCCGCGACGCAGGGAACCGAAATGAGCGCCTGCGTGACGGGGCCGCTGGGTGTTCCGGTTGATGCCTGCTGGGGGCTTTCCGGCGATGGTAAAACCGCGTTTATCGAAATGGCTGCGGCCAGCGGGCTGGGGCTGGTGCCGCCCGCTCAGCGTAACCCGCTATTGACGACGTCGCGCGGTACCGGCGAGCTGATTTTGCAGGCGCTGGATCATGGGGCGAAAAATATCATCATTGGCATTGGCGGCAGCGCCACCAATGACGGCGGCGCGGGGATGGTTCAGGCGCTGGGCGCGCGTCTCTGCGATGCCAACGGCGTGGAGATTGGCAACGGCGGCGGTAGTCTGTGTAGCCTCAATTCGATAGATCTCTCCGGTCTTGATGCGCGACTGCATGATTGCGCTATTCGGGTCGCCTGCGATGTCACCAATCCGCTGACTGGCGATACTGGCGCATCAAGGATATTTGGTCCGCAGAAAGGGGCTACCGAAGCGATGATCCGCGAGCTGGACAGTAACCTGGCGCACTATGCGGACGTTATTAAGGCCGATCTGCATGTCGATGTGACGCAGGTTGCCGGCGCGGGCGCGGCGGGCGGCATGGGCGCAGCGCTGATGGCGTTCCTGAACGCTGAATTACGCAGCGGGATTGAAATCGTGACCCAGGCGCTGAATCTGGAAGAGCATATCCTCGATTGTTCGCTGGTGGTGACCGGTGAAGGCCGGCTGGATAGCCAGAGTATTAACGGTAAAGTGCCGGTTGGCGTGGCGAACGTGGCGAAAAAGTATCATAAGCCGGTAATTGGCATTGCCGGTAGTCTGACCCGGGATGTCGGCGTGGTTCACCAGTATGGGATTGATGCGGTGTTTAGCGTGCTGACCAGCGTAACGACGCTCGAAGAGGCGTTTCGCGGCGCGGCGGACAATATTTATCATGCGTCGCGTAATATTGCGGCGACATTGCAGGTTGGGATGGCGACGGAAGGATGACAACCGTCGGTAAACCCTCTATACTGCGCGCCGAAGCTGACCAGACAGTCGCCGCTTCGTCGTCGTCCTCTTCGGGGGAGACGGGCGGAGGGGAGGAAAGTCCGGGCTCCATAGGGCAGGGTGCCAGGTAACGCCTGGGGGGCGCAAGCCCACGACCAGTGCAACAGAGAGCAAACCGCCGATGGCCCACGCAAGTGGGATCAGGTAAGGGTGAAAGGGTGCGGTAAGAGCGCACCGCGCGTCTGGTAACAGTTCGCGGCACGGTAAACTCCACCCGGAGCAAGGCCAAATAGGGGTTCATAAGGTACGGCCCGTACTGAACCCGGGTAGGCTGCTTGAGCCAGTGAGCGATTGCTGGCCTAGATGAATGACTGTCCACGACAGAACCCGGCTTAACGGTCAGCTTCAACTTTTACAAAACCCCTGCCAGCGATGGCGGGGGTTTTTGCTTCATAAGGCAGGTTGAAACACAGGACAGATGAATGACCGTCCACGACGCTATACCCCAAAAGAAAGCGGCACGATGGGGGAAACAGGTCTGCCATCAACCGCATTATGACTCATGCGGTTATGCGTCCTTCTTGCTTATTCAATATATTTAAAATAAATGAATTCAATTATAGCATTCATGTTTGTTATGTATTTCCTGGTTTAACTACATTTATGCGAACTATTTTTTACATTTCGTCATCGGCTTATGAAAAATAATAGCCACCCATATCGGTGATAATTAATCAGGATGAAATAAAAAATGAAATTAATGACTCGCATTGCAGTGACAACCGTCCTCGCTACGGGCTTCTCAATGGCGGCACAGGCTGCGGATGTTAACGCTGCGCCAGCCCCGGCGCAGGATCCGATTGTCCAGCATTTAAAACTGACCCAGGATCAGGTAACGAAAATCAAAAGCCTGCACAAGCAGCTGGAAAAAAACGTTCAGCAGATATCCCAGAACGATATTAAAGACGGCGTATTATTTGATGTGATTGATTCCGGAAAATGGAATGAAAAAGCGGTCAAAGATCAGCTGGCGGCGTTTAGTAAAGTCGAACAGCAGGTCCGCTATTATCGCGTGAAGTACTATTTTGATGTGAATCAGGTCCTGACGCCAGAACAGCGTAAGCAGGTCCAAAAAGATTTAGCTCAGGAACTGAGTGAGTAAATCTATCGGCCCCGGCCGGGGCCGATATTGACGTCAGGCGACGTTTTCTTCTTCCTGGAGCCGTATCTCCGCTTCTGCGACGATCGCCTCCAGTTCGCTCAACATCTCTTCATAACCAAAGCTAACCGTTGTCATGGTTTCTGGCTGCGGCTGCGACGCTGCCAGCACCGCTTTTTTTGTTTTCTTCTTGCCCACTGACACACTCCCTTACTGCCGTTGTTACACAGGTAAATCTATCAGCAAAGCGCGCAGCGGCGTATCGGCAACGAGGGTAATGTTAGCTTCGTCACGAATAAACGCGCCATCGCCGCAGGTCAAAGCCTGTTTCTCTTCTTCCTGCACTCGCGCATGTACCGTGCCGTGAATCGACTGCAGGTAGGCGCGCGGGCCGTGGAGCTGCACGTTAAGCTGCTCGCCTTTCGCCAGATTGATATGGTGGATCCATACCTGCTGGCGCAGCTGGAGACTGTTCTGGCTGCCGTCCGGCGAAGCCAGCAGCTGCTGCGCTCCCTCGGCGATAGCGATTTTTTGCACCAGCGGGTTTTCATGCTGCGGGCAGGCGTCCAGCCACAGCTGGATTCGCGTCAGCGAGCGCTCTTTGCTCAGATTGTGCTCGCTGTAGCTCACGCCAGGCTGGGTGGAGATCAGCAGCGCTTCGCCAGCTTTCGCCTGGATGTGATTGCCATCGCTGTCGCGGTACTCCGCTTCACCTTCCAGAATCAGGTTCAGAATGTCGACTTTCGGATAGGTGCGCGGCTGGAACGACGCGCCGGGCGCCAGAACTTCCTGGTTGAGCACGCGCAGCGACGCGTAACCTAGCAATTTCGGGTCGAAGTAGTGGCCAAAGGAAAAGGTGTAGCGGGCCTGCAGCCAGCCGAAGTCGGCTTGACCGCACTGTTTGGCTGTTCGGGTTGTAATCATCTTCTTGACCTCTCTTTACACTAAATCAATGGTAAAGGTATGGACGCTCTATTGTTAGCCAGATATTCTGCCCGGTATGTTCAAATTTCCTGAATGAGAGAACGATGGCTAAAGAGAGAGCATTAACGCTGGAAGCGTTACGCGTTATGGATGCGATTGACCGGCGCGGAAGCTTTGCGGCGGCGGCTGATGAGCTTGGTCGGGTGCCTTCAGCGCTCAGCTATACCATGCAAAAGCTGGAAGAAGAGCTGGATGTCGTCCTGTTTGACCGTTCAGGTCATCGAACAAAATTCACCAACGTAGGCCGAATGCTGCTTGAGCGCGGGCGCGTTCTGCTGGAAGCGGCGGATAAGCTGACAACCGATGCCGAAGCGCTATCGCGCGGCTGGGAAACGCACCTGACCATCGTCACCGAGGCGCTGGTACCCACCACCGATCTGTTTCCGCTAATTGAAAAGCTCGCGACCAAATCGAACACCCAGCTGTCGATTATTACCGAAGTGCTGGCCGGGGCATGGGAGCGCCTTGAGCAGGGGCGGGCGGATATTGTCGTTGCGCCGGATATGCATTTTCGTTCCTCCTCGGAAATTAACTCCCGTAAGCTCTACTCGGTTATGAGCGTCTACGTTGCCGCCCCCGACCATCCCATTCACCTCGAGCCTGAGCCGCTTTCTGAAGTCACGCGCGTGAAGTATCGCGGCGTGGCGGTGGCGGACACCGCCCGCGAACGTCCGGTGCTGACGGTGCAGCTGCTTGATAAACAGCCGCGATTAACCGTGAGCTCGATCGAAGATAAACGCCAGGCGCTGCTGGCAGGGTTGGGCGTCGCCACGATGCCCTATCCGCTGGTTGAGCGGGATATTGCCGAAGGGCGCCTGCGGGTGGTCAGCCCGGAGTACAGCAACGAGATCGACATTATTATGGCCTGGCGCCGGGACAGCATGGGTGAGGCAAAATCATGGTGTCTGCGGGAAATCCCGAAGCTATTTATGACCAGATAAAACAAAATGCGCCCCTTTTTGACGAGGGGCGCATGGTCAGTAAGAGGTCGGTTTCGGGTCCGGCCCGAAGCGGTTATTGCCGGGAGTGCCGTTCTGGCAATTGAAGACCAGGATCACCAGCCAGCCGATCACGGGGATCAGCAGCAATAACAGCCACCATGCCGAGCGGTCGGTGTCGTGCAATCGACGAAACTGCACCGCCCACCACGGTAAGAATATCAGCACGCCATAGATGGTCGTCAGAATGCCTTCCCCTCCGGCGCGCTGCCATCCGAGCATTTTATCAATAATGCTGAGTACGCCGGTCAGGATGATGTTGACCAGAATAAACATCCAGTACTCTTTGCGCCGGGCGCGGCCGCCAAATCCAATGTAGTTTTTTAATACTTTAAGATACCAGTCCATTTTTACGCCTCGATTAACCGTCAATCACTTGTTTTTAAAGCGATCGAAATAAGAATAGACGTGAATGAAATGCTGGTAAATATTTGTTTTGTGAATTATTGGGCGCGGTAAATGGCGCCCAACGGATTAGCGGAAGCGAAGATCGCGGCCGTGCGGTTCGTTAAGATCCTGCTGCGGGCCGACGGAGATAATCCCGGTTGGGTTGATCGTCTTATGGCTACGGTAGTAATGGTTGCGAATATGGGCAAAATCCACCGTTTCCGCGATGCCCGGCATCTGGTAGATATCGCGCAGGAAGCCATAAAGATTGAGATAATCGCTGATGCGGCGTTTGTCGCATTTAAAGTGGGTCACATACACCGGGTCGAAACGAACCAGGGTGGTCCACAGACGAATATCGGCCTCCGTCAGCTGGTTACCGGTCAGGAAGCGGTGTTGGCCAAGGATTTGTTCCAGACGCTCCAGAGACGTAAATACCGCATCGACCGCTTCGTCATAGGCCTGCTGGCTGGTGGCGAATCCGGCTTTATAGACTCCATTGTTGACGTTGTCATAGATCCAGCCGTTCAGCTCATCAATTTGCGCGCGCAGCTCAGGCGGGTAGTAATCGCCAGCGCGGGCACCCAGTCCGTCAAACGCGGTATTCAACATGCGGATGATTTCCGCCGACTCATTGCTGACGATGGTTTGCTGCTTTTTGTCCCACAATACCGGCACCGTGACGCGCCCGCTGTAGTGGGGATCGGCATGCAGATAAAGCTGATAAAGAAATTCGTGCTGGTAGAGGGTATCGCCCGTCGCTGCCGGGAAGCTATCGTCGAAAGTCCAGCCGTTCTCGAACATCAGGGGGTTGACCACGGAGACGGAAATAAACGGCTCCAGTCCTTTCAGGCTACGCAGGATGAGAGTGCGATGCGCCCATGGGCAGGCCAGAGAAACGTACAGATGGTAACGGTCTTTTTCCGCAGCGAACCCGGCTTCGCCGCTTGGGCCCGGCGCGCCGTCGGCGGTTAGCCAGTTGCGAAAGGCGGACACAGAACGTTTAAATCGCCCTCCGGTGGATTTGGTGTCATACCAGGTATCGTGCCAGACGCCGTCAATTAATTGTCCCATCATTTCCTCCTTCAGATAGCAAAAGCGAGGAGAAGTCCCCTCGCTTTTTTATTTACTAGTATAGTGCGCTTACCACTTTTTATTCAGGACGCGGTCAATACTAAAGGCGCCTGGACCAGTGATAGCCAGCAGCAGGAAGCCGCCTGCGATGCTCAGGTTTTTCATGAACATCAGCGAGTTCACGCCCTCAGCAAAGTTGCTGTGGAACAGAAACGCGGTCAGCACGGTGAAGCCTGCGGTGAACAGCGCGGTGGTGCGGGTCAGGAAACCGAACAGAATCGCCAGACCGCCGCCGAATTCAAGCAGGATAACCAGCGGCAGCATAAACCCAGGGACGCCCATGGCTTCCATATATTGTTGAGTACCCGCATAACCGGTGATTTTTCCCCAACCTGCGGTGATAAACAGAATGGGCATCAGAATGCGCGCTACCAGTACACCAACATCTTCTAATTTTTTCATTTCTAACTCCAGAAAACCCAAAGGGCGGCGATTTTGTTTTTTGGTGCAATCCTGCGTAGTTACGCGGGCTTGCTGTCGATGGAGAGGATATTAGCGAGGATGAGATGTGATTGTTAGCAAGGAAAACTGTAGATCTTCTTCAAAGTTTCTGAGCAATCATTGATAAAGGACATGAATGTAAGAGGGGCTGTAGCGGGTCGTACAGGCGGTGCTGGGCAAAATGACGGCAGACGCTGAAAGGCGAAAGTGTTCTGCTGGTGAGCAAGAAAAGGGGAAAACCTGACGGGGACAGTGGGGCGAGAAGGATGCCGGGTGGCGGCTGGCGCCGGACCCGGTCATTAGCCTTAGCGCGACGTGGACTGACGCAGCAGATTGCGTGCCATCCGCCAGGTGCTCCAGATACCGAGGCTGCGCTTTGCCCAGCGCATCAAAAAGCGCGGATGGCGAACGGACCATATTGCCACGATGCCGCTGCCGACCATTGCCCATGAACGCAGATTGAGGAAGGTGTTCCAGCCGCGATCAATGGGCGCGGTCGCTTCAATCCAGTGGCGGTGGCTGGCGCTAAGGTCCAGCCGCTGCTGTTGGATCAGGCGCAGCAAAAGCGCTTTTTGTCGTTCGCGTTCCTGCTGTTCGCGGCTCATGGCTTATCGTCCTCCAGCAATGCGCGGTCGTTAGCCAGCTCCTGACGCGTGAAGCGCAGGAACGTTGAACGTCGGGCTTTGCGTAAGGTCCAGATACCGCCAATGAGCGCTGCCAGCAGCAGGATAGCGGTGGTGGCGATCATCACGTTAAGCCGATACTGCGCATCGACGGCCCAGATGATGAGCACCAGCATACTCATCAGCCCGAACGCGGCAAACAGCAGCGTCAGCCCGAGCATCAGGAATAGCTGGAAGAGATTGGCTTTCTCCTCTTCCAGCTCCACGACGACCAGGCGCAGGCGCGTTTCCACCATCTCGACCAGCAAAGTGACTATTCGCTGACCGATGCCGAAAACGCTTTGCCCGGGCCCTTGCGTACTTTTAGAGTTCGCCATAATTAACGACGCGTCAGCAGGACACCCAGTACCAGCCCGACGGCAGCACCAATTCCCACGCCGGTCCAGGGGTTTTCACGGACGTATTCATCTGCACGCGCAGCGGTTTCTCGCGTTTGCTTCAGGAGAGCATCGCTGGTTTCACCCAGGCGAACACGGCTTTCCTTCAGCGCGCTTTCAGCTTTACTGCGCAGTTTACCAATCTCTTCTTTCGACTTATCCGTGGAGGAGTTCAGCACTTCTTCCAGGGTATCAGCCAGCGTCTTCAGTTCCGCACGCAGGTCTTCTGCAACGTTATCTTTAGCCATGTTTATCTCCTGTTAAAGTGGTCCATATTGGTCTTGCTTAATCAATTAGTACTCGCGAGACTGCAGCTCTTTCAGTTCCTGCTGCGCTTCATCAAGTTTACGTTGACGCTTGCTGATTTTGTCAGCATCGCCTTTCTGTTCTGCTTCGCGCAGGTCGTTCCGACGTTCGGTAATTTCTTCCTGCTGTTGGGCGATTTTTTTCTGGTGATCGGCTTTGAGCTGGCTGTCGCTGCAGTGCGCTTTTACTTCGCTTAGCGCCTTTTTCAGACCGTCAATACGGTGCTGGTTATGATGCTTTTCTGCGTAGCTGATCTCCCGCTGGATATCCTGCTCTTTTTCCTGGCAAGGGGAGATGGCAAAGGCGCTGGCGCTTAGTGATGACAAAACCAGGATCAAAGCGATGCGGTGTTTCATGGATACGACCTTCCATTGTGTGGGGGAACATCTCAGGATATCCCCTATCCAGTTGAGTAACGTGAGTCTGGTGACGCCCGCAAACTTAATGATAGTAAGTAAACCGGGAAATCACCAAACAGGGTGAATATATTCGGAATTTTCGTGGATTACCCGAATCTGTGCGGCGTATCGCGCAGGCGCGAAATCCAGGCGGTAGGCGAATCATCGTCTTCCACTAAAGCGATAATATAACCATGCGGTAGAGCGCGGCCCAAAACTTCTTTTGCCGCAGCGCCCTGAGCGCTGGAGTCAAACTTGATAAGCAAACCGTCATTCTGCGGCGTAATGCTTTTAAAACGGATACCGTTAGCGTCGAGATGGTGCCAGACGGAAAAACCGTCCGGCATGCTGATACCCTGACTAACGGGACGAATAGCCAGCGTGGATTCCTGCTGTTGCACGGTGAGCCAGAGCCAGAACAGGCCGCACAGGAGTAGCGAACCGCCCAGCACCCAGCTTATCTGACGCAGAGAGGAGCGTGTCATCTCCATCGTTAGCCCCGGCTTCTGTATTTTTTCTTCCACAGGACAATCAGCGAACCTATCAGGCCAAACACCAGCAGCGCGACGGGCAGCAGCATCAGGCAGGACATCAGCTGATCTTCATACTTCAGGAATACCGGCGTTTTCCCCAGCAGGTATCCCAGCGAGGTCAGGATCAGAACCCACAGCAGCCCGCTCATCCAGTTAAAAAACTGGAAGCGTGCGCTGCTCAGGCCTGATAGCCCGGCGATGGTCGGCAGCAGCGTACGAACGAAAGCGATAAAGCGGCCAATCAGCAGTGCGGAAAGCCCGTGCTTATGGAACAGGTGATGCGCGCGCTGATGATAGTGCGAAGGGAGATGCGATAGCCAGTTTTGTACGATTCGCGTATTGCCCAGCCATCGGCCCTGAATATAGCTCAGCCAGCAGCCGAGACTTGCCGCCGCGGTGAGCAGCAGCAGCGTTTCCGGAAAGCCCATCGCGCCTTTGGCTATCAGGACGCCGACCAGCACAAGCAGGCTATCGCCGGGCAAAAAGGCGGCGGGCAGCAAACCGTTCTCAAGGAACAAAATCATAAATAAGACAAAGTACAGCATGCCAATCATGGAGGGATTAGCGAGAGTTTCGTAATCCTGAGCCCACAAGGCGTTCAATAATTGGGTTAATAGTTCCATTCACGATTCCTGGTACATCGGTTAACGGCACGTCTGAACGCGGTATATGCACGGCGACATAGCTTTTTATTAGATTATGGTCGCTACTGCGCTCTGAACGGTTCCCTGTTTAAAAGTGAAGTAAGCCAAAGCTTACTCTCAGAACGACAAAATGCATCTAATTGTAACAAACCCACTGACTTTACGTCATAGAAATTGCAGTTTGTTGCATTCTGATTTTGCTGATTGCGAAGGAGGGTGGCGAGTGTATTTACACAGGCTGACACTATATATGCTTTGCTTACCCTGAGGCTTTACGGGCAGCGGAGGAATCGCTGCCCTGCAGAAGGAGAACGTCTATTTTACGCCGTTGGCGGCCGTATCGAGATGAACCACGGGATTATCGGCAAACAGGTAGCGATCGGCATTGAATTCAAAGTCGTCGCTGGTTTCGTTGAACAACATCAGCTTGGTGTTTTCCAGATGCTGCCACATCGCCAGCTTAGCCGCATGCGGATCTTTGCGAATCAGCGCTTTAAGAATTTGGTCATGATCGTCGCACCAGTTATCGACGGTACGTGAGTCGATATGGTCGTGCAGTTTTTTCCAGTATGGGTTATGTACGCGCTGGGTCCACATTTTTTCTACGATAGCGGCTAACGCCGTATTTTGCGTCGCCAGCGCGACCTGGACATGGAACTGAAGATCCCATTCGGAATCGCGGAAGCACTTCTCTTTACGCGCTTTTTCCTGGATTTCCATCAGCTTCATGATGTCCTGCTTGGTCACCTGAGTCGCCGCGAATTCGGCAATATTGCTTTCTATCAGCTGGCGGGCCTGCAACAGCTCAAAAGGACCATAATTGGCAAATTCCAGCGATTCGTCGGCAATTTGCTGATGTTTTGGATGATTAGAGATGACGTGGATGCCGGAGCCTTTGCGGACCTCAACGTAGCCTTCAACTTCCAGCATAATGATGGCTTCGCGAACCACGGTACGACTTACGCTTTTTTCATCCGCGATAAACCGCTCTGCGGGTAGCTTATCGCCCACAAGGTAGACACCTTGTTCAATGCGCGTTTTAAGCTCAGCGGCAAGCTGCTGATACAGACGACGCGATTCAGTGATTTCCATATTCGCTCCCGGGAGATGGCGACAATATTGGATTTGTTATACCACTTTTACGCGCTTCTCACCATAAGAAGAGACGAAAAAGCCGCCTTAATCAAGGCGGCTTTCGGAGGGGATAACTCGCGCGTGTCTAGCTTTGCGTGGCGGGTTTACTCGTTTCCAGCGGTGTCGTGTCGTCATCCGCCGATTTATTTTTCAGCACGGTCCAGATAACTACGGCGCCCAGCACATCGAAAACCGCCAGCACGGCGAACAGCGGGCTAAAGCCGATAGTGTCCGCCAGCGCGCCAACCACCAGGGCAAACATCGTGCTCGCCAGCCAGGCGGCCATACCGGTCATGCCGTTCGCCGTCGCCACTTCGTTACGCCCAAACACGTCGGAAGAGAGGGTAATTAACGCACCGGACAGCGCCTGGTGAGCAAAGCCGCCGACGCACAGCAGGGCGATAGCGACAAACGGGCTGGTGAACAGACCGATCATCCCCGGGCCAATCATCAGCACCGCGCCCAGGGTGACGACCATTTTGCGCGAAACGATGAGGTTTACGCCAAACCAGCGCTGGAACAGCGGCGGCAGATAGCCCCCAACGATACAGCCAAGATCGGCAAACAGCATCGGCATCCACGCAAACATCGCGATTTCTTTCAGGTTAAAGCCGTAGACTTTAAACATGAACAGCGGGATCCAGGCGTTGAAGGTCCCCCACGCCGGCTCGGCAAGGAAACGCGGCAGGGCGATACCCCAGAACTGACGATTGCGCAGAATCTGCCACGGCGACATTTTCTTGCCGTTGTTGGTCTGATGCTGAGATTCCTGGCCGCCGATAATGTAGTCGCGTTCTTCTTCAGTTAATTTTTTCTGATCGCGCGGGTGTTTGTAGAAAATCAGCCACGCCATCGCCCAGGCAAAGCTCAGAACGCCGGAGATAATAAACGCCATCTGCCAGCTGTGCATCACGATGGCCCAAACCACCAGCGGTGGGGCAATCATGGCGCCGATCGAGGAGCCGACGTTGAAGTAGCCAACGGCGATGGAACGTTCTTTTGCCGGGAACCACTCGGAGCTGGCTTTCAGGCCCGCAGGGATCATTGCCGCTTCAGCGGCACCCACCGCGCCGCGCGCCAGCGCCAGACCGCCCCAGCTTCCCGCCAGCGCCGTAGAGCCGCAGAACACCGCCCAGGCGATGGCAAAGAAGGCATAGCCGATTTTAGTGCCTAAAACATCCAGCACGTAGCCGGCAACGGGTTGCATAACGGTATAGGCAGCGGAATAGGCCGCGATGATATAGGAATACTGTTGGGTGGAGATGTGTAACTCTTCCATCAGAGTCGGCGCAGCTGCCGCCACAGTGTTACGCGTCAGGTACCCCAGCACGGTACCTAACGTCACCAGTGCGATCATGTACCAACGTAACCCTTTAATTTTACGCATGTAAACCTCATCGTTTGTTATATATCCGCAGCGGGTGCGGCTATCTTCCAGCCCTGTAACTGAGGCGAAGAAGGTGAAACGGAGGGTTCAGGAGAGGAAACCTCGTATGGCCCGAACCTTGCCATTAACTGTTGTGTCTAATTCGGCGTCCATACCGGTAAATCCGACGTGATAGCTCGTCGGTAATGCATTCCGTCGGTTTATATGTTTCGACGGCAGCAAGATAACTTGTCATACAACTTCAAAAGTTGAGTGACGTCACAAAAGTGGGAAAGTTTGTGTGGGCATTCGTTCATGCGAAAAACGCCAGAGCTGGCGCGCTCTGGCGGGGCGTTTACTCCTTTGATGGTACTTTTTTTGTCATCGTTTATTGATCTAACTCACGAAAAATACTTCGGCCTGTGGAAATTGGTGTGATAACTTTGTCAGCATTATAGTCAATCATCTGATGGGCTCCCCAGGGGGCGAAGAGGACACGAAAATGACACCGTTTATGACCGAAGATTTTCTGCTTGATACCGAGTTTTCCCGCCGCCTGTACCACGATTACGCGAAAGACCAGCCGATTTTTGACTACCACTGCCACCTGCCGCCGCAGCAGATCGCGGAGAATTATCGGTTTAAGAATCTGTATGACATCTGGCTGAAAGGCGATCACTATAAATGGCGTGCGATGCGTACTAACGGCGTAGCCGAGCGTTTGTGCACCGGCGATGCTTCCGATCGCGAGAAATTTGATGCCTGGGCGGCCACCGTACCGCATACCATCGGTAACCCGTTATACCACTGGACGCATCTTGAGCTGCGCCGTCCTTTTGGTATTACAGGTAAGGTTCTCTCTCCGGCGACGGCGGATGAAATCTGGAATCAGTGCAACGATCTGCTGGCGCAGGAGAGCTTTTCCGCTCGTGGCATCATGCAACAGATGAACGTGAAAATGGTCGGCACTACCGACGATCCGGTCGATTCGCTGGAGCATCATGCCTCCGTCGCTAAAGACAGCTCCTTCTCCGTGAAAGTACTGCCGAGCTGGCGTCCGGACAAAGCCTTCAACATCGAACAGGCCACCTTCAACGACTACATGGCGAAGCTGGGCGAAGTGTCTGACACCGACATTCGCCGCTTTGCCGACCTCCAGTCCGCGCTGACCAAACGTCTGGATCACTTCGCCGCTCACGGTTGTAAAGTTTCTGACCACGCGCTGGACGTGGTGCTGTTCGCGGAAGCCAACGAAAGCGAACTGGATAGTATCCTGGCGCGCCGTCTGGCCGGTGAAACTCTCAGCGAGCGTGAAGTCGCGCAGTTCAAAACCGCGGTTCTGGTGTTCCTCGGCGCGGAATATGCCCGCCGCGGCTGGGTACAGCAGTATCACATCGGCGCGCTGCGCAATAACAACCTGCGTCAGTTTAAGCTGTTAGGGCCGGATGTGGGCTTTGACTCCATCAACGACCGTCCGATGGCGGAAGAGCTGTCCAAACTGCTCAGCAAACAGAACGAAGAAAATCTGCTGCCAAAAACGATCCTCTACTGCCTGAACCCGCGCGACAACGAAGTGCTGGGTACCATGATCGGTAACTTCCAGGGTGAAGGCATGCCGGGCAAGATGCAGTTCGGTTCCGGCTGGTGGTTCAACGATCAGAAAGACGGTATGGAACGTCAGATGACCCAGCTGGCGCAGCTTGGCCTGCTGAGCCGTTTTGTCGGGATGCTGACTGATAGCCGCAGCTTCCTCTCCTACACCCGTCATGAATACTTCCGCCGCATCCTGTGCCAGATGATTGGCCGCTGGGTTGAAGCGGGAGAAGCGCCGGCGGATATTCAGCTGCTGGGCGAGATGGTGAAAAACATTTGCTTTAACAATGCGCGTGACTACTTCGCCATTGAACTGAACTAAGACCAGAGGTCGGTTGATATGCAATACATTAAAATCCATTCGCACGATAACGTCGCGGTAGCGTTGGCGGATATGGCGGCAGGCACGGTAGTCACCATTGACGGCGATACGGTCACGTTGGCGCAGGATATTGCGCGCGGGCATAAGTTTACGCTGCGCGGCATTGCGAAGGGAGACAACGTCATTAAGTATGGTCTGCCGATAGGGCATGCGCTGGCGGATATTGCGCCGGGGGAACATATCCACTCCCATAATACGCGTACTAACTTAAGCGATCTCGACGCGTACAGCTATCAACCGGATCTGATCGAACCCGCCGCGCAGCCGGCGGATCGCGACATCCAGATTTATCGTCGCGCCAGCGGCGAAGTCGGGGTGCGCAACGAGCTGTGGATCCTGCCGACCGTCGGCTGCGTCAACGCCATGGCGCGCCAGATGCAGAACCGTTTTCTGAAGGAAACCAACGACGCGGAAGGTATCGACGGCGTTCATCTCTTCAGCCATACCTACGGCTGCTCACAGCTCGGTGACGATCACATCAACACCCGTACCATGCTGCAAAATATGGTGCGCCACCCGAACGCCGGGGCGGTACTGGTGGTCGGTCTGGGCTGCGAAAACAATCAGGTTGATGCCTTCCGCGAAACGCTGGGCGAGTTCGACCCTGACCGCGTCCACTTTATGATCTGCCAGCACCAGGATGACGAAGTGGAAGCCGGGCTGGAGCATCTGCGCCAGCTATATGAAGTGATGCGCCACGACAAGCGCGAGCCGGGTAAGCTGAGCGAACTGAAGTTTGGTCTTGAGTGCGGCGGCTCTGACGGTTTGTCCGGCATCACCGCAAACCCGATGCTGGGCCGCTTCTCGGATTATCTGATTGCCAACGGGGGCACCACCGTGCTGACCGAAGTACCGGAAATGTTCGGCGCTGAGCAGCTGCTGATGAGCCACTGTCGCGATGAAGAGACGTTTGGCAAGCTGGTGACGATGGTTAATGATTTCAAACAGTACTTTATCGCTCATGACCAGCCGATTTATGAGAATCCATCGCCGGGCAACAAAGCGGGCGGTATCACGACGCTGGAGGATAAGTCGCTGGGCTGCACGCAGAAAGCGGGCTCCAGCCAGGTGGTCGACGTCCTGCGCTACGGCGAGCGTCTAAAAGTGCGCGGCCTGAACCTGCTGAGCGCCCCGGGCAACGATGCGGTTGCGACCAGCGCCCTGGCCGGCGCGGGCTGCCATATGGTGCTCTTCAGCACCGGGCGCGGCACGCCGTACGGCGGTTTTGTGCCAACGGTGAAAATTGCCACCAACAGCGAACTGGCGGCGAAGAAAAAACACTGGATCGACTTCGATGCCGGTCAGCTGATTCACGGTAAAGCGATGCCGCAGCTGCTGGAGGAGTTTGTCGATACCATTGTGGCCTTCGCGAACGGTAAGCAGACCTGCAATGAGCGTAATGATTTCCGCGAGCTGGCGATATTCAAAAGCGGCGTCACCCTTTAATTACTCGTCATCTTTCGCACCACCGCTGTGTTGGCAGCATTTATCCACCCCGGTCACTTACTTTAGTAAGCTCCCGGGGATGTCTAAACTTGCCACCTTGCTGTGGCGCGAAATCTTTAGAGTAATAAAAGGGCGGTATTCCGGAAGCGGCGTTTCAGATAATGATGCGCCGTTTTGTTTTATAAGGACTTTTCATGACCGCGTATTGGCTTGCCCAGGGCGTTGGCGTTATCGCCTTTCTGATCGGTATTACCACTTTTTTCAATCGCGATGAGCGTCGCTTTAAGCTACAGCTGGCCGTCTACAGCGCCACCATTGGCGTACATTTCTTTTTGATGGGCGCCTGGCCGGCGGGAATGAGCGCCGAGCTGAATACCGTCCGCACCCTGATCTCCATGCGCACCCGCAGGCTGTGGGTGATGGCCCTGTTTATCGTGCTCACCCTGGTACTGGGGCTGGCAAAGCTGCAGCATGCTATGGAGCTGCTGCCAATTATTGGCACGCTGGCCAGCACCTGGGCGCTCTTTCGCTGCTCGGGGTTAACTGTCCGCTGCGTCATGTGGTGTTCGACCGCCTGCTGGGTAATCCACAACGCCTGGCTGGGTTCGATCGGCGGCACCCTGATTGAAGGCAGCTTCCTGTTGATGAACGGTCTGAATATCATCCGATTCCGGCGGATGCAAAAGCGCGGTATCGATCCGTTTAAAGCGGAAAAGGCGGGGCAGAAAGAGACCCCCTCCGCGCGTTAGCGGAGGGGAGAGGAGAGGAGAGATTAACTGCGCAGGGCGTTTTTCGCCAGCTGCTCGTCTTCAGCGATACAGGCGGCGGCGGTGAACAGCGCATCGGTCGAGGAGTTCAGCGCGGTTTCGCAGGAGTCCTGCAGAACGCCGATGATGAAGCCCACGGCGACCACCTGCATGGCGATATCGTTCGGGATACCAAACATATTACAGGCCAGCGGGATCAGCAGCAGCGACCCGCCCGCCACGCCGGAAGCGCCGCAGGCGCACAGCGAGGCGACCACGCTCAGGAGCAGCGCGGTCGGCAGATCGACCGGAACATTAAGCGTATGTACGGCTGCCAGGGTCAGAACCGTGATAGTAATCGCCGCGCCGGCCATGTTAATGGTCGCGCCCAGCGGAATAGAGACCGAATAGGTATCGCGATCCAGATTCAGCTTTTCGCACAGGGCCATATTCACCGGAATGTTGGCGGCGGAGCTGCGGGTAAAGAAGGCGTATACGCCGCTTTCGCGCAGGCAGGTCATCACCAGCGGATACGGGTTGCGGCGGATTTTCCAGAACACCAGAAGCGGGTTAATCACCAGCGCCACCAGCAGCATACAGCCAACCAGCACCAGCAGCAGCTGGGCGTAGCCCCACAGGGTTTCAAAACCGGTGGTCGCCAGCGTGGAAGCGACCAGGCCGAAGATACCCAGCGGCGCAAAGCGAATCACCACTTTAACGATAAAGGTGACCGCGTGGGACATGTCGTTAATCAGATTTTTGGTGGTTTCATTGCCGTGGCGCAGCGCGAACCCTAAACCGACAGCCCATACCAGAATCCCGATATAGTTGGCGTTCAGCAGCGCGTCAATGGGGTTAGAAACCATGCTCATCAGCAGCCCGCGCAGGACTTCGACGATACCCGACGGAGGGGTGATGCTCTCTGCCGCCGCGCTCAGGTGCAGCGTTGACGGAAAGAGGAAGCTAAACAGCACTGCGGTTAACGCGGCGGCAAAAGTCCCCAGCAGATAGAGGAACAGAATCGGGCGGATGCTGGTTTTTTGCCCCTGCTGATGGTTGGCGATGGAGGCCATGACCAGCATCAGTACCAGCACCGGCGCCACCGCTTTCAGCGCGCCGACGAACAGCGTACCCAGCAGTCCAACCGCCACGGCGGCCGGTTTTGAAACCGTCGCCAGCAGTACGCCGAGTACCAGACCAATTAAAATTTGTTTGACCAGACTGCCCTGAGCCAGTCGCCGTAGCAGGGTCGATCGGGGTGATGGGGTTGCCATAATTCATTCCTTCCAGTGATGTCGCTTTTCGTCCCGGCTACGTGTTATTTGTAACGTTTATGTCCGGATGTAAATAGATGTTTGCCTGGTTGAGTATACGGAAAGAACGCTGTTGGGGAAGGGTAAAATGCTGTTTATCGCGTTGGGATCTTATTTTTTAACTATGTATTAACTATTTTGTGACATGAGTAAGAATAATGCGCGGCGAACGTTGCCGACCGGGTGAAACGGGTCTTCACCCGGCCGTTTATTTCTTACTGCAGCTGTTTTTTCCGATCGTTCTGCTTATTGACCCAGGCGTTGATAAGCAGCGTCAACGTCAGAATACCACCGACCACGCCCAGCGAAATGCCGATGGGAATATGGTAAAAATCGACGATCAGCATTTTGATGCCGATAAACACCAGAATCACTGACAGGCCATACTTCAGCATGGAGAAGCGCTCCGCAACGCCCGCTAGCAGGAAATACATGGCGCGAAGGCCGAGAATCGCGAACAGGTTTGAGGTCAGCACGATAAACGGATCGGTGGTCACGGCGAAGATGGCGGGAATACTGTCGACGGCAAAGATAACGTCGCTCAGCTCAACCAGGATTAGCACCAGCAGCAGCGGCGTCGCGTAGAGTACGCCGTTTTGGCGGGTAAAGAAGCGCTCACCCTCGATTTTATCCGTCATGCGCAGATGATTACGGATCCAGCGCACCAGCGGTTTGTCGCCGATGCCGGAATCATCCTCTTTCGCCAGCGCCATCTTCACGCCGGTAAACAGCAGGAACGCGCCGAAGACGTAGAGCAGCCACTCGAACTGGGAAATCAGCCAGCTTCCGGCGAAGATCATGATCGTACGCAGTAAGATCGCGCCCAGTACGCCGTAGACCAGTACTCTGCGCTGTAGCGCAGGCGGAACGGCAAAGTAGCTGAACAGCATCAGCCAGACGAAGACGTTATCCACCGCCAGCGCTTTCTCGATCAGGTAGCCGGTGAGGAACGCCAGCGCTTGCGGGTCGGCCACGGCGCGACCTTCGGTCTGCACCAGATACCACCAGAAAGCGGCGTTAAACAGCAGCGAGAGGGTAACCCAGAGAATGGACCAGCCAGCGGCCTGCTTCATGGTCATGCTATGCGCACCACGCCGTCCCTGCAGCAGCAGATCGATAGCCAGCATGATGACCACGACCACTGCGAATCCGCCCCATAACAACGGTGTGCCGACAGTATTCATTACGATATTCCTTACATAAAAACAAAACGGCTGACGTCGGAAGACGGCAGCCGCTGCGCTTTTATGCATAGACCTCGCCTTCCGGCAAGGTCTCACTTACAACAAGAATCTGTTGCCCGGCGACCGGATGCGGTTTTTCACGCATCGTAATGACGATCGGCCGGCAAGGAAGTTACTCCCCTTTGCGCGTAACAAAGTATTACAGGTTATAAATGGCGTCAATGGAGGTCGACGGACCATTTACACAGCTTTACGCCACCGATTGACTATCCGCCGGGAAGACCACGCCGGTCTGGCGACGAATTTCGCTCAGCAGCTTCGCCGTGATGCGGCTCACTTCCAGACCCGGATGAACCACCTCGTTGGCTTCGACCAGACGAGCGAACTCCTCCGCTTCATACAGCATCGTATTGATATGCTGCGGCTGGGTGAGTTCCTGAGGCTTGCCGCCCCGCGGCACGAAGCAGACTTTCTGGCATTCGGAGATTTTTTCGATCACCAGCGCGCCGGCTTCGCCCTGAATTTCGCTGGGGATGGCGGAATCGCTGACCTTCGAATGGTGCAGGGTGACATCAAAATCTCCGTAGCTGAGAACGACCGTGCCCTGGCCATCGACGCCGCTCTCCAGCAGGCTGGCGGTTGCGTGCACCGCGCGAGGCTCGCCCCACAGCGCCACCGCGGAGGCCAGACAGTAAAAGCCGATGTCCATGATCGAGCCGTTAGAGAAGGCCGGATTAAAGGTGTTGGGATTTTCACCGTCGAGATAGCGCTGATAGCGGGAAGAGTACTGGCAGTAGTTAATAAAGGCTTTGCGCAGCTTGCCGATCTTGTCGAACGACTGTTTAAGCAGCAGGAAGTTTGGCAGGCTGGCGGTTTTGAACGCTTCGAAGAGCACCACGTTATTTTCCCGCGCCGTTTTGATCGCGGCTTCGACTTCCTGCAGGTTCGAGGCCAGCGGTTTTTCGCAAATCACGTGCTTTTTATGGCGCAGGAACAGGCGGGTTTGCGGGAAGTGCAGTGAGTTTGGGCTGGCGATATAGACCGCGTCAACGTCAGGGCTTTGCGCTAAATCTTCCAGCGAAGTGAACAGATGTTCGACGGGATAGTCGCTGGCGAAGGCCTGGGCTTGCTCAAGGCTGCGGGAGTAGATGGCGGTGAGTTTATATTTGCCGGTTTCATGGGCGGCATCGACAAACTGCTTGGTTATCCAGTTTGTGCCAACAACTGCGAAACGTATCATAAACGTTGACGAACTCCGTAAAAGGGACCTTTCGTCACTGTAGCACGCCATCATGACAAAACCAGTGCGCTATGGCGCAGAACGCTCTAACGAAAGCTGGGTCAGCCACAGGCGAGTATCAAACTCCAGCTGATGGTACTGCGGCTCCATATGGCAGCACAGCTGATAGAACGCTTTGTTGTGCTCTTTTTCTTTCAGGTGCGCCAGCTCGTGCACCACGATCATCCGCAGAAAATCCTCCGGCGCGTCGCGAAAGACGGTGGCGACGCGAATTTCGGCTTTGGCCTTCAGCTTGCCGCCCTGAACGCGGGAGATGGCGGTATGCAGGCCGAGCGCGTTGTTGAGGACGTGGATCTTGTTGTCGTACATCACCTTGTTAATAGGCGCCGCGCCGCGCAGATAGCGCGACTTCAGATCCTGGGTGTACTGGTACAGCGCTTTATCGTTGTTGATATCGTGACCCTGCGGATAGCGCTTTTTCAGCACCTCGCCGAGACGGTTCTGTTCGATTAACGTGGTGACCTGCGCCAGCAGGGATTCAGGGTAGCCCTGGAGATAGGTTAAAGTGCTCATGCAGCCTGTTTGGGTCATTCAGCGACAACTGACGGGGATTCTAGCACCCCGCGCGAGCAGGATGCCAGAAAGGCGGCGTTACTCGATCATTGCGTCTTCTACCGCCCGGTAGCTAAAGAAGTCAAACAGCGCCTCTTTACGATGCAGCATGCTATCCACGCAGGCCATGCCGACAAACGCGCCGGTAAACTCGCCGTAGCCGCTGTATTCATCGGAAAAGCGCGAGGTGTCGTAGACCGCGCCGATATTTTGGTATTTCTCGCCATTGACGGACCACGAGCACTGTATTTCCCGGCCGTTAATCGCCATTGCCAGATAGACTTCTCCCTCCGCAAGAAGGATTTTCTGCGGGTCGTCGTGACGCTCGCCGTTATCCATATAAATGATGGCCAGCTGCGCTGCACCGGCGGCTTCATCCCAGGTTTTATGCAAAAACAGATAGTTCATGTTGTCGTAGTAGAGCGTCAGGCCGGCGCTGTGCTGATAAATCTCCGGGCTGAAATCCATCTTCGTGACGATACTGGCGTATACCGAGGTGAGCTTTTTCGCCAGCAGGCTGACTTTATTGAGCGAGCTCAGCGACTCCTGACCGCGTAAGGCAAGGTAGCCCGCCTTACGCTCAAGGCTGGTAAAGCGCTGAAAGCGGATCCTCGGCGCATAGAAGGCGTTATCCAGCGTCTGCCCATCAAAATCATCCCTGTCTGGTTTAGCCGGAAACGGCTGAGAAGGCAGATTCGACTCTTCCACCTGGTACTGAGCGAGGTTCCCCCCGGCCGCCAGCCGCAGCCAGCCATCGTCGCTCCATACCATCTTTTGTATCGCCGTCTCGCGGCCCAGCGGGCATCGCAGCTCCTTGCGAAAGGGTCTGCTGCAAAGATGGGTTAACCAGACTTCGCCCGTCGGGGTTTCGACGTAGCTGCCGTGCCCGGCTTTTTGCAGATAGGTTTGCGGATTGAAGTAGTGTGGTTTGAGATGGCCTGCGTCGTGGCGCGCGTTAAAGTTCTCCGGCCAGGAGGTGACGATGGGGTTTTGCGGATCGCCTTCATAGGGGCCGGCGACCTGCGTTGCGCGCGCCATGGTGACCGCATGGCCGTAGCCAGTGCCGCCTTCGGCGACCATCAGGTAGTAATAGTCGCCGCGGCGCGTCAAATGCGGTGCTTCAATACAGCCGCGATCGGTACCGCCGCGCCAGATCCGCTGCGGATAGCCGACAACGCTTCGCGTTTGCGGCGAATACTCCACCAGGCAAATGGCGCCCGGTTTTTCGTAACCTTCGCGGGTTTCCCACTCCAGGGAAACGATCCATTTTTTACCGTCGCTGTCGTGCAGAATGGAGGCATCGAACCCGGCAGAGTGGAGATAAACCGGCTCACTCCACGGGCCAGTGATTTCACTGGCAGTAATAAGATAGTTATCTACATCGAAATAACGTGAATTCATTGAATTCATCACGCCATAAATAACGTAGAACAGCTTTTCCTCTTCACACCAGGTCAGGCTAGGTGCCCAAATGCCTTTGGCGGAGGGCAGCTTTTTTAAATCCGGATTATTATCATCGGTAAGAACGTGGGTAAGTAGTTGCCAATGTTTTAAATCCCTCGAATGATAAACCGGCAGGCCGGGAAACCATTCAAAGGAAGAGACCGCCACATAATAATCATCGCCGCGCCGACAGATACTGGGGTCAGGATTAAAACCTTTAAAAACAGGATTCTGAATCATCGTATTTACCCTTAATGCGCAAAATATAGCGATGATTGTAAATAGGCGATGGCGACGGGGATATATAGACTCTGGCTATTTATATAATAAACGTCTACTTATCCGGTGATGCGGCTCACAAAAACGCGTTATTTCTCCGCCTGACGCCCTACGGCATCGGTGCTTCTGACTTTGTGACGGAAGGCCAGCGGGGTGTCGTTCATCATCTCTTTAAACTTGAGGCAGAAGTAGGCGCTGTCGGTGAAGCCGGCGCTTTGCGAGATATCGCTAATCTTCAGGTCGGTGTTGGTCAGTAGATTGATAGCGATATTCAGTTTGCGCAGCAGCATAAATTTTTTGAAGCTGATGCCGAAGGCGGATTTAAAGGTGCGGGAAAACCAGGATTTCGACCACCGGCATCGGCGGGCGGCTTCTTCGGTTGTCATCTCAAAATTTTCATTTTCATCAATAGATTGCAGAAGTTCGATCAGCTCGCTCAGATAGCGGTGGTTAGTGCGTTCGGTAATGGGGACGGAATCTTTCAGGCTATTAAAGGCGTGCAGCAGTACGCTCTGCATCAGGGAGCGAAACAGCGAATCGGTAAAGTCGCTGAACTCGCCGCACCAGCTCAGCAGCAGCTCCAGGCGCTCGGCTTCCTCGCCGGAAAGATAAGCGACCGCGCCGCAGTGGGCGGCGGGGAGCGACAGGTCGTATCCCTCGAGCCACTCTTTTTCGAATTGCATAAGATAACGCTTGTGGCTGGCGGCGGCCGGGAGCGTCATTTCATGGATCAGTAAGGCGGGGACGAAAATCAGGGTATTGTTTTTTATCGTAAATTTTTCATCACCAATCGAATAGCTGCCTGCCGACTCTCGGAACCACATCAGTTCGTCCATCATATGAAAATGGGGGACTACGTTTATGCCATTGAAATCATTTATGTTATCTACCCGTAAGGTAAATAGCTCGCCGGCGCCCACGGGGATCTTTTCGAAAACGGGAGATTCATCACTCATCGGGTACACTCTTCTTATATTTAACAGGATGATTTATACATAATCGGTAAGCCCTAAGCAATAACGTACAGAGGACAAATATTAACGATCTTTCTGGCGGAGGCGCGATGAACACTGCCCGTATCAGTATTAAAGAAAAATTTAGCTATGGGTTAGGGGATACCGGCTGTAATTTAGTCTGGCAGACGGTGATGCTGTTTATGGCCTGGTTTTATACCGACGTATTTGGTTTAAGTCCGGCGCATATGGGGACCATGTTTCTCGCAGTCAGGGTATTAGATGCGGTCACCGATGTATTAATGGGGGCGGTGGCGGATCGTACCCGGACTAAATATGGGCAATTCCGCCCTTATATTTTATGGTTCGCGATTCCTTTTGGCGTACTTTGCTGCTTAACGTTTTATACGCCGGATTTCGGCTATACCGGTAAGCTGATTTACGCCTATGTTTCTTATACCTTATTATCGCTGGTCTATACGGCGATTAACGTTCCGTATTGCGCGATGATCAATAATATCTCTAACGATTCCCGCGAGCGTGTTTCGCTTCAGTCCTGGCGCTTTGCGCTCAGTACGCTCGGCGGTCTGATTGTCTCCCTGACCGCGCTGCCGCTGGTGGCCTGGCTGGGTCAGGGTAATGTGCAAAACGGCTATTTTTACACCATGATTGTGATGGGGTGCCTGAGCATCATTCTGTTCTTTATCTGCTTCGGCCTGACGAAAGAGCGCTACACCACGGATATTGCGGTCAATAATCAAAGCAGCATTCTTGATGATCTGAAAACCCTGCTTGCCAACAAGGACTGGCGCATTCTCTTCGCGCTCAACGTCGTTAACCTGATTGCGGTGCTGTTTAAAGGCGGGACCACTCTCTATTACGTCAACAACATTATGGGGCGGGCGGATCTGGGCAGCCTGCTGCTGACCACCACCCTGGCTTCCGGCGTGTTGGGGGCGATGCTCTCCCCGTTTATCTTTAAAAATATTGATAAAGTGAAAGGGTTTAAAATCTCGATGGCCATCGAGGCGGCGCTGCTGATAGGCATGTACTTCGTTCCGGCGGGGAACGTGGCCGCTATCTTTGCGCTGGTGATTATCATCAATATTATTCAGCTGGCCGCCACGCCGCTGCAGTGGAGCATGCTGTCCGATATCATCGATGCGGAAGAGAAACGCAGCGGCAAAAAACTCAGCGGGATCGTTTTTTCAACAAACCTGTTTGCCATCAAGCTGGGGATCGCCATCGGCGGCGCGCTGGTGGGCTATATGCTGGCATGGGGCGACTACGTTGGCGGCGCAGCGCAGCAAACCGACTCCGCGCTGCAGATGATCGCGTTGCTGTTCACCGTCTTCCCCGGGGTGCTGGTGGCGCTGCTGATTGTTATCATGAGTAAGTACAGCCTGGACGATAAACGCCTGTCGCGCCTGGCGCAGGACGACCTCCCGGCGTAACGGACTGTCGCCCGGCAGATGGAGATAATCGGCGCATCTCTATTCTACTGGGCGAAGTTTGCGTATAAACTCGCGGGTTTTAGAGTTCCGGAGGCACAAAGGCGATGAGCCAGGTAGAGTTAAACGGTGAGTTATTCACATTAGAGCGGTTCCCGCCAAATGCTGAAGAGGAAGCGCTTCAGGCGTGGGAAGCGGCGGATGAATATCTGCTGCAACAGGTGAATGATGTCGACGGCCTGACGCTCATTTTCAATGACAGCTTCGGCGCGCTGGGCTGCGCGCTGGCGGAACGCAACCCGGTCAGCATCAACGATTCCTACGTATCTGAGCTGGCGACCCGCTACAACCTGCGGATGAACGGCATTGATGAAGAGAGCGTACGTTTTCAGGATCCCCTGAGCGAACTGCCTGCCGCGCCGGCGCTGGTGCTCATTAAGGTTCCGAAGCAGCTGGCGCTGCTGGAGCAGCAGCTGCGCGCGCTGCGCGAGGTTGTCACGCCAGAAACCCGTATCATCGCCGCCGCGAAAGCGCGGGATGTCCACAATTCCACCCTGGCGCTGTTTGAGAAGATCCTCGGCACCACCACCACATCGCTGGCATGGAAAAAGGCGCGGCTGATTTTCTGTACCTTTACCGCTCCTGAGGTGGCCGATGCGCCGCAAACCTACAGCTGGCCGCTGGACGGTACACCGTGGACGATTCACAACCACGCCAACGTGTTCGCCCGCAGCGGCCTGGATATTGGCGCGCGCTTCTTCCTGGAGCATCTGCCGGCAAATATTGAAGGCGAGATCGCCGATCTCGGCTGCGGCAACGGCGTGATTGGCCTGAAAGCGCTGGCTTTAAACCCGGACGCCCGGGTGATGTTTACCGATGAGTCCTATATGGCGGTCGCTTCCAGCCGGCTGAACGTCGAAACTAACCTGCCGGATGACATCGAGCGCTGCGAGTTTGTGGTGAATAACGCGTTGTCTGATATTGAGCCGGACCGTTTCGCCGCGATCCTCTGTAACCCGCCGTTCCATCAGCAGCATGCGATCACCGATCATATTGCCTGGCAGATGTTTAACGATGCCCGCCGCAGCCTGAAGTACGGTGGCGAGCTGTACGTTGTTGGCAACCGCCACCTCGATTATTTCCGCAAGCTGAAGCGCGCGTTCGGTAACTGCACGACAATCGCCACCAATAATAAATTTGTGGTGTTGAAAGCGACAAAGGTGCGCAAGCAGCGCTAAGCCTTATCGGCTTCCCGGGTTTCCCCGGCTTGCGGCTGATGCCTTAGCCGGGCTACCGGCTGAGCGTTATCGGCTTTCCCGGTTTCCCCGGCTACCGGCCGGGTTTTCTTTCCCTAAATCGACAGCGCCAGCCGGGTGCCCTGAGCGATTGCCCGCCGGGCATCCAGCTCCATCGCCACGTCGCAGCCGCCAATCAAATGCACCGTTTTACCCGCCGCCTGCAGCGGATCGGCCAGCTCGCGGCGGGGATCCTGACCGGCGCAGATAACTACATGATCGACGTTAAGCACCTGAGATTCGCCGCCGATCGTCACATGTAAGCCGGCATCATCGATCCGTTGATAGCTGACGCCGGGGATCATTTGGACGCCGCGGGCCAGCAGGGTGGCGCGGTGGATCCAGCCGGTGGTTTTCCCCAGCCCGTCGCCGGGCTTGCTGGTTTTGCGCTGGAGCATCACGATCTGGCGCGGGCTTTTAGCCAGCTGCATCCCTTCCGGGCGTAATCCGCCCGCGCTCTGCAGGCTGGTATCGATCCCCCATTCCGCACAGAATTCGCCAATATTCTGGCTGGTGGCGACGCCGGACTGGCTGAGGTACATGGCGGTATCAAAGCCGATCCCGCCGCAGCCGATAATCGCCACCTTCTCGCCGACCGGCGCTTTATCACGCAGGACATCAAGATAGCTCAGCACCTTCGGATGATCGATCCCGACGATATCCGGCCTCCGCGAGGCGATCCCGGTGGCGAGGATAATCTCATCAAATGCCCGCAGATCGTCGGCCGTCACCCGGGTTTCAAGCCGCAGCGCGACGCCGGTAAGATCCAGCATCCGGCGGTAATAACGCAGAGTTTCATGGAACTCCTCTTTGCCGGGGATCTGTTTGGCGATAGTAAACTGGCCGCCAATCTCATGGTGCCCGTCAAAGAGCGTCACCTGATGCCCGCGCGAGGCGGCGTTCACGGCAAAGGCCAGGCCGGCAGGACCAGCGCCGACTACCGCCAGCCGCTTCGGTGCGGTCGCAGGCGCTATTGGCATCAGGGTTTCATGGCAGGCGCGCGGGTTGACCAGACACGAGGTGACTTTGCCGGCGAAGATCCGATCGAGGCAGGCCTGGTTGCAGCCAATACAGGTATTGATCTCATCCGCCCGCCCGCTCTGCGCTTTAGAGAGAAATTCGCTGTCGGCGAGGAAAGGGCGGGCCATCGAGACCATGTCGGCGTCTCCGCGGGCCAGGATCGCCTCCGCCACGGCGGGATCGTTAATCCGGTTGGTGGTGACCAGCGGGATCGACACCGCGCCTTTCAGCTTGCGGGTGACCCAGCTAAACGCGCCGCGTGGTACCGGAGTGGCGATAGTGGGAATGCGCGCCTCGTGCCAGCCAATGCCGGTATTGATAATCGTTGCCCCTGCGTCCTCAATGGCTTTTGCCAGCGCGGTGACTTCCGCGAGCGTGCTGCCGCCGCTGACCAGATCGAGCATCGACAGGCGGTAGATGATAATAAAGTCGCTGCCCGCGCGCTCCCGCACGGCTCTGACCACTTCAATGGCAAAACGCATACGCCGGGCGTAGTCGCCGCCCCACTGGTCGTCGCGCAGGTTGGTGCGCGCGGCAAGAAATTCGTTAATCAGATAGCCTTCCGAGCCCATCACTTCGACGCCGTCGTACCCGGCTTCCCGCGCCAGCTGGGCGCAGCGGGCAAAATCATCGATCAGCTGTAAGATCTCTTCGTGGCTCAGTTCGTGAGGCGTAAAGGGGTTGATCGGCGCCTGCAGCGCGGAAGGGGCCACCAGCTGCGGCTGGTAGCTGTAGCGCCCGGTATGCAGGATCTGCAGGGCGATTTTGCCGCCCTCCTCGTGTACCGCATCGGTGATATGGCGGTGATGAGCGAGATGGCTGGCGTCGTTAAGCACCGCGCCGCCCGCCATGGTGACGCCGGAAGGCGCCGGGGCAATCCCGCCGGTGACGATCAGCGCCACCCCGTGGCGGGCGCGCTCGGCGTAAAACGCCGCCAGCCGCTGTGCGCCGTCCGGCAGCTCCTCCAGACCAGTGTGCATCGAGCCCATCAACACGCGGTTTTTGAGCGTTGTGAACCCCAGATCAAGCGGGGCGAAAAGCGACGGGTAGCGGCTCATAATCTCTTCCAGTGTAAAATTATTGTTATGTGGTCGGATGAGTTACTAATTTAGCCGCCGCGGGCGAAAAGGGAAAAGGGGAGTGCGGCGATTGTGATGGGATTCAAAGAACGGCGGAAGGTTCTCCCTTACCCCGGCCCTCTCCCACCGGGAGAGGGAGAAGGACGGAATGGCGCCGGGGCCAGTTAAGCCCGGACGGTTTCCTCTCCTGTAGGGGAGAGGCTTAGGGTGAGGGGGCAACAGGGGCACGGCGCGTCAGACCCGGCGCCTGCCACATCGAGGTCGTTAATCCGCTGTCCACCAGACCGAGCTGCTCAGCGTACACCGACTGCCATTTGATCATCATCTCGTGATACAGCTCGCGATGCGCCTGATTGGGCGTAAATTCCCGGTGCCAGCTCACCAGCTTCTCACCCGTCGCCGCCATATCGCCGTACAGCCCGGCACCTGTGCCGGCGGCGATCGCGCAGCCCAGCGCCGTCGCCTCGCGGACCTCCGGCACCCGCACCGGGAGGCCGGTAACATCGCTGAGGATCTGGCTCCACAGCGCGCCTTTTGAGCCCCCGCCCGCAAAGACCAGGCTGTCAAACCGCACGCCGGAAAATTGCGAAATTTGTGCCAGATTACAGGCAGAGACAATCGCCGCGTTCTCTTCCAGCGCGCGGAAGAGGGTGGCCTTATTGCATTTTTCCGGGTCGATGGAGAGGTTAATAAACGACGGCGCGGCGTGGTACCACTGCTTAAAGTGCATGGCGTCAGAGAAGATCGGCATCACCCCGTGGGAACCCGCCGGCACGCGGCTGGCCATCTCTTCGAGCAGGCTGTAGGCGTCGACGCCGAGGCGCCCGGCAATCAGCTTCTCCTCCGCGCAGAACGCGTCGCGGAACCAGCGCATGGTCAGGCCGGTGAAGAAGCTGATGGACTCCGCCTGCGCCATGCCGGGAATAACGTGCGGGTTAACGCGAATATTCATCTCCGGGTCAGTTCGCACTTCCGGCAGATTAACCACCTGCTGCCAGAAAGTGCCGCCGAGCACCGCCGTCTGCCCGGCGCGCACCACGCCGAGGCCCAGGCAGCCGAGCTGGACGTCGCCGCCGCCCATCACCACCGGCGTGCCCGCGCGCAGCCCGCTTTGCGCCGCCGCCGCGTCGGTCACCGCTCCCAGTACGCTGCCGGTCTCTTTGACCGGCGAGAGAATATCGGCCCGCAGCCCGGCCATATCCAGCAGCGCCGGGCGCCAGTCGCGGCTGAAGAGATCGAGCATGCCGGTCGTTCCGGCGTTAGAAGGGTCAACCGCCAGTTCGCCGGAAAGCTTTGCCGCCAGCCAGTCGCTGATCATGGTGATGGTCGCCGCTTTGCGGTAGATATCCGGGCGATGATGGGCCAGCCACAGCAGGCGCGGCATAGCGCTCAGTGCCAGGGTCTGCCCGGACACGCCGTACACTTCGGATTCAAAACGGTCGTCGTGGATCTCTTTGAGCTCCGCCACCTCGCGGCTGGCGCGGGCGTCAACGTTGGCGCAGGCCCAGATGGCCTCGCCGTTGCGGTCGTAAAGCACGATGCCTTCACGCATCGAGCGGACTGAATATCGGCCGCAGAGAGATGGGCGGCGGCCAGCGCCTGACGGATACACTGACAGGCCAGCTGCCAGTTGGTGCCAAGGTCGAACTCCATCGAGCCGGGGACATTGTCCACGCTCAGGTGCTTCCATTCGGCCTGGCCGACCGCTATCTGGCGGCCCTGGAGATCGAATACGACCGCCCGAATGCTGCCGGTCCCGGCATCTAACGCTAACAGGTAACTCATGACATGCGCCTCGCTCGTGTTGCGCGGCGCAGGGCCGTTATGAGGCCAGCGTCAGCACCGCGCGTGCTGTTGTCTCTTCCGTTACCAGGCCATTAATTCGCTTGCCGATAAGGGCCGCGTAAATCGCCTGCGCTTTTTCTGTGCCCCCGGCGACGCCCACGATGGTCGGCAGCTGCGCCAGCTCATCAAGGGTGACGCCGAGCAGTTCCCGATGGATCTCCAGCCCTTCAACCGGTTTGCCGTCGGCCTGCAGGAAATAACCTAAAATGTCGCCGACTGCGCCTTTGCGGGCGTACATTAGCTGTTCGCCTTCGCTGATATAGCCGGAGCGCAGGATGGTGGCGTCCCGGCGCTGGTCAATGGCGCCGATACCTACCACCGCCGCATCCGCCGCCGTCGCGGCCAGGATCACGTCGCGGACGCTCGATTCCCGGCGCAGGATCTCCGCCACATCCGCCGATGACACCCTCAGCGGCGCGGGGATCATGCTGACGCTACAGGCGGCATCCAGCTGGCCAATGCCGGTCATATACGGGCCCACGCCGCCGGAAAGCGTCACCAGCCGAACCTGCTGGGAGCCGATAAACCCGCTCAGGTGCTGCAGGCAGCTCATGGTGGCTTCGCCAAAGCCCACCGCCAGCAGCTGTCCCGGCTCCAGCACGCCCATTAACGATTGCGCCGCGCCAATCCCCAGGCGGGTGTTCATCGGCGGGGTATTCAGCGCCGGCAGCACGCGGGCAATTTTCAGACCGAAGCGCTGCTGAAGTTCGGTTTCCAGCGCCAGGCAGCCCTCATAGCGCGAATTAATCTGGACGCGGATCACCCCCGACTGGCGGCCCTTCTCCAGCAGGCGGGAGATCTTTAACCGCGGCAGCCCTAAACGCTCGCCGATGTCGTTCTGCGTCAGGCCGTCGTGGTAGTAACACCACGCCACCCGCGCCACCAGCTCCTCCTCGGCTAACGCCAGACCGGCGTAGCGGCTCTCTTCCGTAATGCGTTTTTCGCTCATAAAGTGAACTCTTATAAAAATTTAGATCATATGTTCGTTATTGCGCGGTCGGAAAATGTGAGCCGACTGGCAAAACGGATCTTTCGTTGTCCGCTGGTTTTATTCAAACGATCGAAAGCATAAAACTGTGATCGTTGCACGGTTGTAAATATAGTTCACCGTCTACGCTTTTGAACATTATTAATTTAAAAAATCTTTTGTTCAAAATGAGGCGCGATGATGAAGCCACTGCTTGAAGCTCGCCAAATCGGCAAACAGTTCTCCGGCGTCACCGTGCTGAAGCAGATTGATTTCACGCTGCTTTCCGGCCAGGTGCACGCGCTGATGGGCGGTAACGGCGCCGGAAAATCGACGCTGATGAAGATTATTGCCGGGGTAGAGACCCCCGACAGCGGTGAGCTCATCCTCGGCGAACGTATATTTGCGCGCCTTACTCCCGCCCAGGCCCATCAGCAGGGCGTGTATCTGGTGCCGCAGGAACCGATGTTATTCCCCAATCTGACGGTGCGGGAAAATATTCTTTTTCGTCTGCCAAAGCGGGCGGATACCGAGACCCGCCTGCAGGAAAAGCTGCAGCAGCTTAGCTGCCAGCTTAACCTTGAGGCGGCGGCCAGCACCCTGGAAGTCGCCGACCAACAAATGGTGGAGATCCTGCGCGGGTTGATGCGCGATGCGCAGATCTTGATCCTCGATGAGCCCACCGCCTCATTAACGCCGGGGGAAACCGAACGTCTGTTCCGTCAGATCCGCTCTTTACAGGCGCTCGGCGTCGGGATCGTGTTTATCTCGCACAAACTGCCGGAGATCCGTCAGGTCGCCAGCCACGTCTCGGTAATGCGCGATGGCGCGGTGGTGCTGAGCGGAGAGACCGCGCAGTACGGCGACAATCAGCTGATCGGCGCGATGACGCCGGTCAGCCGCGATCGCGCGCTGAGCGACACGCAAAAGCTGTGGCTGGCGCTGCCGGGCAATCGCCGTACTCAGGCGCAGGATTTCCCGGTCCTTAGGGTAGAAGATCTGACCGGAGAAGGTTTTATCGATCTCAGCCTGGAGATCCGCGCCGGGGAGATCGTCGGCCTCGCCGGGCTGGTCGGATCCGGGCGCACTGAATTCGCCGAAACGCTCTACGGTCTGCGACTGGCGCGCGCCGGGCGGGTATGGCTGGAAAACCGCGATATCAGCCGCGACAGCACGCGCGCCAGGCTGGCCCGCGGGCTGGTCTATCTGCCGGAGGACAGGCAGGTTTCCGGGCTGTTTCTCGATGCGCCGGTGCGCTGGAACACGGTGATGTTTAACCAGCCGTCGCTGTGGCAGCAGAACAGGCGCGAAGCGGCGGTGGTGGAGCGGTATCACCGGGCGCTGGGGATCAAAATGGCCGATGGCGATCGCCCGGTGCGCACGCTCTCCGGCGGTAACCAGCAGAAGGTACTGCTGGCGCGCTGCCTGGAGGCTAACCCGCTGCTGCTGATCGTCGATGAGCCGACCCGCGGCGTGGACGTTTCCGCCCGCGCCGACATCTATCAGCTGCTGAAAAGCGTCGCCGCGCAGAACGTGGCGGTATTAATGATTTCCAGCGATCTCGACGAGTTCGTCGGCCTGGCTGACCGGGTGCTGGTGATGCATCAGGGAAGGCTGAGCGGCGAGCTGGCGCAGCAGGCGGTCAGCGTTGACCGGGTGATGACCCTGGCCTTCGGAGGACAGGCATGAAAACGTTATTAAAGAATCGTGAACTGAGCGCCTTTCTCGCCATCGTGGTGCTGTTTGCCGGGCTGGTGACGCTCAACCCGGCCTATTTCAGCTTACAGACCCTGGGCATGATCTTCGGCAGTTCGCAGATCCTCTGCCTGCTGGCGCTGGGGGCAACCCTGGTGATGCTGACCCGCAATATTGACGTTTCGGTGGGGTCCACCGTCGGCCTGAGCGCTATCGCGGTGGGGGTGGCGCTGAATAGCGGCTATGGCCTGATGACCGCCATCGCCTTCGCGCTGGCGATCGGCGCGCTGGCCGGCGCCTTTAACGGTCTGCTGGTGGTGGGGCTGCGGATACCGGCGATTGTCGCCACCCTCGGCACTCTCGGGCTTTATCGCGGAGTGATGCTGCTGTGGACCGGCGGCAAGTGGATTGAAGGCTTGCCGAATAGCCTGAAGGCGCTGTCGGAACCGGCGTTCATCGGCATTTCGCCGCTGGGTTGGCTGGTGCTGGCGCTGCTTCTGGTGGGCGGCGGGATACTGTCGCGCACCGCCTTTGGCCGTGATTTTTACGCCGTCGGCGATAACCTCGCCGCGGCCCGCCAGCTCGGGGTGGCGGTGAACCGCACGCGGATGCTGGCATTTACCCTTAACGGCATGCTGGCGGCTTGCGCCGGGATTGTGTTTGCCGCGCAGATTGGTTTTGTGCCCAATCAGACCGGCAGCGGCCTGGAGATGAAGGCCATCGCCGCCTGCGTGCTCGGCGGGATCTCGCTGTTTGGCGGTACCGGCACGCTGCTCGGCGCTTTTCTCGGCGCCTTCTTCCTCACGCAAATCGATACCGTGCTGGTGCTGTTCCGTCTCCCGGCGTGGTGGAACGACTTCATCGCCGGCCTGGTCCTGCTCGGCGTACTGGTGCTCGACGGGCGTCTGCGTCAGGCGCTGGCCCGCCATCAGCGGGCGCTGAAGTACAGCCGCTTTCAGCCCGGCAACAAAGGGGGCAAGCGCGTGGCCCCGTTTCCCGAACGCAAAAACAAAGAGGTGGCGTAAATGAAGCTCAACTGGGAAAGCGCGCTGCTGGCGTTACTTGTGCTGGAGATCCTGCTGTTTGGCGCCCTGAATCCGCGCATGCTGGATCTCAATATGCTGCTGTTCAGCACCAGCGACTTTATCTGCATTGGCATCGTGGCGCTGCCGCTGACGCTGGTAATTATCAGCGGCGGGATTGATATTTCGCTCGGTTCCACTATCGGCCTGTGCGCCATTGCGCTGGGGGTGATGATGCAGTCGGGCTGGCCCATGAGCCTCGCAATCCCCCTGACGCTGCTGCTCGGCCTGCTGTGCGGGTTGCTGAACGCGGCGCTGATTCATTACACCGGCATTAGCCCGCTGGTGATTACCCTCGGCACCCTGTACCTCTACGGCGGCGGCGCGCTGCTGCTATCGGGCATGGCCGGGGCGACCGGTTACGAAGGTATCGGCGGATTCCCGGATAGCTTTACCGCCTTCGCCAACCTGACCCTGTTTGGCCTGCCGATACCGCTGGTGCTGTTCGCCGTTATCACCTTTTTCTTCTGGCTGCTGGCCCACCGCGGGCGCTTTGGGCGGCATCTTTTTCTGCTCGGGCAGAATCCGCGCGCCGCGCGCTACGCCGCGCTTTCCGTGAACGGTATGCCGTATGTGCTGTATGGCCTGGTGGGCGTGGCGTCGGCGGTGGCGGCGCTGGTGATGGTCTCCTATTTCGGCTCGGCGCGCTCGGATTTAGGCCGCGACCTGCTGATGCCGGCGCTGACCGCCGCGGTGCTCGGCGGGGCCAATATCTACGGCGGTTCCGGCTCGATCGTCGGCACGGCGCTGGCCGCGCTGCTGGTGGGCTATTTACAACAAGGTTTGCAAATGGTCGGCATCCCCAACCAGGTGTCGAGCGCGCTGTCAGGGGCGCTGTTGGTTGTGGTGGTGATGGGGCGTTCGCTGAGCCTGCACCGTGAATGGGTGCGGATGAGCTGGCGGCGTCTTTTCTCGCGTAAAACAATCGGAGCATAAAATGAAAACAAAACTGATCGTGCTGGCGATGGCGCTGGGTATGGCATCGACCCAGGCGGCGGACCGCATCGCCTTTATTCCTAAGCTGGTCGGCGTCGGGTTCTTTACCAGCGGCGGCAACGGCGCGAAAGAGGCGGGCAAAGCGCTCGGCGTGGACGTCACCTACGACGGCCCGACCGAACCGAGCGTCTCCGGCCAGGTGCAGCTGATCAACAACTTCGTCAACTAGGGCTACAACGCGATTATCGTCTCCGCCGTATCGCCGGACGGCCTGTGCCCGGCGCTGAAGCGGGCGATGCAGCGCGGGGTCAAGGTCCTGACCTGGGATTCCGATACCAAACCGGAGTGCCGCAGCATCTATATCAACCAGGGGACGCCGCAGCAGCTCGGCGGCCTGCTGGTGGAGATGGCGGAAAAACAGGTGACGAAGCCTGGCGCCAAAGTGGCGTTTTTCTACTCCAGCCCGACGGTGACCGATCAGAACCAATGGGTGAAAGAGGCGAAGGCCAAAATCGAAAAAGCGCATCCGCAGTGGGAAGTGGTGACCACCCAGTTTGGCTATAACGACGCCACTAAATCGCTGCAAACCGCCGAGGGGATCTTAAAAGCGTACCCGGATCTCGACGCCATTATCGCTCCGGACGCCAACGCGCTTCCGGCGGCTGCCCAGGCGGCGGAAAACCTTAAGCGCCAGGGCGTGGCGATCGTCGGCTTTAGTACCCCGAACGTGATGCGCCCCTACGTGGAGCGCGGCACGGTAAAAGCCTTCGGCCTGTGGGACGTGGTGCAGCAGGGCAAGATCGCGGTTAACGTCGCCGATCGTCTGCTGAAAAAGGGCGATCTTAACGTCGGCGACAGCGTTGATGTGAAAGATCTCGGCGCCCTTAAAGTCGAGCCCAACAGCGTGCAGGGCTATCAGTATGAAGCGAAAGGCAACGGCATCGTGCTGCTGCCGGAGCGGGTGGTGTTCACCAAAGAGAATATCAATAACTACGATTTCTGATGGAGAATGAGATGGCTGATTTAGACGATATCAAAGAGGGAAAAAACTTCGGCTTAGACCGTCCGCAGCAGAATACGCTCTATACGCTGAAGGGCTGCGGGTCGCTGGAGTGGGGGATGCAGTCGCGGCTGGCGCGTATCTTCAACCCGCAGAGCAACCGTACGGTGATGCTGGCGTTCGACCACGGCTATTTTCAGGGGCCGACCACCGGGCTGGAGCGTATCGATCTCTCTATTGCACCGCTGTTCGAAGAGACCGACGTGCTGATGTGCACCCGCGGCGTACTGCGCAGTCAGGTGCCGGCGGCGACCAACAAACCGGTGGTGCTGCGCGCTTCCGGCGGCAACTCGATCCTCAGCGAACTTTCCAATGAGTGCGTGGCGGTGGCGATGGAGGACGCGCTGCGCCTGAACGTCTGCGCGGTGGCGGCGCAGGTCTATATCGGCAGCGAACATGAGCATCAGTCAATCAACAACATCATCAAGCTGGTGGACGCCGGCAACCGCTACGGTATGCCGGTGCTGGCGGTAACCGGGGTGGGTAAAGAGATGGCCCGCGACGCCCGCTACTTCTCGCTTGCCAGCCGCATTGCCGCCGAAATGGGGGCGCAGTTCGTGAAAACCTACTTTGTTGAGGAAGGCTTTGAGAAAGTGACCGCCAGTTGCCCGGTGCCGATCGTCATCGCCGGGGGCAAAAAGCTGCCGGAGCAGGAGGCGCTGGAGATGTGCTGGCGGGCGATCGACCAGGGGGCTTCCGGCGTCGATATGGGGCGCAATATCTTCCAGTCCAGCGCGCCGCGCGCGATGCTGAAGGCGGTGAAAAAAGTGGTGCATGAGAACTTAAGCGCCCGCGAGGCGTATCAGTTCTGGCAGGAGGAAAAACAGGGAGAGCTGCAATGAACGTAACGCTGGTGGAAATCAATATCAAACCGGAACGGGTCGACGAGTTTCTTGAGGTATTCCGCGCCAACCACGAAGGGGCGCTGCAGGAGCCGGGCAATCTGCGCTTTGACGTCCTGCAGGACCCGGAGGTGAAGACGCGCTTTTTTATCTATGAAGCCTATATCGACGATGACGCGGTGCTGGCGCACAAGAAAACCCCGCACTATCTGGCCTGCGTGGCGAAGCTGGAGGCGCTGATGTCGCAGCCGCGGCAGAAGCGCAGCTTTATCGGCCTGCTGCCCGAGGTGTAAGACGAACCCTCACCCCGGCGGGGTGAGGGGACATCGTAGCTACTTACGGAAAAACTCGTTATACAGCATGTACAGATGCGCCGCGCTCCAGGAGAAGTTTGGCGCCCCCTGCTGAGCACCGGTGAGCGGATTGTAGTTCTCCTGAATCGGGCCATCGGAGGTTAACCCCCGGGCGTGCCTGAAGAAGGCGTCCGCCAGCTGCAGCGCCTCTTCGCGGTGGCCATAGCGCTCCATCCCTTTCAGACCGAACCAGAACTGGTCCACCCACACGCGGCCGCGCCAGTAAATATCCGCGCCAAACGCCGGATTCGTTAATGCGGCGGTACCCAGCGGTACGAAAGTGTTGAACTCTTTGGCGTCCAGCATCACCGAAATGACGTCATCGGCATGCGCCTGAGTGGCCGCGCCGTTGAACAGCGGCGACCAGCCCTCCGGCCCTTTGCCGCGCTCGACGATCGGCCTACCGGCACAGCCGTTTGCCAGCGGCTGCGCTTCAATGCGAATGTCATAATAGAATTTGCTCTGCGGGTCGAACATGCAGGTGTTGATATAGTCGGCGAGCTTTTGCGCCAGCGCCCGGTAGCGTTTTGCCTCCTCCGGCTTGCCGAGAAGGGTCGCCATTTCCGCCAGATAGTGGTTGTCGCTGTACATGTAGCTGGCCTGATCGACCGACTCCTGCAGCAGCGAATAGCCGAGCAGATTGCCGCTTTTATCCCGGTTTTCAGCAAATTTCACCGTCCAGTCGCTGCGTTTGCCGCCGCCGGCGATGTATTTATCCAGCTGATCTTTATCGATAAAGCCGAAGACCGCCGCGTCGTCGCGCCCCGACTCCCAGGAGGCGGCCACCTGTGCCGGGATCTCCAGGCTGTCGT
Source organism: Klebsiella sp. OBRC7 (assembly GCF_000293135.1). Classification (NCBI taxonomy): domain Bacteria; kingdom Pseudomonadati; phylum Pseudomonadota; class Gammaproteobacteria; order Enterobacterales; family Enterobacteriaceae; genus Klebsiella; species Klebsiella sp. OBRC7. Next base: position 64,571 of record NZ_ALNJ01000019.1, on the reverse strand, counting down.
AATCGCCCTTCGCCGTCACCTGCTCGTAGGTTTTCAGGCCGGAAAGCGTCCGTTCTTTATCGCCCTTTTTCACGGTAAACAGCATCGCGCCATCGGCGGTGTTGTGCGCTTTATCGCGGGTCGCGCCGTACTCCGGTACGCCGTTGCCGTTGTGGTCGCGGTTGCGCAGCCACCAGTCATGGTAGGCCACCAGCTTCGGATACATCTCCGCCAGCCAGGCTTTATCTTTGGTGACGTTATAGACTTCCATCACCGACCAGGCCGCCAGGCTCGGTTTGGTATTTCGCTCGTTCCAGTTGCTGCCGTCGCCGCCGCGTTCCGGGCTCAGGTTCCAGGCGATCAGATCCGGAATGAACCCGGCATCCTGCGGCCGCACTTTATCGTCGGCGGCAATCTGCCAGGAGAAGACGGCGCGGATGTTCTCTTTCGCTATCTCCGGGTTGAAATGGGCCATGGCGTAGGCCTGCTTCCAGGTATCCCACGGCCAGGTCTGGTTGCCGGAGAACCAGCGCCCGGTTACCGATGGCGTGACGGTGTTGTGCTTAACGGCGCCGCCCGGCGCGCGCCAGTTACCGTTAAGGGTTTCGATCGCTTTTACCGCCACCCGGGTTTGCTGCGCCGTAGCATCAGGATTGGTCAGCCCCTTTTGCAGATAGCCGTTCCAGCGCGCCTCGGAAGCGCGCAGATAGTGCGCCGGTCGCGCCAGAATATCGCGGATTTGCGCTTTCTCAAGGCGCACCTGCTCGGCGTTAAGCAGGTGCGAGTAGGTGGTATAGAGCGTGGTCGAGCCGTTGATTTGCGCGCTGCTGGTGAATCGATGGCCGTCGATTTGGGTGACCGTCGGCAGGGAGCGATGGATCTGATACTGCGATTCGCCGGAGGTCATTAAATCCGATGCGGAACGGACTTTACCGAAGCTGACCGTCAGGCCGTCGTGGGTCGCGCTCAGGCGGCGCTGATAGTCCGGGAAGGCCTGGTCGATGGTTTGCGTTGACTGCGGTTTCCCCTCTTTGGCGGAGAGCTTCTCCAGCAGCTCGCCGTCCCAGACCAGCTTAAGCGGACCGCTGCTGGTGATTTTAGTCTCCAGTAAAGAGGTGTGCGCGCTGGCAAAGCGCAGGGTCATCTCGATCTGTACGCCGGGCGCGGAGAGCGTTTGCACCAGCGCCCCGGGCAGGCTCCAGGCCTGCATGGTGAAGGCGACTTTTTTGCCGTTCTGGTATACCGTCAGGCGATCGAAATGGGTCGCCATAAAGTTGATGTACTCCTCGGTGAGCAGCGCGGGTCCGGGAAATCCGCCCATGGTGGCCGGACCATCAGGCAGCAGATGCCCATGCCATGCGCCCAAATCGAAAAACGGGTTGAAGCGCTGGTGGTCATCGTTATCAAAATCCTGCATCGCCTGCGGCGCGCCGCTGCGGTTGATAACATTTTTAAAGTCATCCGCAGTGAGCGCGTGGGCGGAAAAGCTTATCAGCAGGGCGCAGGCCAGCGGCGTCAGAGTGGTGATGATTTTCACGGTATTGATATCCCTTTTTACCAGTAGAAATATTGCATCAGGAAAACCTGATCGCTCGGGTCGCCGGAGGCGTTTTTCATGTAGAAGCGGCTGTCCGCAGCGGTGGCAAAACGTCCGCCGCCGTACTCGTACCAGACGCCGAACTGCATAAACGAGGTGGTTTCCTCGGCAGCGCGATCCGGGCGGTGTTTGGCGTAGCTATAGGCGGTGGAGAGATACACGCCCTTGAGCGCTTCATACATGGCGCTGGCCATAAAGCCGGTCTCCGTTCCCGGCACGTCTTTTCCCCTGGCGCGCCCGGTATGATGCCAGGCGCGGGCGGCGAGGTTGGGAGTGAGAATACCGGTTAACAAGAGCTGACCGGTACCGTCGGTCAGCTCAAGACCGTTCATCCAGGTGACCTTTTCGGCAATATCGTACTGGACGTAGCCGTTGACCATCGCCGGATAGGTATATTTATCGTCGTAGCGGTCGTATTTGCCGAAATGGAGCCACGCTTTGCCTTCATCGTGGTGCCCGGCGGGCGTGGCGGTCACGCTGTAGCGAAAATCTCCCGCCAGGTTCTGCACCTTGAGCGCGTACATGATATCGCGGGTATTGGGGATCACGTAGCCGAGGTCGGGTGTGAAATCGCCCCACCACTGCAGATCGTCGAGCGATGAATCCTGGCGCAGGCTGAGCATAATCTCGGTGCTGCTATCGGTTTTATATCCGCCGTAGAGGCGGTTTATTCCGCCTTCGAATCCGCCCCAGCCGTGATCCGGTACCCAGGCATTCCCCTGACGATCGGCCTGGACCGTCCAGCCTTCGCCATAAATTAAGCCAAACCAGCTGCCGTGCTTTATTTCCAGCCCGCCTTCAATATAGGTGCCATCGCTATATTTATGTTTATCTTCGCCTTCTAAATCCATATATCCGCCGACCCCCAGTTCACCGTAAAAACGATAGGAAGTGGCGCTCAGTTCAGGCGTTTTCATGTCATCATGTTCCGCCGGGTGAGCAACATCAGCCGCTACGGCAGGTGTGCAGAAGGCCAGAGCGGCAAGCGCCCCGTAAATTAAGTTCTTCTTTTTCATCGCATTATTAAGAGATATTGTAATTTATTATTTTAGGGAAAATGGCTTATGACGCGTCGGAAGCCGGCGCCGCTTCAATTCTTTTTTCTTCTACCGTTAATCCCTTAACGTATTTACTGTATTTCCACCACGCAAATCCGAGGAAGATAACAATGCCACCGACGTTATAGAAAATAATGGTCAGAATATTGCCGCCGGTGGGAAAGGTTGAGGCGACGAAGCCGATGGCGAAAATAACAATCAGCATCGAGACCACCGTAATGCCGGTGGTGCGTGAGCCCATTTTAAAATCGCGCGGCAGATGATCGAGCCTGCGGCGCAGGTTGAGGTACGCCAGCATGATAAACAGCGGCGGCAGCATTGAGGCGGCGGCGGTCATGTTGATGATGGTGTTCATTAAATCCTGCACGGTGCTGGAGCCCATCATCGGGATAATCATCAGCGGAATTACAATCAGGAACTGGATCCACGCCGCGCGCGCCGGTACGCCGTTTTGATTGAGCTCGACGGTTTTTTTACCAAATATGCCGGCCGGGATTTCGGAGAAAAAGATTTTGACCGGCGTCGCGGTCCACATTAATAACGAACCAAACATGGCGGTGAAGGAGACCAGGCCGACAAAACGGTTGACCACGATTTCCGGCAGGCCAAACCAGACCGCCATGCCGTGGAAGACCTGAACCGATCCGCCGGTATATTTCAGCTCTTTGCTGCTGATAAACACGTTGATCAGCACCGAGGAAATGGAGTACAGCACGCCAATCACGATCCCGGCGAGGATGATGACCTTAACGAATGATTTCGATCCGCCTTTCACGTCATTGACGTACACCGCGACGGACTCCGCCCCGCCGGCCGCCATAAAAATCCAGGTGGTGATGCCGAGGAATGCCCAGTTGAAGTTCGGGATCATCGCATCCACGGTAATCGGATCCGCCGGCTGAATACCGCCCACCAGCGCGCTGCCGGAAAGCAGAATGTAGGAGAGCGTCAGCAGCAGCATTAACGACGAGGTCACCGAGGTAATAGGACCCAGCATTTTTGCGCCGTTGGTGGACACCCAGGTCGACAGGGCGAACAGCGCCATGCTCAACATCGTGGTGGCGACGGGGGTCAGAATGTACTCGTAGCCGAGGAAGGCGTAGGAGGCATACGCGATGACCCTCGGCAGCAGCGAGGTAAAAAAGAACAGATTCACAAACCAGTAGGTATAGGCGGTAATAAAAGCCCAACGTCCACCCAGCGAGCTTTTCACCCAGGCATAAACCCCCGCTTCGGAGTTTTTATTCAGCGAAACGAATTCCGCGATGATCAGACAGAAAGGAACGAAGTAGAGCAGGGTCGCGAGGAAGAACATCGGCGCCGATGCCAGCCCCAGCTCAATATTGTTATTGATCACGTTGTTAAAACTGAAGACGGCGGCGAAGGTCAGGGACAGCAGGCCGAACTTGCCGATGGTATTACGTTTGATATCAGACATAACACATCTCCACACATTGTCCTTCAGAGAATGGCCGAAGGGGATTGTGTTGTTTATAGGGTAGAGGTAGTTAAGTATTGTGGTTAATTTTAGTAAAATATTTAGTAAATAAAAGCGGTAAAAATGAATTGCTTTAACTCGATCACGAAAATGGTCGGGCGACAGAGCGTGGCTTGTGGGTAAAAAAATCCCGCCAGGGGATATGCCGCTGGCGGGAGCAACGGTGGCTTATTTCACCGTATTTGCCGCTGATTTCAGGGGGGTTTGTTGGTTCTTGCGCTGTTTTTTCTCAAAGCGGGTTATCCACCACCACGCGAGTCCGGAGAAGACTGCGGTCATAAAGACGTTAATGAAGAAGGCATTCACCAGATCGACCCCCGGCGGGAAAGCCGAGGCGGTCATGCTGACCAGGAAAATCACCATCAGCATCGACACCACGGCCATCCCAACCTTTCTTGAACCCATGCGGAAGTCGCGCGGCGTGTCGTCGTGTTTCCAGCGGAAAACAAAGTAGGCGGCCATGATAAACAGCGGCGGTAGCATCGCGGTACCCGCGGTCAGGTTGATAGCGGTGTTCATCATTTGCTGAACGCTGGCGGAGCCGAAACCGTTCACGATGAGCATCAGAAAGACGAAGACAAATTGCCACCAGGCGGCGCGCACCGGTACACCGTGGACGTTCAGCTCGGTGGTTTTTTTGCCATAGATGCCGGCAGGAATTTCAGAGAAGTGAATTTTTACCGGTGCGGCGGTCCACATCATCATGCTGCCGAAAATGGCGATAAACAGAATGATGCCGACGAAGCGGCCCATCAGCGCTTCTGAAATATGGAAATAGGCGCCGAGGCCGGTGAAGATTTCCACCATGCCGGCCGCATAGGTCAGATCTTCACGTGCCACAAAGACGTTGACCAGCAAAGAGCCCAGCGCGTACATGCCGCCAATCAGGATCCCGGCGGTGATGATGACTTTAATAAACGATTTCTGCCCACCTTTGGTGTCGTTCAGGTACGCGGCGACGGTTTCAGCCCCGCCTGCCGCCTGGAAAATCCAGCACATGATCCCCAGCGTCGCCCAGTTAATGGTAGGCGCCATGGCGTGCAGCGTAATCGGCTGCGCGGGGACATGGCCCGCGCCCAGCGCGGTAAAAGCGCCGACCACGTAAATCGCAAATAGCGCGAAGACGCCATACGCCACGCATTCGGAGATTTTCCCCAGCCAGGTCGCGCCTTTAGTGGAAATGTGGGTGGCCATGGCGAACAGGACGATAGAGATCAGCGACGTGACCATCGGCGAGAAAGGAATGGCGTAACCCATAATGGCGTACGAGGCGTAGGCCACCACGTTCGGCAGCAGCGACAGGAAAAAGAACAGATTCACAAACCAGTACAGGAACGAGCCGAGATAGGCCGCGCGGGTACCTAAAGGCTGCTTCAGCCAGGCGTACATACCTGATTCGGAATTCTTATTCGCTGACACGAATTCGGCGATGATAAACACAAACGGAATAAAATAGACCACCGTCGCAAACAGAAAGATAGGGGCAGAGCTGAGCCCTAACTCGATGTTGTTATTAACAATATTTCGTACGTTAAATACGGCGGCAAACGCCATCGACAGCAGGGCGAATTTACCTATTTTGGCTCGAACTGATTCGGACATAAGTCCTCCGAAAAATTATCTGGCCCGCATTGAGGGCTGGGACCGGGAAGGCCAGCGCGTCGATCCGCTGGCCTCATCTTGCTTCACGCGGGCTTACTTATTCAGGAAGTAGCCGTCTTCGATAGTTACTCTGAGCACCACCTTTTTGACCGGCGAGTCGCAGATAAAGCGATAGGCTTCATGGGTGTCGCAAATCACCATCTGACCTTCGTGAACCTGCACGGTTTCACCGATGCCTTTGAGATATTCACGGTCGGTTTCATCGCGATAGCAGGCCACGGTCTGCAGCTGCTCTTTGGCGGCAAACTCAATTTTTTGCTGACCCTGAAGGTAGTAATGCACCTCGAAATAGCGGCGGTTGCCAACGAACAGCGCATCCGTGGTGCTGTCGCTTGCCACGCGATAGGAGAGTGAATCGCCGATAGAGTGGGCCACCCCGGGCCGAATATTGTCGATGTTATTAATCGCTTCTACGCAGCGCTGCCATTTACGCCCACTGTAATAAATTTGCTTAAACTGTTCTAAGTTATCGAGAATTCTCATTTTTCAGCCTCGCTGTGTGAATTGGAGGAAAAGAAACCGGCGCCAAAGCTATGATTCGCCAGCGTCTGCGAGGAAGCGCTCCCGCCTTCCAGCGGCAGCAGCGTAAAGCCATAGTTGAACGGTTTGAGCCACACCCGCCAGCTATCCAGCACCTCGCTCCCCCAGGAGTTAGAGCCCAGGCCGAGCAGTTGGGCGTCGATATTCAGGGTGATGTCATCGCTGCGGTGCAGTTCGTTACAGTGCTGCGCGGCGTGCAGATTCTCCGCCGTATAGTGCCAGGCGCTGATGTTGAGCGGATCGCGCGGGACCACCATCAGACCGCTGCCGTGACGGTCGGTAAACGCGGCCCAGCGGACGTGCTGCCGGTTGCCGTTGTTCTGCGGGAACGGATAGTTCACGAACATGTCGTCCACGGTGGTGCGCCAGAGGTCAATGATGTTGCTCTGCTGGCTGTCGGCGTAGTTTTCGCCGGGACCGCGACCGTAGTAATCCACCTGTTCAAACTGAGCGTTAATGCCCAGCATAAAACCGATGCACGGCACGATGTGCGGATAGTCGCCGTAACGTTCGCCCGCAAGCTCAACGTTGATATGCCCCTGCGGGGTAATCTGCCAGCGATAGGTGCAGCGCATGCCGAAATCGAAAACCGGCGGGGCGATGATGCTGCGGGCGGTGATAATCACCGTATCGCCGCGCTGCTCGGCGCTGAATGCGCGCAGATGCTCCTGCATAATTTGCAGATGATTGGGCTGCCACAGCCCCTCGTATTCCTGCTTGTGGTTATCAATCATTGGCTTGAAGAAGTTAATCTTCGGCTCACGGGTCACCTGGTCTACGCCGTTCACCTGCCATTCGCTCAGTTTGCCGCTGACTTTCGAGAACACTACGCGGAAGTTGTGCCCGGTGATGCTGTAGCTCAGACGTTCATCGGCAATGCGCAGCGAGGTGGCGCTGGTGTTAATCAGCGGTGTTTTTGCTGCGGTCTGCTCTTTGAGCTGGAACTGGTAGACGGCGATTGGGTGGTTGGCTTCGCTGTATGGCGTACGGGAATCTTTGGTCACTATGATGTTGACGAAGGTTTCGCGATCGTCCAGCTCCGGCAGGTCGATAGTGATATCGCGGCCGCTGTTTGGCGCAAGATCGCGCACCTTAAGCTGCTGGCTGGCAAGCGTAGTCCCCTCGGCGCGCACTTCCACGCGCAGGGTGTAGTCATCCAGGGTCGAGAACCAGAACTTATTGTCGATGCGCAGCGCGCCGCGGGCGATGTCGGTCGCCTGAACTTTTACCGGGGCGATAACCTGCTTGTACTCTCTGAGCCCGGGTCCAGGCGTCTGATCGGAGAAAATCAGCCCGTCGAGGCAGAAGTTGTAGTTATTGGGATAGTCACCGTAGTCGCCGCCGAATTTGTACCACACCGCGCCGCTGTCGTCGGTGGCCTGGATTCCGTGATCGCACCACTCCCATACATAGTGGCCCTGAATACTGTCATGTTGATAGAACACGTTCTGATATTCGCTCAGCCCGCCGGGACCGTTGCCCATCGCATGGGCGTATTCGCAGATAATCCGCGGCTTGGCATGCGGATATTCCCCGAATTCGTTCATCAGCGGCACGCGGGTATACATGGTGGAGATGATATCCACCACCTCCGCGTCGCGATCCTCTTCGTAATGCACCAGCCGGGTATCATCGATTGCTTTCGCGGCGTGATACATCGCGCGAATGTTGCAGCCGTAGCCGGACTCGTTGCCCAGCGACCAGATGACGATCGACGGATGGTTTTTCTGCGCATGGACGTGGCGGACGATCCGCTCAACGTAAATATGCTCCCATTCTGGGTCATCGGTGATGGCGCTCAGGTTGCCGACGTTGGCGAAGCCGTGGGATTCGACATCGGTTTCCGCCATCACGAACAGGCCGTAAATGTCGCACATCTCATAGAAACGCGGGTCGTTGGGATAGTGGGCGGTACGTACCGAGTTGATATTGTGCTGCTTCATCAGCAGCAGATCTTTCTCAACGCGATCCATCCCCACGGCGCGGCCCTTCAGATGGTCGTTGTCGTGACGATTAACACCGTGCAGCATTACGTAGCGGTTATTGATGTAGAACAGGCCGTTGCGCACTTTGATATCGCGAAAGCCGACGCGCTGCGGAATGACTTCGATAATCTCTCCGACGTCGTTTTTCAGCGTCATCACCAGGTGATAGAGGTACGGGTTTTCCGCCGACCACTGCTGCGGCGCCTTCACGTCGATCGCAAAGTCGACGTTCAACTGCTCGCTGACGGTCAGGCGCTGCGTTGTGCCTTCATACAGCGCCTTTTCGCCGTCGAACAGCGCGTATTCCAGCGTCGCAGCGCCCGGCTGCGCATCGAGATTTTCCAGCACCAGCTGGCAGGAGAGCGTGGCGTCGATGTAGTCATCGTTAAAATCGGTGCGCAAAGTGAAGTCCTGGACGTGAAGCGGGTTTTTGCCCACCAGATACACGTCGCGGAAAATACCCGCCGACCACCACATATCCTGATCTTCTATATAGGTGGAGTCCGCCCACTGCATGACGCGCACGCAAAGCAGGTTGTCGCCGGTTTTTACCGCGTGACTAATATCAAACTCTGCCGTCAGGCGGCTGCCTTTGCTGAAACCGATGTACTGACCGTTAACGTACACTTCAAAATAAGTTTCGACGCCATCAAATTTAATCAGGGTCTGCTGGCCCTGCCAGCCCTCGCTGAGGGTAAAGATTCGCTGATAGGCGCCGGTAGGGTTGTCGGTCGGCACGTAGGGAACGTCAATCGGGAAGGGAAAGCCTTCGTCGGTGTACTGTAGCTGGCCGTGGCCTTCCATCTGCCACATTCCCGGTACGGTGATCGGTCCCCAGTCGCTCATGTACTGCGAGGTGAACGCTTCCGGCACCCGCAGCGGGTTGTTAAAGAAGCGGAAGTTCCACTGTCCGCTAAGGGACAAAAAGCGGCTGCTGATTTCACGGGCGAAGGTTCGCGCCTGGGCCTGCGAATCGTAAGAGAAGAAATAGGCGCGCGGAGGCAGCCGGTTTTCATGAGTGAGTTGAAGATTTTCCCAGCGATTCATATCGCCTCCCTGAACGGACTAAACGGATAGAAGTTATTTTAGTAAAACTTTTACTAAATAAAATCACCGGGAGCGATTTACTTTAACTCGATCACAAAATGAGCGTGACCGGGCGCCTGTGGTTGGCATCGGGAAGGGGACATTCCCGGAGGCGATGCTGCGCATCTGTCCGGGCTGCCGTTTGGCAGGCGGTGGTGAACCCGTAGCCCGGGCAAGGCGCGTCAAGCGCCGCCCCCGGGAGCCGGGCGCAGAGGATTCAGCGCCAGAAACGGGATTAGCGGGTGGTACCGCGCAGCTTAAGCACGCTGGGGACAAAGACGTTTAGCGGCAGCGCGCGGCCATCGCGGGCTTTCTCAACCAGCAGGTTGACGCCCTGGCTGCCCATCATTTCTGAATGAATGCGCACCGTGGAGAGCGGCGGAAAGGTAAAACGCGCGGTGGGGATATCGTTAACGCTAATGAGCGAGATATCTTCCGGGATCGAGAGACCGCGTTCATGAATGGCGCGCAGCACGCCGATGGCAATAGAGTCTGACGCGACGAACAGCGCGGTGGGGAAATCCGCCTTTGCCAGCATCGTTTTTGCCAGCTCATAGCCGGAGGAGCTGGAAAACCCGCCGCGCCAGATATCTTCTTCCGAAACCACTCCCTTCAGGCGGCCATATTCGACGAAGGCCACTTCGCGGATGTCGGCTTTACCCGGCTCATCCTGGCCACCAATAAAGCCGATACGTCGCGCACCCTGGGCGATAAAAAAGTTGATAACTTCTTTGGCGATGCGCACCAGATCGATGTCGACGGCGTCATAGCTGCTGCCGGGTTCATGGAAATCAATAAAGCAGACGTTGTCGGTTAACGCCGTGGCGGCGTCGCGAATCGCCCGCGAAGGCTGGCCGACAATCAGAACGCCGGTCACTTTTTTCAGCTCGGGTAGCGCGTTGTTAAAGTAGCAGTTGGTCAACTCGATACCGAGCTTTTCGCATTGCGTTTCGATGCCGTGGCGGATCGCCAGATAGTAAGGATCGTTGATTTCCAGATCCTGCTGGTAGCTGTAGATGGCCAGAATATGGTGGTGGCCGACGGTGTGAACCTGAGCCTTACGCGAGCTGGTACTTTTATATTCCAGCTTTTCCGCCACCTCAAGAATGCGATGTTTTGTCTCTTCTTTCACGTTCAGAGTGGGGTCGTCGTTTAAAACGCGGGAAACCGTCGCCAGTGAAACGCCTGCTTCGGTCGCGATATCTTTTAGTGTGGCCATTGTTTTCCTTATCTGACGTTGCCCCATCGACGCAAACCATTGTAAAGCAAGCGCGGGCAGCTGCATCTCTTTTCAGTAAATTTCCGCCGTATTATTCATCCCCGCCGCAGCGTTTCCAGCGCGCAAAAGAGTGATGAATCTAACATTCTTCGCACTATTATGCGGAAACCTCGCCGACATTTGTTATCTTTTACTAAAATTTTACTTGAGGGGTGCAAGATGGAAACGGTGCTTTATGCTGATTTTGCCAGACTGGAAATGCGTACGGGAAAAATTGTGGCGGTAAAACGACATGAGAATGCCGACAAGCTCTATATTGCCCGGATTGACGTTGGCGATCGCACGCTGCAGACGGTAACCAGCCTCGTGCCGTACTACAGCGAAGAAGAGCTGCTGGGAAAAACGGTCGTGGTCCTGTGTAATCTGGCGAAAGCCAAAATGCGCGGTGAAACCTCGGAGTGCATGCTGCTTTGCGCCGAAACCGACGATGGCAGCGAAAGCGTACTGCTTACGCCGGAAAGGGCGATGCCTGCTGGCGTGCGGGTGGTATAACGCAATGCCCTCTCCCTGTGAGGGAGAGGGCAGGTCACTACGCCTCTTCCACCGACACCCGCAGCGCCGCCAGCGCCAGGCGGGCCGCTTTTAGCACCTGTTCACACTGCTCAAGGGTCAGCGTCAGCGGCGGTTCTATGCGGATCGTCCTTGCGTTGTTGAGCGTTCCGGCTACCAGTACGCGCTGGCGGAACATCTCGCTGGCAAAGTCATAGCCGATTTCGTTATCGACAAACTCAATGGCCATCAGCATACCTTTGCCGCGCACGTCATTCACCAGATCCGGATATTCGCGGGCCAGCTGGCGGAAGCCGTCCAGCAGCATGTCGCCTTTCTGCTCCGCCTGCGCGGGCAGGTTTTGCGTCAGCAGCACATTGATGGTCGCCAGCGCCGCCGCGCAGGCCAGCGGGTTGCCGCCGAACGTGGTGGTATGCAGGAACGGGTTATCGAACAGCACCGAGAATACCTCTTCGGTGGCGACCGTTGCGCCAATCGGCATGACGCCGCCGCCCAGCGCTTTGGCAAGGCACAGAATGTCCGGCTGGACGTTTTCATGCTCGCAGGCGAACATCTTGCCGGTGCGCCCCATGCCGGTTTGCACTTCATCGAGGATCAGCAGCGCGCCAAACTCATCGCACAGCTTGCGCACCGCGGGCAGATAGCCCGGCGGCGGCAGAATCACCCCGCCTTCGCCCTGAATAGGCTCAAGGATCACCGCCGCGACGTCATCGCCGGTCTTTTTGCACTCGCTCAGCAGCGTGCGCATCGCATTGATATCGCCAAAAGGCACGTGACGGAATCCCGGCAGCAGCGGCATAAAAGGCTTACGGAAAGTCGATTTCGCGGTGGCCGAAAGCGCGCCCAGCGACTTACCGTGAAACGCGCCGCTGGTGGCGACGAAGGTAAACTTGCCGCGCGGAGACTGATAAGCCTTCGCCAGCTTTAACGCCGCTTCCACCGATTCGGTACCGCTGTTGCTAAAGAAGCTGTATTTCAGTTTGCCCGGCGTTAAGGCCGCCAGGGTTTTAGCCAGCATGGCCCGCAGCGGGTCCAGCAGTTCCTGACTATGAAGGGGTTGTTTAGCGAGCTGATTTTCGACGGCGGAAACGACAACTGGATTACGGTGCCCTACATTAAAAATCCCAAACCCACCCAGGCAGTCGATAAACTCCTGTCCCTGAGTGTCGACAAGCGTATTTAACCCTCCCGCTTGCCACTCTACGGCTCCGTAATCCCCGCCAGCAGTGACCGATTTTCGATACGCTAAAAACCCCGGGTTCACATGCTCTTTAAAGTATTCCCTGACCTCCTGGTTAAGTGATTTCATCTCCTCATGATCGAGCGTTCGCTTCTCAATGAGATTCAGTGCGTGTGCGCTGCAGGCCAGAGCCGATGCGCTGGAAGGTAATCTGTTCAAAATATGCTCCTGGGCGGGGCGTATCACATGATACTGAATTAAGTATTGCAGGGATTACGCCACTTCGGCGCGGGCCAGGAAAATCGGGATAAACGCAACGTGAAATTGCGGTTGAGCAAAATTTAATCTTATCGCGAAATTATTGGCATGTTTTACTCCTGAAGGCGTGAAACCATGCGCAGAAGGGGTCCCGCCGCGTGCTTCGCGGCGGTGCAGGCTGCCCGGCGATGGGGCAGAGGGCTAGTCGAGCTGGGAGATTTCCATTGCCGCGCGGTCAATGACGCCGACGATCTGCTTTAGCTGAGCTTCGGTTATTTCCTGCTGGTTAACCCTTAAATCCAGTACCGCCTTAAAATTCTCCAGCGCGCGCTTCATCTGCGGATTTTTACGCAGTTCACAGCCCACCATGCGCGCCTGCAGCCTGGTCTGAATATGCTCCAGCTGCTCCAGGTTTTCCGCGTGCAGCTGACTGCCTTCAGCGGTAATGGCGATTTTTTTGCGGCCGTTTTCGTCGGCCACGCTGATTAATCCCTGATCCTGAAGTAAATCGAGCGTCGGGTAGATGACGCCGGGGCTCGGGCTGTAGTTGCCCTGGGTCAGAGTTTCGATCTCTTTAATCAGTTCGTAACCGTGGCTGGCATTGCGGGTGAGGATGTCCAGAATCACCAGGCGCAGCTCGCCGTGACCAAAGAAGCGCTGCCGGCGTCCGCCGCCTCTGCGACCGTGCTCGCCGTGTTCGCTATGTTCCCCGTGGCGTCCGCGTGGGCCACGGCCTTCTTCGTGATGGTGTCTCATGTTTTGTTCCTGTGATTGTTTGATATATCTAATTTATATCTAAAATTAATAAAGTAGCAATACAGTAGTGAGTTTATTTTTTATTTAATTGATATTTAACGTTTTAATTTTGGTTTTTGGCTTTTGTGGCGTTTTTATATGACTATATCAAAAAATGCTTGCATTCTTTTTTAATGGCAATCATTATCATTTGCATGATTTTTAGATATATCTATTCCGTTCACCAAGGCGATGAAAGATGACAACGACCAGACACCCTAAATACCCGCAGCGCGTACGTAATGAACTGCGCTTCCGTGAGTTAACCGTATTGCGCGTCGAGCGTATCGGCAGCGCATTCCAGCGTGTCGTGCTGGGCGGAGAGGCACTGGAAGGCTTTGTTTCCCAGGGTTTTGACGACCACACCAAGCTCTTTTTCCCGGCCGCGGGCGCTGCGTTCACGCCGCCGGAGGTGACGGATGAAGGCATTAACTGGGGCGATGGCGTGCGTCCGGCGACCCGCGACTATACGCCGCTGTACGACGCCGGGCGTCATGAGCTGGCGTACGACTTTTTTATTCACGATGGCGGTATTGCCAGCAGCTGGGCGCTGGCGGCGAAAACGGGCGATAAGCTGGTGATCGGCGGGCCGCGCGGTTCGCTGGTGGTGCCGGAAGATTACGCCTGGCAGCTGTATGTGACCGATGAGTCAGGCATGCCCGCGCTGCGCCGCCGTCTGCTGGCATTGCAGCAGCTTCCGACGCGCCCGCAGGTCACGGCGATCGTCACCATTGGCGATGAGTCTTATCAAGATTACCTGACCGATCTCGATGGTTTTCATATCGAGTGGGTGGTGGGACATAACCCAGCCGCAGTGGCCGAACGGTTGGCACAGGTGGTGGTTCCGGCGGACGATTATTTTATCTGGCTGACCGGGGAAGGCGCGGTGGTGAAGTCGCTGCTGGCGCGCTTTGAAGGCGAAGAGATTGATCCGCAGCTGGTGCGTTCGCAGGCCTACTGGCACAGCAAATAAGCGCGTAGAAACCCCGGGTTGCGGCTGGTGCCTTACCCGGGCTACGAAAGAGTACTGCGCGGTGATTTTCCCGGAGGCGAGGCTGCGCATCTGTCCGGGCTACCGATCCACAGGCGGCTATAAACCCGTAGCCCGGGCAGGCGCTTTATGCCGCCCCTGGGAGCAGAGTGCGCAGAGGCATTATTTCCCCGTAGCCCTGCTAAGCGCAGCGCGAGCAGGGGAGATGCCAGGGAGGCTATTTCTGCGCCAGCGCTTTAAACACCATGGCCACCGCGTGGGCGCCGGGGTCCATATTGCCGCGCAGGCTATCGCTGTTCAGGTACGATGCGCGCCCGGCGCCCGCTTTGCTGGCGTGAAGCGTACGATCCGCGCCCGCCTGCGCCGCGGCGAAAGCCGCCTGCAGGTTATCCGGTTCGGCCAGCAGCGCCGTTAGCGCCGGCTGCAGGGCGTCAATCATGGTCCGGTCGCCTTCATCCGCACCGCCGTAAAACTTCATCTGCGCCAGCCCTGCGTTTAGCGCCTCGGCGACGCTTGCCCCCTGTTCCAGCTTCTGCCCGGCGGCGGTAAAGAAAATCGACATCAGCACGCCGCTGGAGCCGCCCATCACCACCGTCAGACGCTCGCCAATCAGGGCAAACAGCGTGGCGAGGTTAGCCAGCGGCAGCTGGCGACGCTGTAGCAAGTCGGCGATGTCGCGCGCGCCGGCGGCGAAGGTGGAGCCGGTATCGCCGTCGCCGACTTTGGCATCCAGCGCGTTGAGGTCTGCTTCAAGCTCGGACAGCGTGCCGGTCACACGTTCCACGTAGCCCGCAACTTCGCTGTTCTCCGAGGGCGCAAACTCCACCCGCGTACTGCGCAGCGATGATGGCATCACGCTGATCGCGCGCGGCTGTACCGGCGTCTGCCAGCCGGCGGTTTCTACCGCGGAAAGCAGCGCCTTCTCAATGCTCTCTTCCAGCACGATGGCGGTGAGGGAGAAGCCCTTCATATCCAGCGCGGTGACCAGCGACGCCGGGCCTATCAGCCAGTCGATACGCTGATGCAGCGGCGTATGCGCCAGCTCGCGGGTCAAAATCGCCATTTCGGCAACCGATACGCCGCCAAGATTATTGATCATCACCGCCAGGCGGCCGGTTTCCGGCAGGGCAGCGCTGAGCTTCTCTACCATCAGCGTAACGATTTCCGCGCTGTTCTGCGTGGCGATAACCGAAGCGCCCGGTTCGCCGTGGATCCCCATGCCCAGCTCGGCCTGGTCCGGATGATGGCGCGGAGTCGCTTCCGCGTCCTGCGGAAGATGGCAGCTGGAAAGGGCCAGGCCAAGGCTGAAGGTATGTCTGGCGGCATACTGCGCTTCGCGCAGCACGGTTGCCAGATTGTGGCCGCGTTCGGCGAAGTAGCCGGCCACTTTATGCACCAGAATCGTCCCGGCAATGCCGCGCGGATGTTTGTTATCCGGCAGCGAAATATCATCGCCAACGATCAGCATCTCGACGTTATAGCCCATACGGCGCGCTTTCTCCGCGGCGAGGCCGAAATTCAGACGATCGCCGGTATAGTTCTTGACGATCAGCAGGCATCCGGCATCGCCGGTCACGGCCTGGATGGCGGTCAGCACCGCATCGACGCTCGGCGAGGCAAACAGATCGCCGCAGACGGCGGCGGTCAGCATGCCTTTACCGACAAAGCCCGCGTGGGCCGGTTCGTGACCGGAACCGCCGCCGGAGATCACCGCCACGTTGTTTTTGTCGAGATCGCGACGCACCACCACGCGAATGGCGGGATCGCTCTCCAGCCGCGCCAGGTTATTCCACGGGCTGGCGATAATCGTTCCTTCAATCACTTCGTTGACGAGGTTGGCGCGCTGATTAAAAAAGAATTGAGACATAACGGATCCTGAAAGTTAAGCGAGTTCCCGGAGGGGACAGCCTCCGGGGCGGAAAGGTTAGGGCAGGTTAGCCGCGAATCACGCGTTTGCCGGGAATATCAAGGGTGACGCTCTCGCCATCTTGCAGCGTCAGAGCATCGCTCTGCTGGCAAAGCATCGCGATACCCGCCTGGCGGGCGATAATGGCGCCGTGAGAGAGCTCGCTGCCGGCCTGCAGGCAGATCCCCTTCACCTGCTCTGCGTTAAGCTGCAGGACGGTAGAAGGGAAGATATCGTCGGCAACGAGGATCGAAGGCGCGCTAAACTGCGGCAGCACTTCATCGCGCTCGTTAAGGTGACTCAGCGTGCGGTGCAAAATATCTTCAATATCAATATAGCGCGCCTGCAGGTAAGCATCGTCGAGATGGCGATATTGTTGGCTTAAATCGCTAAGCACCTGTAGCCAGGCCCACGCCGCGCTGCACTGCTCGTCGCGTATGATGTCGCACGCCGCTGCGTATAAATCAGGGTCATCGAGCAGGGTATGATGCCCGGAGAAGATCGCCGCGATGTCGGCGGAAAACGTCGCCTCTGCCAGAGTCGTCAGCGCGCTAAGGTCTTCCAGCGTCCGGTCGATGGCCCGTTTCAGCCGCAGCTGCTGCTGGCCGATGGCGGTGCTCGTTTCCCGCGAGACCCTGTCCTGCGGCTGGGGATAAAGCACGACCTTACCCTCAACGCGGTCGGCGCTGGCGGGCCGACGCGCGGGCGCCGCCTCCGTTGGCTCGCCGAAGTTCTCCGCCGCCAGCGCCTGGAACGCCGCCAGCGCGGCGTCGGCGTCCGGGCCGCGGGCAAGCAGCCTTAAGGTATCGTTCCGGCGCACCTGAAGCAGGGCGATTTGGTTGAGGCTGTCCGGCGTGACGCATTTACCCCCTTTCTCCAGCACCAGGTCGGCATTGAATCCCGCCAGCGCGGCGACCAGCTTTGACGCCGGACGAACGTGCAGGCCGTTGTGGTTTTGAATCACCACGGAAACCGAGCGCGCGTCGCGGTCGTCGACCGGCGCGGCGGCCAGCGAAGCGTGTTGCGGTTGCGATGGTAACCCCAGCTGTACGCGTTTTGCCTCCAGCGCGTTCATGGCGTCTTCGATCACCTTGTCGATGCCGGCTCCGGCGGCGGCGCTCACCGTCGCCGCCAGAGTCCCTTCCACCAGCGGCGCCGCGCACAGGCGAACCTTCGCCGCAATGGCCGGATCGAGGAGATCCAGCGCGGTTTCGGCGCTCAGCAGGGCGCTGCCGATATCCATCATCACCAGAATATGATCGGCGTCAGCGACGGACTCGATGGCTTCCATAACCTTAATGGGATCGGTGCCGATCGGACTGGCGGGATCGTCAATTCCGGCGGCGATCGCCAGCTTGCAGCCATCGTTCATTAACATCTGCCGGGCCAGTTCTCCGACACCTTCGCCCAGACGGGCGCTATGAGAAACAATAACCAGGTTTACCATCGCGTTTTCCTTACTCTTTGGCCGCTGCGGCCAGCATCTGAACCATCAACATCACCGAGGTCGCGCCCGGATCCTGGTGCCCGATGCTGCGTTCGCCCAGGTAGCTGGCCCGTCCTTTGCGAGCCTGCATGGCGATCGTGGCGTGGACGGCGGCTTGCGCCTGTTCGCAGGCCGCCTCAAGGGCGCCTGGTATCGACAGGTGCTGTTCGCTGGACTGGCGCAACGATTCCACCACCGGCAGCCAGACGTCGCACATGGTTTTATCGCCCGGCTCGGCTTTGCCGCGATTCACCACCCCTTCCGCGCCTTCGCGAAAGGTCTGATAGAGCTCCTCAAGGGTCAGGCTCTGGTGGGCCTGGGTCACCTGAGCGGCGCGGATAAAGAAGGTGCCGAACAGCGGGCCGCTGGCCCCGCCGACGTTGGAGAGCAGCGTCATCCCGGTATTTTTAAGAATAAAACCAATGTCTTTATCGGCAATCGACGGCAGCTTTTCCACCACCTTGCTGAAACCACGATGCATATTCAGGCCGTGGTCGGCATCGCCGATTTCCCGGTCCAGACCGGTCAAAAAATCGCTCTCTTTGGTGAAGATATCGCCGCAGCGATAGAGCCAGTCTACGATTTGCGTTCTGCTTAATGACATGTCGTTGCTCCTTATTTGCCCCAGTTCAGCGCCGGGGTGTGGACCGGGGCGTCCCATAATGCCAGCGTCTCTTCATCGGCTTTTAACAGAGTGATGGAAAAACCCACCATATCGAGAGAGGTACAGTAGCTGCCGATAAGGTTGCGCGCGATAACGATACCGGCCTCCTCGCAGCGCTGCGTCAGACGGTTATAGACGCCGTAGAGTTCGGACAGCGGCGTGGCGCCGAGGTTGTTGACCAACGCGATAACCCGATCGCCTTTTTGCAGCGCCTGCTTGGTCTGCGTTACCTCCTGCCACGCGCCTTTCACGTTGTCCCAGTGGCGCAGCGTGCGGCTATAGGCGCCGTTTTCCAGCAGGGTATCGAACATTTCGTCAACGGTGCGATCGAGAGAGGTGAAGCGGCGGCGGTCGATGCCCGGTTCGCCGTGAATGCCGACGCCGAACTCCATCTCATCGTCCTGCAGTTCGAATGAGGGTTGCCCGGCGGCCGGAACGGTGCAGGCGCCGAGCGCGATGCCGATAGAGTGGCCGAGGTTGTTGAGCTTGCGCCCCAGTTCGGCGCAGGCTTCCAGCGAGTCGCCGCGTTCGGCGGCCGCGCCCACCAGTTTTTCAATCAGCACGGTATTCGCCACGCCGCGCCGCCCGGCGGTATAGAGGCTGTCTTTCACCGCCACGTCGTCATCGACTACCACGGTGGTAACCTTGACGCCGCTTTCGTGCAGCAGCTCGGTGGCGGTTTCGAAGTTAAGAATATCGCCGGTGTAGTTTTTGATAATCAGCAGCACGCCTTCGCCGCCGTCGATGGTCATGGCGCACTCAAACATTTTATCCGGCGTCGGGGAGGTGAAAATTTCTCCCGGGCAGGCCCCGGAAAGCATGCCCTGGCCAATATAGCCGCAGTGCATCGGCTCGTGGCCGCTGCCGCCGCCGGAGAGCAGCGCCACTTTCCCGGCCACCGGCGCATCGGCGCGGGTGACGTAGACCGGATCCTGGTGCAGCGTCAGTTCAGGGTGGGCTTTTGCCAGGCCAGCCAGTTGTTCACTCAGGACATCTTCGACACGGTTAATCAGTTTTTTCATTGTTTATGCTCCGTCGGAGTTTCGATGCGGCCTCTCTGCTGACGGAGGCGGTCATCGTGTAGGGGTACCGCCTGACGATATACGATATCGGGCGATGTAGTGATTCTGGCTGAGTTGGCGGGAAAAAAAATCGCCATAAAATGAGTTTCATTACGAAACGTAATTATTAATTTTTGTTCCTTAATGAAACATTTTTGCGCAAGGAAAGGGAAAAATGCGATGTAAGGCGCCTCTTTCACCTCGCTTCAGCAGCGTGGAAAGCCCGCTCAGAGAAATAATTTTGCCCCTTCGTGCCGCCCGTGGTGGTGAAAAACGTCGACGATCGTCCGGCTGGTAACCTTCTTTTGCGCCAAAGGGGCGGATCGAGATCGCAATCCCATCGTTTCACATGAATTCATGTTCCAATATGAAACAATAAAATTTATGTCCTGTTTCATATCGGGACAAAAAGGGGAAAGATTTTTTTGCCCGCGGCTCGCCCTACAGTGATGGCATCGCTCAGGTAGCGCTTTCGTCCCCGCCTTTGATGTAAGGCCGGACGGAGAAACACCGGGGCTCATCATGTCAAAACATGCACTTATTTGAGGGTGAACGGAATGCTAAAAGTTATTCAATCTCCAGCCAAATATCTCCAGGGACCAGATGCATCCACGCTGTTTGGGCAATACGCCAAAAACCTGGCGGACAGCTTTTTCGTGATTGCCGATGACTTCGTGATGAAGCTGGCGGGAGAGAAAGTGCTGGAAGGTTTGCACAGCCACAACATCAGTTGCCATGCGGAACGCTTCAACGGCGAATGCAGCCACGTTGAGATCAATCGTCTGATCGCCATTCTGAAACAGCACGGCTGCCGCGGCGTGGTGGGCATCGGCGGCGGCAAGACGCTCGATACGGCGAAAGCCATTGGCTACTACCAGAAGCTACCGGTGGTGGTGATCCCGACGATCGCCTCCACCGATGCGCCAACCAGCGCGCTGTCGGTTATCTACACCGAAGCCGGCGAGTTTGAAGAGTATCTGATCTACCCGAAAAACCCGGACATGGTGGTGATGGATACGGCGATTATCGCTAAAGCGCCGGTACGCCTGCTGGTGGCCGGGATGGGGGATGCGCTTTCAACCTGGTTTGAAGCCAGGGCCTGTTATGACGCCAGAGCCACCAGCATGGCGGGCGGCCAGTCGACGGCAGCGGCGCTGAGCCTGGCGCGCCTGTGCTATGATACGCTGCTGGCGGAAGGCGAAAAAGCCCGCCTCGCTGCCCAGGCCGGCGTGGTGACCGATGCGCTGGAACGCATCGTTGAAGCGAATACCTACCTCAGCGGTATCGGCTTTGAAAGTAGCGGTCTGGCCGCCGCGCACGCCATTCACAACGGTTTCACCATCCTCGAAGAGTGCCACCATCTGTACCATGGCGAGAAAGTGGCGTTTGGTACCCTGGCGCAGCTGGTGCTGCAAAATAGCCCGATGGAAGAGATCGAAACGGTGCTGAACTTCTGCCATACCGTCGGGCTGCCGGTTACGCTGGCGCAAATGGGCGTTAAAGAGGGCATCGATGAGAAAATTCAGGCAGTCGCCAAAGCGACCTGCGCGGAAGGTGAAACCATTCATAACATGCCGTTCCCGGTCAGCGCGCAGAGCGTGCATGCGGCGATTCTGACCGCCGACCTGCTCGGACAGCAGTGGCTGGCGCGCTAATTTAGCGTCGACCTGCCCCGTCTCATTTAAGCGATGAGACGTTTTCTCCCCCTCTGGCGGTAGCCGCCGGAGGGGTTGTCGTTTATGAAACAGCGGATAGGGATATGACTGCGCAGACTCAGAGCTTTCCTTTGGTGATAACCCAGTCGTGGCATCGCTGCAGCAAGTTTATGCAGCGGGAAACCTGGCAGACGCCGCATCAGGCGCAGGGGCTGACGTTTGAATCGATTTGCCGGCGCAAGACCGCGCTGTTGACGATTGGTCAGGCGGCGCTGGAGGATGCCTGGGAGTTTATGGATAACCGCCCCTGCGCGCTGTTCATCCTCGATGAGTCCGCCTGTATTCTCAGCCGCTGCGGCGATCCACAGACCCTCGACCAGCTTGCGGCGCTGGGATTTCGTGACGGCAGCTACTGCGCGGAAAGCATTATCGGCAGCTGCGCGCTTTCGCTGGCCTCCATGCTCGGGCAGCCGGTCAAAACGACGGGCGAGGAGCATTTTAAACATGCGCTGCACGGATGGGCGTTTAGCTCCACGCCGGTGTTTGATAACCACGGGCGTCTGTTCGGTTCCATTTCCCTGTGCTGCCTGACGGAAGAACAGGCTTCGCCTGACCTCTCCCTGACCCTGGCTATCGCCCGGGAAGTCGGCAACTCGCTGCTCACTGATAGCCTGCTGGCCGAGTCGAATCGCCATCTTAACCAGATGTACGGTCTGCTGGAGAGCATGGATGACGGGGTGATGGCGTGGAACGAGCAGGGGATTTTGCAGTTTCTTAACGTGCAGGCGGCGACGCTGCTGCATCTTGATGCCCAGGCCAGCCAGGGGAAAAACATTAATGAGCTGGTGACGCTGCCGGCCCTGCTGCGTCGGGCCATTAAGCACGCGCGCGGGCTGAACCATGTGGAGGTCACCTTCGAAAGCCAGCATCAGTTTGTCGACGCCGTGATTACGCTCAAGCCAATCGTTGAAGAGCAGGGCAACAGTTTCATTCTGCTGCTACATCCCGTCGAGCAGATGCGCCAGTTGATGACCAGCCAGCTTGGCAAAGTGAGCCATACCTTTGAACAGATGTCGGCGGACGACCCGGAAACCCGGCGGCTGATTCACTTTGGTCGCCAGGCTGCGCGCGGCGCTTTCCCGGTGCTGCTGTGCGGTGAAGAGGGGGTGGGTAAGGAGCTGCTCAGCCAGGCGATTCACAATGAGAGCGAGCGGGGCGGCGGGCCGTATATCGCGGTCAACTGCCAGCTGTATGCCGACAGCGTCCTGGGCCAGGATTTTATGGGCAGCGCGCCGACGGACAATGAAAACGGCCGCCTTAGCCGTCTTGAGCTGGCCAACGGCGGGACGCTGTTTCTGGAAAAAATCGAATACCTGGCGCCGGAGCTGCAGTCCGCGCTGCTGCAGGTGATCAAGCAGGGGGTTTTAACCCGTCTGGATGCCCGCCGCTTGATTCCGGTAGACGTTAAAGTGATCGCCACCACCACCGTCGATCTTGCCAATCTGGTGGAGCAAAACCGCTTTAGCCGCCAGCTTTACTACGCGCTGCACTCCTTTGAAATCGTTATCCCATCGCTGCGCGCGCGGCGTAACAGTATTCCTTCGCTGGTGCACAATCGCCTTAAGAGCCTGGAAAAGCGCTTTTCCTCGCGGCTGAAAATGGATGAAGATGCGCTGGCACAGCTGGTGGCCTACTCCTGGCCGGGCAACGATTTTGAGTTGAACAGCGTGATTGAAAATATCGCCATTAGCAGCGATAACGGCCATATCCGGCTGAGTAATTTGCCGGAATATCTGTTTGCCGAGCGGCCGGGCGCCGATGCGGGCTCCTCGCTGCTGCCCGCCAGCCTGACCTTTAGCGCCATTGAGAAAGAAGCGATTATCCAGGCCGCCCGGGTGACCAGCGGGCGAGTGCAGGAGATGGCGCAGCTGCTGAATATTGGCCGCACCACGCTGTGGCGCAAGATGAAGCACTACGACATCGACGCCGGCCAGTTTAAGCGCGGACGTATGGAGTAGTTTCCTGTGGGGAATGGTACAAAATAGTCGAGCAGAAAAGCACCACGCAAGCGTTTAGCTGCGGTCTGAATCAAAGAAAGGCAACGATCTCTTTGATATCCCGGCGAAGATGGGTCCATAGTGTCATCATGTTCATTACGTGGTTAATTTTAAGGATAAGAGTATGCCAACAGCAATCGATAAAGCCCTGGATTTTATTGGTGGTATGAACACATCGTTGTCGGTGCCGAATACTATGGATGAAAGTACCGCTAAGGGAATTTTGAAGTATTTGCATGAACTGGGCGTACCGGCAAATCCTGCCGACGTCATGGCCCGGGGTGAAAAGGAGGGATGGGATGCCGGGTTCACGGAAAAAGTGGCCGGCTGGGCGGAAAAAATTGCCTCCGGTAACCGGATCGTCATTAAAAACCCGGAATTCTTCACCGTCTATATGCGCGAACAGCTGCAGGCGCTGGTGTAAGCCGCCTGTCGCGAATCTCACGTTATGCTGCGGCGCCCCGAGGGGGCCGCACAATGCAAAAGGGCCGACGATTTCTCGTCAGCCCTTGCTGTATCTGGTGGCCCCTGCTGGACTTGAACCAGCGACCAAGCGATTATGAGTCGCCTGCTCTAACCACTGAGCTAAGGGGCCGTGGCGAGGGATTATAAAGTAACTGTTCCCCGCAATCCAGCCTAAAAATCACGCCTGCTGTTTTTATAAACAACGCATTTTCAATCCTTTATAATTATCTTTTAGGCATTGAGCTGGGGAAAACATGATCAACGATATTCTGGCGCCGGACCTGCGGGTGGTCTTTTGCGGTATCAATCCGGGGAAGTCTTCCGCCCATACCGGTTTTCATTTCGCCCATCCGGGCAATCGTTTCTGGAAAGTGATTCACCAGGCCGGCTTTACCGACCGTCTTCTGAAACCCGAGGAGGAACTCCAGCTGCTGGATACTCGCTGCGGGATCACGATGCTCGTCGAACGCCCGACGGTGCAGGCCAGCGAGGTTGAGCTGCTGGAGCTCCGCGACGGTGGCCGTGAACTGGTCAGAAAAATGGAAGAGTATCAGCCGCGCGCGCTAGCGATCCTGGGTAAACAGGCCTTCGAGAAAGCGTTTCAGGTGCGCGGCGTAAAATGGGGCAAGCAGCAGGTGACCATTGGGGCAACGGAAGTGTGGGTGCTGCCGAATCCCAGCGGCCTCAACCGGGCGACGCTGGATAAACTGGTGGAGGCCTACCGGGAGCTTGACGAGGCGCTGGCCACGCGGGGGCTTTAATGCATTTCCGACGACAAAGAGGTTACGGCTTTCACCCCGGTCGTCGGTGGCTGGCTTAAGCCTGAGGCTTTAGTCAGCTTTTTCGCAATCGCTAATATTCCCTTTTTCTATCATGAATAAGAGGGCGTCAAAAGCGAAGTTGAGAAAGGCTTTACGGTCTTTCTCAAGGTGACGTAAAAGACATTCTTCTCTGTACGAGGACTTTTCCACTAGCCCGGTCAGGCAGAGCCAGAACAGCATCATGACGTCCGCGACGGGAGCATTTAATCCAAGCTCTTTTTTTTCGGCGGCGTCTGTGATTCGCTTTGCGATAATCTGGTGGATCTGTTCTCCAGTCATAGCGATATTTTTCAACGCTTTATTGTTTTTAGTTATTTTTTCAGAACAGGCGATCTTCCCGGCTACCGCGGAAAAGTAGGCAAGGCTTGTTTCATGGAGAGCCATCAGCGCCTGGCACAGCTCGCGATAAAACTCGCGAAATGAATTTTGCCGATTAGCGATTGGTATGAGCTCCTGATAGAAACGCGCCATTACCTCCAGGATAAGATGATCCAGAATATCCTTTTTATTGTCGAAATAGGTGTAAAGCGTGGTTTTACTAAAACCGGCTTCATGTGCGATCTCATCCATGGTGGTACTTTCTATTCCACGGCTTAGAAATAATGTATTAGCGGTGGTTAAAATAACCGTTCTATTAAAATCAGCCAGCTGAATTTTACGCTTGCTATTCATTTCATTTCCCTATGATTTTCCTGCAGTTTTAGGCGTAAATACGCCCGTGAACCAACCAATAGTACAATCGTAAAACGATGCGTCCAGCGATTTAATAGCACATAAATAATTAATAAGAATAAGACCTGGATATATTGATAGGTTTTATATTGAGATTTTAATATTTATTAAATAAATGGTTTCTGCTTAGACATAAAAAAAGCCAGTCATGTGACTGGCTTTTCAGGGGACGCGGCGATAATTAATCGTCGAGGAAGCTACGCAGCACTTCAGAACGGCTCGGATGGCGCAGTTTACGCAGCGCCTTCGCTTCAATCTGACGAATACGTTCGCGGGTTACGTCAAACTGTTTACCCACTTCTTCCAGCGTGTGATCGGTATTCATGTCGATACCAAAGCGCATACGCAGGACTTTCGCTTCACGGGCGGTCAGGCCAGCCAGAACGTCGTGGGTGGCGGCGCGCAGGCTCTCGGTGGTGGCAGAGTCCAGCGGCAGCTCGAGGGTGTTATCCTCGATAAAATCTCCCAGATGCGAATCTTCATCGTCGCCAATCGGCGTTTCCATGGAGATCGGCTCTTTGGCGATTTTCAGCACCTTACGGATTTTGTCTTCCGGCATCAGCATGCGTTCTGCCAGCTCTTCCGGCGTCGGCTCGCGGCCCATCTCCTGCAGCATCTGGCGGGAAATACGGTTGAGCTTGTTGATAGTCTCAATCATATGCACCGGAATACGGATGGTGCGCGCCTGGTCTGCGATAGAGCGGGTGATCGCCTGACGGATCCACCAGGTTGCGTAGGTGGAGAACTTGTAGCCGCGGCGGTATTCAAACTTATCAACCGCCTTCATCAGACCGATGTTGCCTTCCTGGATCAGATCGAGGAACTGCAGACCGCGGTTGGTGTATTTCTTGGCGATCGAGATAACCAGACGCAGGTTCGCTTCAACCATCTCTTTCTTCGCACGGCGCGCTTTCGCTTCACCGATGGACATACGACGGTTGATATCTTTTACCTGCTCGATGGTCAGGCCGGTCTCTTGTTCAATCTGCTGCAGTTTCATCAGGCCGCGCTGAACGTCTTCTTTGACGTCAAGCAGCTTCTCTGACCACGGCTTGTTCATGGCGATGGCCGCATTGAACCAGGTTTCGCTGGTTTCGTTGCCGGTGAACAGAGTGATGAAGTTTTTCTTCGGCATTTTGCACTGCTCAACGCACAGCTTCATGATGATACGTTCTTGAGTACGAACGCGATCCATCATGATACGCATGCTGTTAACCAGGTAATCGAACTGCTTCGGTACCAGACGGAACTGTTTGAACACTTCGGACAGCTTGAGGATCTCTTCCTGCGCTGCGGCGTGGCTACGACCTTTCGCTTTGATGGTGTCGCGGGTCAGTTCGTACTGCGTGCGCAGCTCGGCGAATTTCTCGCGCGCCAGCTCAGGGTCGATGCTGTTGTCGTCATCGCTGCTGTCGTCGTCTTCTTCTTCATCTTCGTCTTCGTCGTCATCCATCTCTTCCTGAGAGAGTTCAGAACCGACGTGAGTGGCTGTTGGCGCCAGATCTTCTTCAGCGTTCGGGTCGACAAAGCCGGTGATCAGATCGGACAGACGCGCTTCTTCCGCTTCAACGCGATCGTACTGCTCCAGCAGATAAGTGATCGCTTCAGGGTATTCAGCCACCGAGCACTGAACCTGGTTAATCCCGTCTTCGATACGTTTAGCGATGTCGATTTCGCCTTCGCGCGTCAGCAGTTCGACGGTACCCATTTCACGCATGTACATGCGCACCGGGTCGGTTGTGCGTCCGATTTCAGACTCCACGCTGGAGAGAACCTGCGCCGCAGCTTCTTCCGCATCTTCGTCAGTATTGTTGTTCGTTTCAGCAAGCAAAAGATCATCGGCATCCGGTGCTTCTTCCATCACCTGAATGCCCATGTCGTTGATCATTTGGATGATGTCTTCGATCTGGTCGGAGTCGACGATATCTTCCGGCAGATGGTCATTGACCTCGGCATAGGTCAGATAGCCTTGCTCCTTACCACGTTGGACAAGAAGCTTCAGCTGTGACTGCGGGTTTTGCTCCATAAGACGGTATCCACACTTAATTCGTTTGATTGGTGTAAGCAGGCGAACTGCCAACATTTAAAGCGAGGGCGTACTTATATTATTGCCGCTGCGCCTCGAGCGGCTGTCGGGGTCTTCCCGAACGATATTCGGCACTTAAGCCGTTCAATGCGTTATCTTTCAAGTTGTCTCTGCGTTTGCTACGTTCTCTCATCCTGGTCATGTACTTGTGCGCACTCCCGGGGATGCGTTCTCTTGCTGCCTTGATTCAACTTGAATGAGTTTTTCTTTCGTCTATTTTTTGGCCAGTTCCTGGCTGATAGTCCAGAGCTCCCGGCGCTCTTCACTGCTTAAACCGTGAGTGCGGTCGCGAGCTATCAACTCTTCTTGCCGCAGCTCCAGCAGTGAATCAAACATATGGTTGAGCGAGTCGGTGAAGGTTTTTTCAGCAATATCCTTATCTGCTATATCGTCCCACATCGACAGTTTTTCAAGGGTTGCGGCCTCATTTGTGCCGCGATACTGCTCTAACAGCAGCCCGGTGGTCAGGCCCGGCTGTGCCAAACAGGTTTTAACCAGTTCGTTGAACAACCCAAGCCCCGGCATTTTACGCGGGTCCAGCCCTTCCAGGGGCGGTACCAGCGGCGCCAGATCCGGGTTTTGTACCAGTAACCCTATCAGTATACGCATGGTCGTGCGTTTTAGCTGCGGAGCAGGGCGCTGGATGCCATTTTCAGACTGTTTTGGCATTAAACGTTCAAGCTGCGCATCATCTAAAATCCCCAGCTTATTGCCTAACTCCTGGCGCAGGTAAATGCGCAGCGTTTCACCCGGCACCTGCGTTATCAGCGGCAACGCTAAGGTACTCAGCTGCGCGCGGCCGTCCGGGGTGCTCAAATCCACCTGCGGTAGCAGGCTGTTGAACAAAAACGTGGAGAGCGGCTGAGCCTGCTCCATTCGCCCTTCAAATGCGGCTTTCCCTTCTTTGCGCACCAGCGTATCCGGATCTTCGCCATCCGGCAGAAACATAAAGCGCAGCTGGCGCCCGTCGGTCATATACGGCAGCGCCGTTTCCAGCGCGCGCCAGGCGGCATCGCGGCCGGCCCGGTCGCCGTCGTAGCAGCAAACCACCTGATTGGTGACCCGGAACAACAGCTGAATATGGTCAGCGGTCGTCGACGTCCCCAGCGATGCAACGGCATAGTTAATGCCGAACTGCGCCAGAGCCACCACGTCCATATAACCTTCGACCACCAGCAGGCGGGGCGGTTCAGCATTATCCTGCTGCGCTTCATAAAGACCGTACAGCTGGCGGCCTTTATGGAAAATATCGGTCTCCGGGGAGTTCAGGTACTTCGGCATGGCGTCACCCAGCACGCGACCACCAAAACCAATCACCCGGCCTCGCTTATCGCGGATGGGGAACATCACCCGTTCGCGGAAGCGGTCGTAACTGCGTCCCTGATCGTTAGTGACCAGCATGCCCGCATCAATCAGCGACTGGCGGTTTTCTTGATTACCGCCAAAACGTTTTAAAACGTTATCCCAACCGGGAGGGGCGTAGCCAATCGCGAAGCGCGTAATCACCTCGCTGCTTAAGCCGCGTTTTTCCAGATACTGGCGCGCGGGGCCGGCGGCGGGTTGCATCAGAGACTGTTGATAAAACGTGTTCAGACCATCCATCAGCTGATAGAGATTTTGCCGCTGATGGCGCTCAATCTGGCTGGGTCCGCTACCTGCTTCATACGGCACGTCTAGATTGTGCATGGCAGCCAGCTCTTCGACGGTTTCCACGAACTCGAGCTTGTCGTAGTTCATCAGGAAGTCGATAGCGTTGCCGTGCGCACCGCAGCCGAAGCAGTGGTAAAACTGTTTTTCACCGTTGACGGTGAAAGAGGGGGTTTTTTCGTTATGGAACGGACAGCACGCGTGAAAATTTTTGCCCTGCTTTTTCAGCTTTACCCGGGCATCGATCAGATCGACGATGTCGGTGCGCGCCAGCAGGTCATTGATAAATACTCGTGGGATTCGTCCAGCCATATGCCCCGTTTTATACACTTGAGCCTTCAGATTGCCTCTGCGTCGGCTGAGTTCGTTCACCCCTGCCACTTACTTGAGTAAGCGCCGGGACTCACTCCCTTGCTGCCTGAGAGCATCCTGTGGTGTAGTGTATATGCTAATGCATAAACGAAAATAAGCCGCGCATTCCTTTCGGAAGCACGGCCTTACAACTACAACTCGGTCTGAATTGAGAGCGTGGCTCCCAACAGATTAGTACAGACGAGTGCGGCGTGCGTTTTCGCGAGCCAGTTTCTTCGCGTGACGTTTCACTGCGGAAGCTTTAGCGCGTTTACGTTCGGTAGTCGGTTTTTCATAGAACTCACGACGACGAACTTCCGCCAGAACACCTGCTTTCTCGCATGAACGTTTGAAGCGACGCAGCGCTACGTCGAACGGCTCGTTTTCACGTACTTTAATTACCGGCATGTAACTCTCACCTTTGATAAATTCGGTTTGCCGCTGGCATCAGCGCCAGCTTATTTCAAAATGGTGCGGAATTTTACTGCAATTGCTGCTGCTTTGTAAAGCACCGACGCGATTTTTGAAAGGGACTTTTATAAGGACAGGGAGTATACACGAAGTGAACGCCAGGGGTGAGGAAAGTTTTACATCAACCCGCATTGGTCCTACACTGCGCGGTATTGAAACGAGGTAAAACTAGCCATGCGTGTACTGGGAATTGAAACATCCTGCGATGAAACCGGCATCGCCATTTATGACGACGAAAAAGGTCTGTTAGCCAACCAGCTGTATAGTCAGGTGAAATTGCACGCTGACTACGGCGGCGTGGTGCCCGAACTGGCCTCGCGCGACCACGTACGTAAAACCGTCCCCCTGATTCAGGCGGCGCTCAAGGAAGCCGGGCTGACGGCAAAGGATATCGATGCCGTTGCGTATACGGCGGGCCCAGGCCTGGTTGGCGCGCTGCTGGTCGGCGCAACGGTTGGCCGTTCGCTGGCGTTCGCCTGGAACGTGCCGGCGATCCCGGTACACCATATGGAAGGGCACCTGCTGGCGCCGATGCTGGAAGATAATCCGCCACAGTATCCTTTTGTCGCGCTGCTGGTTTCCGGCGGCCATACCCAGCTGATCAGCGTCACCGGCATTGGCCAGTATGAACTGCTGGGCGAATCGATTGACGACGCGGCGGGCGAAGCCTTCGATAAGACAGCGAAACTGCTGGGGCTGGATTATCCCGGCGGCCCGATGCTGTCGAAGATGGCCTCCCAGGGCACCGAAGGGCGCTTTGTCTTCCCGCGCCCGATGACCGATCGCCCCGGGCTGGATTTCAGCTTTTCTGGCCTCAAGACCTTTGCCGCGAACACCATTCGCAGCAACGGCGATGACGATCAAACCCGCGCCGATATCGCCCGCGCTTTCGAAGACGCGGTCGTGGATACGCTGATGATTAAGTGCCGCCGCGCGCTGGAACAAACCGGCTTTAAACGGCTGGTGATGGCGGGGGGTGTTAGCGCTAATCGTACGCTGCGCGCGAAGCTGGCGGAAATGATGCAAAAGCGCGGCGGGGAAGTCTTCTACGCCCGTCCTGAATTCTGTACCGATAACGGCGCGATGATTGCCTATGCGGGGATGGTTCGTCTGCGCTCCGGCGCTAAAGCGGAACTCGGCGTCACCGTTCGTCCGCGCTGGCCGCTGGCTGAACTCCCGGCGGCATAACGTCTGATGTTTCACAGGCCGACGTCCTGTCGGCCTGCCTTCCTGCTTATTCCATACTCTTACATAGCGAACAAATCGCCCCCTGGTGCTTGTGCGAATGCATCACGTCAGGACGTTCGTACTCTTCCCGGCAGCTCAGGCAGCGGTAAACGGTGATCGACGCGTTGCCCTGCGCATCGTAGCGCGGCTCGGCGATACCATCATCGCGCTGTTTAATGTAATAGCGCCCGCGGGTGGCGATCCCCATGACCGGCGTCATCACGAAAGCCACCGCCAGCGCAATCAGCGGCGAGAACGGCGCCAGCGTTTCGCCCAACAGGCCGAAGAAGGCGCTAATCGAAAGGCCTGCCGCGAGGGCAAAAGAGACCACGCCTACCGGGTTGACGTTATAGATCATCCCGCGGCGATACTCCGGCTGCGCCGGCGCCAGCTTCAGCACCCCTTTGTTGACGGTGATGTCGGTGGCGACCACCACCACCCAGGCGATGGCAAAGTTAGAATAGAAGCCGAGGATCCACGCCAGAGCGCTAAACATGTCGCCTTCCATCAGGGCAAGGGCAATCGCCAGGTTGACGATGACGAAAATAATCCGCCCCGGATAACGTTTAGTGGTGCGCGTCCAGGCGCTGGTCCACGCCAGCGAGCCGGAATAGGCGTTGGTGACGTTAATTTTAATCTGCGAGATAACCACCAGCACTACCGCGAGGGTGAGCGCCAGCCAGCCGGGGACCAGGTTATCGAAGACGCTGACGAACTGTTGCACCGGTTCGGTGTTGTGCACCGCCGGGAAGCGGGTCAGCAGATAGAAGCCGAGGAAAGCGCCGATAATCTGTTTAATCGCGCCTAATACGACCCAGCCCGGGCCGGCGGAGAACACCGCCAGCCACCAGCTTTTGCTGTTTTCCGCGGTCTTCGGCGGCATAAAGCGCAGATAGTCGATCTGCTCGCCAATCTGCATGATCAGCGACAGGCAGACCCCCGCGCCGAGCATAATGGCGGTTAAATCTACCGTTGAGGCGTTGTTTTTACCGGCGAAGTTCATAAAGCCGTCCACCAGATCCGGATCTTTGACGATAAGCCAGGCCACCGGAACCACCATCAGGACCAGCCACAGCGGCGTCGTCCAGACCTGAAGGCGAGTCAGCGCCTTCATGCCGTAGACCACTAGCGGCAAGACCATCAGCGTGGCGATGAGGTAGCCCATCCACAGCGGGATCCCCAGGCCCACGAGTAGCCCCTGCGCCATAATCGAGCCTTCAAGCGCGAAGAAGATAAAGGTAAATCCGGCGAAGATAATACTGGTGATCACCGAACCAAAGTAGCCGAAACCGGCGCTGCGGGTAATCAGGTCGAGGTCGATGTTATAGCGCGCGGCGGTAATCGCCAGCGGAATGCCAGTAAGAAAAATAACCAGCGCCGCCAGCAGGATCGCGTAAATCGCATTGGTGGTGCCCCAGGCCATGCCAATGCTGGCGCCGATAGAAAAGTCAGCCAGATAGGCGATGCCGCCCAATGCGGTCACCGCGACAACCCCCGGTCCCCAGCGGCGAAAGCTCAGCGGAGCATAGCGAAGGGTATAATCTTCCAGCGTTTCTTTTGAGCCGGAGGCACTGGTTTGCGCAGGTAAATCAGTTTTTATATCCAGTGATGACATAGTCATTCCTTAATGGTTAGGCATGACTGGAATTAGCAAACCTTATGCCACATCGCAGGGCAGGCGCTATCAGGGCTTTATGAAGGGGATGGCGAAAGAGAGGGCAGGGTATGCACCATCCCGACACCTCTGCGCCGGGATGGTGCAGGGGTTACTTGCCGAGCATGCCTTTGTCTTCGATAAAGGCGATGATATTTTGCAGGCCGTCGCCGCTTTTCAGGTTGGTGAAGCTCCACGGGCGTTCGCCGCGCATGCGCAGGGTATCGCGCTCCATCACTTCCAGAGACGCGCCCACGTACGGTGCAAGATCGGTTTTGTTGATCACCAGGAAGTCGGATTTGGTGATCCCCGGTCCGCCTTTGCGCGGGATCTTTTCCCCTTCCGCCACGTCGATCACGTAGATGGTGAGATCCGCCAGCTCCGGGCTGAAGGTGGCGCTCAGGTTATCGCCGCCGCTTTCCACAAAGATGAGATCGAGATTGCCGAATTTCTCGCTCAGCGCTTCCACCGCGGCAAGGTTCATTGACGCATCTTCCCGAATAGCGGTATGCGGGCAGCCGCCGGTTTCGACGCCGACAATTCTTTCAGGCTCCAGGGCGCCAGCCTCGGTGAGAATGCGCTGATCTTCTTTGGTGTAGATATCGTTGGTCACCACCGCCAGCTGCCAGGTGTCGCGCATGGCTTTGCAGAGGGCTTCCAGCAGCGCGGTTTTTCCGGAGCCGACCGGGCCGCCGACGCCGACGCGCAGCGGTTGCTTAATCATGTTCATACCTTCTCCTAAGAACGGAATAATCGGGAATACTGGGTTTCGTGCCGGGCGGAAGCGATAGCCGCAAGCGGCGTCGCCGAACCGATGGCGTCGTCCGGAGTCGCCAGGGCGCTGTCCATGTCCGCCGCGTAGCGGTCGCACAGGCGAAGAATCAACTGCTGGGCCGCCTGCTGGCCAAAGGGCACCAGCTTGACGCCAGCCATCACCGCGCTTTCAATCCAGCTATAGCCAAGGCTCAGGGCCAGGTCAGGAATGGCGATTTGCCAGCGTACGCCGAGCCACGCCATGCCGGTTAGCTGACTTTGCTGGCACAGCTTGCGCCACTCGGGTGGGCAGTCCGGCTGCCAGTCGGCCAGCAGCCGGGTGAAGGCCGCGCCGCGGTTGCGCTCTTCATCGCGCAGCTCGCGGGTTTCCCGGCAGGCGAGCAGATAAGCGGTCCAGCGCCGGGCGCAGGCCAGATCGCCCGCTTCGCAGGCCCGGTAGAGGCGGGCAAACAGCGGCAGGTCGACGGTAAAAAAGCTCTGCTCCATTTGGCGCAGCTGCCAGCGCTCAAAGGCGGCGGTATCCGCTACCCAGCCCGCTTCCACCGCCCACTCCAGCCCCTGGGACCAGCTGTAGCCGCCAACCGGGAGGCTGTTGCTGGCAAGCTGCATCAAGCGCAGACGTTTTTCCGGCGTCGGCATTTAGTGGCTGTGCTCACGATCGTGATGGTGGTGGTGGCCGTGCGATTCGCTGGCGTAGGCGCCGGCTTCTGGTTCAAACGGCAGATGCGCGAAATCCACGGCCAGGCCAAACTGGCGCAGCATATCGTCCAGGACGTGATCGTGATGATAGCGCAGCTCGCCCGGCATAATCTGTAGCGGCACGTGGCGATTGCCAAGGTGATAGCAGGCCTTCGCCAGCATAAAAGGATCGGCGCAGCGTACGACCGAAACGGCTTCATCAGCGGCGATCACTTCAATGAATTCGCTACCGTTTTCGTTACTGAGAATGTCGCCGCCGCGCAGCAGCAGACCGCGCGGCAGCAGCAGGCCCGCCTGACGGCCATCGTTAAGCGTGACTTTAATGCGGCTTTTTACCCGCACGTCAATCGGCAGGGTAACGCTGGCCGTGGCCTGCGCCGGGGTCTCCACCCGTTGGGTCAAATAAAGCATTTGCGCTCCTTAAAACAGGAAATAACGTTGCGCCATCGGTAACACATCCGCCGGTTCGCTGGTTATCAGTTCGCCGTCGATGCGCACCTCGTAGGTTTGCGAATCCACGGTAATATTGGGCAGCAGGCCGTTGTGGTGCATATCGGCTTTTTGTACCGCGCGGCAGCCTTTAACCACCGCCGTCGCGCTGTGCAGGTTCAGCCGTTCAGCGACGCCGTTTTCCGCCGCCGCCTGCGACAGGAAGGTCAAGCGGCAGCGGTGACGGGCGCTGCCCAGCGCGCCGAACATCGGGCGATAGTGCACCGGCTGCGGCGTCGGGATAGAGGCGTTGATGTCGCCCATCGGCGCCATGGCGATCATGCCGCCTTTAACGATCGTCGCCGGCTTCACGCCGAAGAACGCCGGGGACCACAGCACCAGATCCGCCAGTTTCCCCACTTCAATCGAACCGACTTCGTGGGCGATACCGTGTGTTAACGCCGGATTAATGGTGTACTTGGCGATATAGCGCTTCACACGGAAGTTGTCGTTATCGCCGCTCTCTTCCGCCAGCGGGCCGCGCTGGACCTTCATCCGGTGCGCCACCTGCCAGGTGCGCAACACCACTTCGCCGACGCGACCCATCGCCTGCGAATCAGACGAGGTGAGGGAGAAGGCGCCCAGATCGTGCAGGACGTCCTCCGCGGCGATGGTTTCCCGCCGAATGCGCGATTCGGCAAACGCCACGTCCTCGGCGATATCCGGGTCGAGGTGATGGCAAACCATCAGCATATCCAGATGTTCGTCAATGGTGTTGACGGTGTAGGGCAGCGTCGGATTGGTCGACGAGGGCAGAATATTGGGGTGTGCGCAGGCGGTAATAATATCCGGCGCATGGCCGCCGCCCGCGCCTTCGGTATGGAAAGTATGGATAGTGCGCCCGCCGATGGCCGCCAGGGTATCCTCAACGAATCCGGACTCATTGAGGGTGTCGCTGTGCAGCGCGACCTGCACGTCCATTTCGTCGGCCACGGTCAGCGCACAGTCGATTGCCGCCGGGGTCGCGCCCCAGTCTTCGTGAATTTTCAGGCCGATAACCCCGGCCGCGACCTGCTCACGCAGCGCATCCGGATTCGAACCATTGCCTTTACCCAGCAGGCCAATATTGACCGGCAGGCTGTCCGCGGCCTGCAGCATCCGCGAGATGTACCATGGCCCGGGCGTACAGGTCGTGGCGTTGGTGCCCGCCGCCGGGCCGGTCCCGCCGCCGATCATGGTGGTGACGCCGGAGACCAGCGCTTCTTCCGCCTGCTGCGGACAGATCCAGTGAATATGCGTATCGACGCCGCCGGCGGTGACGATCTTGCCTTCCGCCGCAATAATTTCCGTGGCCGCGCCGATCGGGATCGTGACGTTGGGCTGAATATCCGGGTTGCCGGCTTTGCCGATCGCGAAGATCCGCCCGTCTTTGACGCCGATATCGGCTTTGACGATCCCCCAGTAATCGACGATCAGGGCGTTGGTCAGCACCAGATCTACGCACCCGGCGGAAAGCATTTGTCCCTGTCCCATTCCGTCGCGGATCACTTTACCGCCGCCAAATTTGACCTCTTCGCCGTAGGTGGTCAAATCATCTTCGACTTCGATCCACAGCTCGGTGTCGGCCAGGCGAACTTTATCGCCGGTGGTGGGGCCGAACATGTCGGCATAGGCCTGACGTGAAATGTCACTCATCGTTTGCCTCCAGCGCGCCCATAACGTCTCCGCGGAAACCGTACACCGCGCGGGTTCCGGCCAGCGCCACCAGCTCCACCTCGCGCTTTTGGCCCGGTTCGAAGCGCACTGCGGTGCCGGCGGCGATATTCAGGCGATAGCCGGTCGCCTGCTGGCGATCGAACTTCAGCGCCGGGTTGACCTCGGCGAAGTGGTAATGCGAGCCGACCTGAATTGGCCGGTCGCCGTGATTTTCAACAATAATGCTGCAGGTTGCGCGGCCAGCGTTGAGGGCTATCTGTCCGGGCTTTATCTGATATTCTCCTGGAATCATCGCGCTACCTCAGATTATCGGGTTATGGACGGTGACCAGCTTCGAGCCGTCCGGGAAGGTGGCTTCGACCTGGATATCGGGGATCATTTCCGGCACGCCTTCCATGACCTGGTCGCGGCTCAGGACGTGGCGTCCCTCTTCCATCAGCTCGGCGACGCTTTTGCCGTCGCGCGCGCCTTCCATAATAAAGGCGCTAATCAGGGCCACGGATTCGGGATAGTTGAGCTTCAGGCCGCGGGCCAGGCGACGCTCCGCCACCAGCGCGGCGGTAAACAGCAACAGCTTGTCTTTTTCTCTGGGTGTCAGTTCCATAGCGTTCTCTTAAGTCAGCCAGATTCGGGGAAGTACCGGAGATTTGCCGGTCAGATGCGGGCGCATGAATTGCCAGATATCGCGCATCGCCCGCTGGCAACGCAGATTATCGTCACTTAGAAAGCGTACCGTCATCAGGCCGTCGGTGAGCGTCGCGCCGGCGTAGTTTGCCAGCGGCGTAAGTTTTTCGCGTACGCCTTCCAGCAGCGTTTCGTTCGCCGGGTAGAACAGCATCGTTCCCACCCACGGCTGCTGCGCGACGCAGGCCAGCTGTCCATCGGCCAGGCTCAGGCGCTCAATCAGCAGCGGAGAGCCGTCGACCCACACCTCCAGGCGATTGGCGAGCGCGCCGTGGCTAAAGGCTTCACCGATGACCGGCCGGCCAAGGCACAGCAGGTCCCACGCCAGCAGCGTGCTGGAGGCGGCGAGATGAAAGGCGGTAGACACAGCGGCGTTGGCGCCGGGAAAGAAGATCGCGTCCTGCGGCAGCCACTCGAGCGTTGAGTTTTCGGCCAGCGTCAGGGTTTGCTGAAGACGCGCCTGCGCGCCGCTGCTGCGATAGAACTTGCTGGCGCCGGGCATGGTGATCAGCGTATGGCAATCGGACTCAATCGTGGCGCTGATGGTGAGTTCATCGCCGCCGACGATACCGCCGGGCGGATGAAGCAGGTAGAGGTGGCAGGTCTCTTCTTCGGGATAAAACGGACGCTGAACGGTGAGGGGACCGACATGACGACGGGAGGCGAGCGTTGTTTTCCCGCCGAGAAGCTGAAAGCGGAGGTCCAGCGTGGCCTGCCAGCCTTTTTTATTCTGTGGTAACACCGTGCCGTGCAATGTCGCGCCCCTGCAAAATCAAGATAAAACTGCAGCGAAGAGTATTGATCGGGGGCCAATCATCCCGGTCATATGAAAAGCTTATGCCCGTCATACTTCGAGCCGCAGCCGCGTTGGTTCACCTTAATCACCTGGGACTCACTTGCTGCGAGTTGCGGCGCAGCAACGTTTATTTCTGCTCCGGCGTTTTTTTCTTCTTTTTGAGCCGGGTCCAGATGCGGGTTTCCTGACGACGCCACAGACGCTGTATGTTGTCGTGATGGCGCAGCAGAATCAGGCATGACAGCATCGAAACCGGGAAAGTGTACTGCGGTTTGAACCACCAGACATAGAACGGCGCAATCAGCGCGCTCACGATAGCTCCCAGCGAGGAGTAGCCGCTGAGCAGAATCGTCAGCAGCCAGGTTCCGGCCATCACGCCGGTGAGATCCCAGCCGATAGGGGCAATGGCGCCGAAAGCGGTGGCCACGCCTTTACCGCCGCGAAAGTTAAAAAATACCGGCCAGATATGGCCCACGCAGGCGGCGATCGCCACCAGGCCGAGCCAGAACGGCGTCAGGCCTAACGCCCACGCGCCCCAGACCGGCAGCATGCCTTTCAGTACGTCAAAAATAAGCACCGCTACGGCTGCGCCCTTGCCGCCAATTCGCAGGACGTTCGTCGCCCCCGGATTGCCGGAGCCGCTGTCGCGAGGGTCGGGAAGGCCAGCGAGGCGGCAAACGAGAATGGCGCTGGAGATTGAGCCGCAGAGGTAGGCGAGGATAACCAGTCCAGGCGCGATTGCACTCATCAGCTGTTCCATTTTGAAAGTGTCGTTTTATCCCCAGCGCACTGCGCGTTGTCCGCGCATTGGCTCGCCGGGACCCATAGCGACGCTATGCTCCTGGAGCCTTGCCGCGTCGCTGTCTTCCTGCAACGCAAATTATTTAGGGGATGTCTTTGCATCTGTGGATAATACGCATAATTGGCCGGAAGTGGTATCCGGTTTAGCCAAAAAGCAGGCAGGTCGTGATGGATATTGTATTTATAGAGCAACTTTCGGTAATCACCACAATTGGTGTTTACGACTGGGAACAGACCATCGAACAGAAGCTGGTGTTCGATATCGAAATGGCGTGGGATAACCGCAAAGCGGCGGCCAGCGATGATGTTACCGATTGTCTCAGCTATGCTGATATCAGCGAGCTGGTCATCAGGCACGTCGAAGGCGGGCGTTTTGCGCTGGTGGAGCGCGTGGCGGAAGAAATTGCCGACCTGCTGCTGGAAAAGTTTCAATCTCCATGGGTACGTATTAAAGTCAGCAAACCCGGGGCGGTAGCCCGGGCGGCTAACGTCGGCGTCATTATTGAACGTGGCCTTAATCTGAAACAAAACTTTTCAGGTCATACTCGTTAAACAAATTGCGTTTATACCGGTCATAGAATCCGGCCATCAGGCTATTTTCTTTGCCGTTTTGCCCTGTGACAGCGCTCGAAATCCTTGCGTACAACCTGTACGCTCACTTTTCTGCGCGCTGTCTGTGGCCAAATAAGCACGCCTGATAGCTCGGTTCTTCGTTCCTGGTTTTTTTCATTTTACTTTTTAAAGGGTTTAATTGGATGAGCGATATACACTCGCTGCTGATAGCGGCAATATTGGGTGTGGTTGAGGGTTTGACAGAATTTTTACCTGTCTCCAGTACTGGTCATATGATTATTGTCGGTCATCTGCTGGGTTTTGAAGGCGATACCGCGAATACGTTTGAAGTCGTCATTCAGCTTGGTTCCATTCTGGCCGTTGTGGTGATGTTCTGGCGCCGCCTGTTTGGTCTTATCGGCATTCATTTTGGCAAAAAACCCGAGCATGAAGGCCAGGGCAGCGGTCGCCTGTCGCTTATCCATATTCTTTTGGGGATGATCCCAGCGGTGGTGCTGGGGCTGATTTTCCACGATACCATCAAGTCGCTGTTTAACCCGATAAACGTGATGTATGCGCTGATTGTGGGCGGCGTGCTGCTGATCGCGGCGGAGGTGCTGAAGCCGAAACAGCCGCGCGCGGTGGGCATTGATGATATGACCTATCGTCAGGCGTTCGTCATCGGCTGCTTCCAGTGTCTGGCGCTGTGGCCGGGCTTCTCGCGTTCCGGGGCGACGATTTCCGGCGGGATGCTGATGGGCGTCAGCCGCTATGCGGCCTCTGAGTTCTCGTTCCTGCTGGCGGTGCCGATGATGATGGGCGCAACCGTACTGGATATGTACAAGAGCATTGGCTTCCTGAACGCCGGCGATATTCCGATGTTTGCCGTCGGTTTTATCACGGCGTTTATCGTCGCGCTGATTGCGATTAAAACCTTCCTGCAGCTGATTAAACGTATTTCGTTTATCCCGTTCGCCATCTATCGTTTTATCGTTGCGGCAGCGGTCTACGTGGTCTTCTTCTAAGCGCCCGCCCTCAGTCCCGCGGCTGAGGGCAACGCTTTTCTTTCCAGCGGGCGACGGCCTGAATTCGCCGACGCGTCAGCTCTTCACGAATTTCAACGCCCTGAAAACCTTCCGCCACCACCTCTTTTGTTGAGACCGACCGGGCAACGTCCCAGGCTTCCAGCAGCAGGCGACCCTGTGGATAATCGCAGGCTTCAAAGCCGGTGCGCCCGCGCACGTCGGCCTCGCTGGTTAACGCGATTTGCCTGACACGATGCGGCTTGCGCCAGGCGTCGATATTATCGAACAGCTTGACCAGCGTCTTCGGCTGCAGGATAGGCAGCGTATGAATCAGATCGTGAAATTCGGCGACCAGTTTTGCCAGGTCGCGCAGCTCGTTTGGCACCCGCAAACGGGCGCAGAGCTGCTCGACCAGCTTAACGCCAGCCGGACCGTGACCATGATGGCGTGGCCAGAGCGCTTTCGGCGTCAGTCCTTTCCCGAGGTCGTGGCATAGGGTGGCAAAACGGACATCCACTTCGGGCGAGAGCATCGCCGCCATGGTGATGGTCATCAGCGTATGCAGGCCAGTGTCGATTTCCGGGTGCCATTTAGCCGGAGCCGGTACGCCGTAAAGGGCGTCGACTTCCGGGAACAGCACCTTGAGCGCGCGGCAGTCGCGTAAGGTCTGGAAGAAGACCTGCGGGTTGCGGGTGGTAAGGGCGCTTTCCGTCTCTTTCCATACCCGCTCCGGCGTGAGATGCGCCAGCTCACCGGCATCGGCCATTGCGCGCATCAGCGCCATGGTTTCATCGGCGACACGAAACCCCAGATGCGCGTAGCGGGCGGCAAAACGCGCCACGCGCAGAACGCGTAGCGGGTCCTCGCTAAAGGCGGGCGAGACGTGGCGCAACAGGCGCTGGCGTAAATCAGCCTGGCCGCCGTAGGGATCGATAATCTGGCCGTCGGCGTCCTGGGCCAGCGCGTTGATCGTCAGATCGCGGCGCAGCAGGTCTTGCTCAAGGGTGACGTCAGCGGCGGCATAGCAGGTAAAGCCGGTGTAGCCGGAGCCGGACTTGCGCTCGGTGCGCGCCAGGGCATACTCTTCACGGCTTTGCGGATGAAGGAACACGGGAAAATCACGGCCTACCTGCTGGTAGCCCGCGTCGAGGAGTTGCTGAGGCGTGGCGCCAACCACGACCCAATCTTTGTCTTTAACCGGTAGCCTTAATAACGCATCTCGTACTGCACCACCGACCAGATAAACCTTCACGCCTCACTCTCCCGTCTTTATTTTCTTACGATGATACGTAAGTCTGGCAGAGAAGACGAATTAGTTCATCCAGCGGTCTTTGCGTTTGCGGCTCGGTACCAGGTGCGGCAACACCAGTCCGAGGATCAGGCCGACCCCCAGCACGCCGCCGCCGTACATAAACCACTGCATGATAATGGTGCGCTGTTTGTCATCAAGCTGCAGATTTGCGGCGTTTACCTTTTTCTGCGCGACAACCAGCTCATTTTTCAGCTTTTGGTTCTCTTCTTTCAGACCGTTTATCACGGTGTCGCTACCGGCGACTTTCTTCTGCATGTCCGCCGTGCGCTGGTTCCAGGTGGTGTCGATGTTGTTGAGTTTGTCGGTCAGGGTTTTGACCTGGTTTTCCAGATCCGGCACGCGGGTGCGCAGGCTGGGCTCGTTGCTCAGCTCTTTCAAGGGGATCCAGGCGGTACGGCCGCTGTTGTCGCGTACCTGAGCATAGTTCGTGCTGTCGTTGGTTTGCAGCACCGCGACTTCTTCACCGGCGTTGATGGTGCCCACGAGACGATAGTTATCGCCCGGACCGCTGCGCACCCAGGTATTCAGTTCATCTGAAACGTAACGTTTTTCTTCCGCGTGAACCGCCGTGGCGGCGCTCAGCGCCAGCAAAGTCAATGTAATAAGGCGTAATTTTGGCATCAGGTCATCGTTTGGTCATAAAAAGTTGAACGATAGTAGTGGCATCGCCGAAGCGACGCAAAGTTTTCCGCCACAATCAGAATCATCTATCAGGTGGCCCGGCAAAATGCGCATTGCATGGCGATTCGCCGCAAAATACTATTTACTGACAAGAAATATCGTTGTTAGTTCGCCGCAATTTCCCGGCACAGCATATAAGCGGAAGAATTCAGTCATGGCTCAAGAAATCGAATTAAAGTTTATCGTTGATCAGAATGGCGTTGACGCGCTGCGTCAGCACCTCAACGCGCTGGAGGCAAGGCATACGCCAGCGGGTCAATTGCTGAATATTTACTATGAAACGGCGGATAACTGGCTGCGCCGCCACGACATGGGGCTGCGCATTCGCGGCGACCAGGGGCGCTATGAAATGACGCTGAAAATTGCCGGGCGCGTCGTCGGCGGCCTG
The DNA here is from genome assembly GCF_000293135.1 of Klebsiella sp. OBRC7. Lineage (NCBI taxonomy): Bacteria > Pseudomonadati > Pseudomonadota > Gammaproteobacteria > Enterobacterales > Enterobacteriaceae > Klebsiella > Klebsiella sp. OBRC7. The sequence goes on along the minus strand of NZ_ALNJ01000019.1, from coordinate 22,013 downwards.
CATCAGCGTCCGGAATACAACATTCCGCTGGACACGCCGGAGCTGGCGCTGGAGAAACTGCCGGCTGAGGTCTGGCCGCAGGGGGAACTGCCGGCGGCGCTCGCACAGAACGTACAGCCGCTTTTCAGCACCGATTTTGAGCGGGAAAGATGGGTGGTCAAAGAAGGCGCCACCGAAATTGAAATCGCGCTTGACCGCGGCGAAGTTAAAGCCGGCGAGCATCAGGAACCGATTTGTGAACTGGAGCTGGAACTGCTGTCCGGTACTACGCAGGACATTCTGACCCTTGCCCGTCGCCTGCTGGATACCGGCGTACTGCGTCAGGGCAGCCTGAGCAAGGCGGCGCGCGGTTATCATCTGGCGCAGGGCAATGAAGAACGTCCGCTGACCGCGTTAACGATCCTTCGCGTCGCGCCGAAGGCCAGCGTTGAGCAGGGTCTGGAAGCGGCGCTGGAAAGCGCGCTGGCACACTGGCTGTATCATGATGAACTCCTCAATCGCGGCAATGCAAAAGCGAAAGCGGAGATTTTGCACGCTATCGCCCGCGTGCGGCACGCGCTGGTGCTGTTTGGCGGTATTGTCCCGCGCAAGGCCACCACGCTGCTGCGTGAGCGTCTGAGCGAAGCTGAGGCGGCGCTGGCGGAGGCCGAAACCGCCCAGGCGGCGCTTTTCAGCGTGGCGACCGTCAGAGCCAAGCTGACGCTCACCGATCTGCTGATAAACCGCGGCTGGCGTCCCTTCCTGAACGCAGCCGGAGAGCAGAAAATTGCCGGCTCGTTTAAACGCTTCGCGGATATTCAGCTCTCCAGAGCGGCGGCGGAGCTGAAAAACGCCTTCCGCCAGCCGTCCGCTGACGGTTATGTCGATCAGCTTCCGCGCCTGACCCGTGAAATTGACACCGTTCAGCTGCTATCCGGCGCTTATATCGACGCTGCCGCGCCGTGGCTGGAAAACTGGCAAGAAACCCGCCGGGCGATTGCGCATAACGACAGCAGCGTTATCGAATATTTTCGTCGCCAGGCGCTGGCCGCGGAGCCGTTCTGGTTGCATAGTGGAAAACGATAATTTCAGGCCAGGGAGCCCCTAAGATGCCGCTTTCTTCGCAATTACAGCAGCACTGGCAGACGGTCGCAGGCCGGCTACCAGCGGATTTTCCCGTATCGACGTTGAGCGATCGGGCGCAATCGGTCATGGCCTTTAGCGATTTCGTCGAACAGAGTCTGATCGCGCAGCCGCAGTGGCTGGCGGAGCTTGAAAGTGCCCCCCCCGAGGCGCAGGAGTGGCATCACTATGCCGACTGGCTGCAGGTTCGCCTGGCCGAGGTCAATGATGAAGCCGCGCTGATGCGTGAGCTGCGCCAGTTTCGCCGTCGGATCATGGTGCGTATCGCCTGGGCCCAGGCGCTATCGCTGGTCAGCGAAGAGAGCAGCCTGCAGCAGCTAAGCGCGCTGGCGGAGACCTTAATCGTCGCCGCGCGCGACTGGCTATACGCCGCCTGCTGCCGTGAATGGGGCACTCCGTGTAATGCTGAAGGTACGCCGCAGCCGCTGCTGATCCTCGGGATGGGCAAGCTCGGCGGCGGCGAGCTGAATTTCTCCTCCGACATCGATCTGATTTTCGCCTGGCCGGAGCATGGCGCCACGCGCGGCGGCCGTCGCGAGCTGGACAACGCCCAGTTTTTTACCCGCCTCGGGCAGCGCCTGATTAAGGTGCTGGATCAGCCCACCCAGGATGGCTTTGTCTACCGCGTGGATATGCGCCTGCGCCCGTTTGGCGACAGCGGCCCGCTGGTGCTGAGCTTTGCCGCGCTGGAGGATTATTACCAGGAGCAGGGGCGCGACTGGGAGCGCTACGCGATGGTGAAAGCGCGAATCATGGGCGATAACGATGGCGTTTACGCCAGCGAGCTGCGCGCCATGCTGCAGCCGTTTGTCTTCCGCCGCTATATTGATTTCAGCGTGATTCAGTCTCTGCGCAACATGAAGGGAATGATCGCCCGTGAGGTACGCCGTCGGGGACTGAAGGACAATATCAAGCTCGGCGCGGGCGGCATCCGCGAAGTGGAGTTTATTGTCCAGGTCTTCCAGCTGATTCGCGGCGGACGCGAACCGATGCTGCAGCAGCGGGCTTTGCTGCCGACGCTGGCCGCCATCGAAGAGCTGCACCTGCTGCCGGAAGGGGATGCGCAGAGGCTGCGCGAAGCCTATCTGTTTTTGCGTCGTCTGGAAAACCTGCTGCAAAGCATCAACGACGAGCAGACGCAAACCCTGCCGCAGGATGAACTTAATCGCGCCCGGCTGGCCTGGGGGATGGGGGCTGCCGACTGGGATACGCTCAGCGCGCGGCTGGCGGAGCAGATGGCTAACGTGCGGCGCGTGTTTAATGAGTTGATCGGCGACGATGAAACCCAGTCGCCGGATGAACAGCTTGAAGAGTACTGGCGCGAACTGTGGCAGGACGCGCTGCAGGAGGATGATACCAGCCCGGCGCTGGCGCATCTCGCCGACAGCGATCGCCGCAGCGTGCTGGCGCTGATCGCCGATTTTCGTAAAGAGCTGGACCGGCGCACGATTGGCCCGCGCGGCCGTCAGGTGCTTGACCAGCTCATGCCGCATCTGCTCAGCGAAATCTGCTCGCGCGCGGATGCCCCGGTGCCGCTGGCGCGCATTACGCCGCTGCTCACCGGGATTGTCACCCGCACAACCTATCTGGAGCTGCTGAGCGAATTCCCCGGCGCGCTAAAGCACCTGATTAGCCTGTGCGCGGCGTCGCCGATGGTCGCCAGCCAGCTGGCTCGCCATCCGCTGCTGCTGGACGAGCTGCTGGACCCGAATACGCTTTATCAACCGACGGCCACCGATGCCTATCGCGACGAACTTCGGCAGTATCTGCTGCGCGTACCGGAGGATGATGAAGAGCAGCAGCTGGAGGCGCTGCGCCAGTTTAAGCAGGCGCAGTTGCTGCATATCGCCGCGGCCGATATCGCCGGAACCCTGCCGGTGATGAAAGTGAGCGATCACTTAACCTGGCTGGCGGAGGCGATGATTGACGCGGTGGTCCAGCAGGCCTGGCTGCAGATGGTGGCCCGCTACGGGCAGCCGACGCACCTGCACGATCGCCAGGGGCGCGGTTTTGCGGTGGTTGGCTACGGTAAGCTGGGGGGCTGGGAGCTGGGCTACAGTTCCGATCTCGATCTGGTGTTCCTCCACGATTGTCCGATGGAGGTGATGACCGACGGCGAGCGCGAAATCGACGGTCGTCAGTTTTATCTGCGGCTGGCGCAGCGCATCATGCATCTTTTCAGCACGCGCACCTCGTCGGGCATTCTCTACGAAGTGGACGCTCGCTTACGTCCTTCTGGCGCGGCGGGCATGCTGGTGACCACCGCCGATGCCTTTGCTGATTATCAACAAAATGAGGCATGGACCTGGGAGCATCAGGCGCTGGTTCGCGCCCGCGTAGTGTACGGCGATCCTGAGCTACAGGCGCGCTTTGACGCCATTCGTCGGGATATTCTTACTACCCCGCGAGAAGGCGAAAAACTGCAGACCGAAGTGCGGGAAATGCGCGAAAAAATGCGCGCTCACCTGGGAAATAAGCATCACGATCGCTTTGATATTAAAGCCGATGCCGGGGGGATCACGGATATTGAATTTATTACCCAGTATCTGGTCCTACGCTATGCCAGTGATAAACCGAAGCTCACGCGCTGGTCCGATAACGTCCGTATTCTGGAACTGCTGGCGCAGAACGACATTATGGACGAGGCAGAGGCGAGGGCGTTAACTCACGCTTACACCACGCTGCGCGATGCGCTCCATCACCTGGCGCTGCAGGAGCAGCCGGGGAACGTGGCGCCAGAAGCGTTTAGCCAGGAGCGTGAACAGGTCAGCGCCAGCTGGCAGAAGTGGTTGATGGCTTAACTAAAAAACCGGGTGTGCTATTATCGCGCGCAAAGTTTGCGTCTCGCAGGAGAGAGGAATGAAAGTAACGCTGCCAGAGTTTGAACGTGCAGGAGTGTTGGTGGTTGGCGATGTGATGCTGGACCGCTACTGGTATGGTCCCACCAGCCGTATTTCGCCGGAAGCGCCGGTGCCGGTAGTGAAGGTGGAAAATATCGAAGAACGTCCTGGCGGCGCGGCAAACGTGGCGATGAACATTGCGTCGCTCGGCGCGACCTCTCGTCTGGTTGGCCTGACCGGGATTGACGATGCCGCCCGCGCGTTAAGCAAGGCGCTGGCCGACGTCAACGTGAAGTGCGACTTTGTGTCCGTCCCGACGCATCCGACGATTACCAAACTGCGCGTACTGTCGCGCAACCAGCAACTGATTCGTCTCGATTTTGAAGAGGGTTTCTCCGGCGTCGATCCGCAGCCGATGCACGAGCGCATTCAGCAGGCGCTGGGTTCCATTGGCGCGTTGGTACTGTCTGATTACGCCAAAGGTGCGCTGACCAGCGTTCAGACCATGATTAAGCTGGCTCGCGACGCGGGCGTTCCGGTGCTTATCGACCCGAAGGGCACGGATTTTGAACGCTATCGCGGCGCCACCCTGCTGACGCCTAACCTCTCAGAGTTTGAGGCGGTCGCGGGTAAATGTAAGGATGAAGAAGAGATCGTTGAGCGCGGGATGAAAATCATCGCCGATTTTGACCTCTCGGCGCTGCTGGTGACCCGTTCCGAGCAAGGGATGACGCTGCTGCAGCCGGGGCGACCGCCGCTGCATATGCCCACTCAGGCCCAGGAAGTCTATGATGTTACCGGCGCGGGTGACACGGTCATCGGCGTGCTGGCGGCGACGCTGGCCTCCGGCAACACTCTGGAAGAGGCCTGCTACTTTGCCAACGCGGCGGCGGGCGTCGTGGTCGGTAAACTCGGTACCTCTACCGTTTCGCCTATCGAACTGGAGAACGCGGTGCGCGGGCGCTCGGAGACGGGTTTTGGCGTGATGGGCGAAGAAGAGCTGAAGCAGGCGGTCGCCGCGGCGCGCAAGCGCGGCGAGAAAGTGGTGATGACCAACGGCGTGTTCGATATTTTACACGCGGGCCACGTTTCCTACCTGGCTAACGCCCGCAAGCTGGGCGATCGGCTGATCGTTGCGGTGAACAGCGACGCGTCAACCCGGCGTCTGAAAGGCGACTCTCGCCCGGTCAACCCGCTGGATCAGCGGATGATCGTGTTGGGCGCGCTGGAAGCCGTCGATTGGGTGGTCTCTTTTGAAGAGGATACCCCGCAGCGTCTGATTGCCGGAATTCTGCCGGATCTGCTGGTGAAAGGCGGCGACTATAAGCCGGAACAGATCGCCGGTAGCGAAGAAGTCTGGGCAAACGGCGGCGAGGTGCTGGTGCTCAACTTTGAAGATGGCTGCTCGACGACCAACATCATTAAGAAGATCCAGAAAGATAACAAACAGTAATGTTTTCTCTTCGCACCGTAGCGGCGGTATGGCCGGAATTATCGCGCTAACCGAGGCGTAACCGGCGATAACGCTGCAAAACAGGACAAAAGAGGCCCGCGATCGCCTAATCGCGGGCCTCTTTTTATTTAATGACGGCATAAATGATTTGGCTCAACAAATCACCACTTGAGGCGCATTTTTCGTACAAAAAAAGCTAAGGTAAGGATAAATACTGAAGTCAGTAAAAAGCATATGACCAATCAGAACACCAACGGCTGAAGGAGTATGCGTATGAAGAAAAACGATATGTATTTAATGAAGAATTTTGATTTTCTGGCCCAGAGCTTCGCCAGGATGAACGCACAAGGTCAGCCCGTCGATCTTCAGGCCATTGTTGGTAATATGGATGAAGCGCATCGCGAATGGTTTTGTCAACGCTATGAACTTTACTGCCGCCAGGCGAATAAAACCATGACGCCAGAAGCGGAGCTGGAGCACTAATCTACTCACCGCAGTACAGATACGACAACGGGCCTGACGGCCCGTTGCTTGTTTTACGGCTTCTCTTCGACGTCCGGCGCTGCCGGTGCGCTCGGCGAACGGTTTTCCAGATCGTTAAGACGCTGCTCCAGAAGCGCCAGCTTTTCACGCGTGCGCAACAGCACCTGCGTCTGCACGTCGAACTCTTCGCGGCTTACCAGGTCCAGACGAGTTAACTGCGACTGGAGCACCTGACGGATTTTTTTCTCCACGTCTTCCCCCAGATCGCGGAGCCCCTTCGGCATTGATTCATGAACCTGACGGGCGATTTGTTCAATTTTTTTCGGGTCAATCATGGTGGTTTCCTGCTCTGGTCGGTTATGCGCTCATTGTAGTGCGATCGTCGGCGCCTATAAACCATAAATGTTTGAAGCTTATGCATTGCCGACGATAGTCAATAGCGTTATAGTTGCTTTGCTTATTCTCAGGGCGGGGCGAAATTCCCCACCGGCGGTAAATCAACCATAGCGTTGAAAGCCCGCGAGCGCTTTCTGCAAGTGCAGAAAGGTCAGCAGATCCGGTGTAATTCCGGGGCCGACGGTTAGAGTCCGGATGGGAGAGAGTAACGGCTCAGTCGGGTTTGTACCCGCTTGCGTTGACTTTTGCCGCTAAACCGGCGCTCCTAAGACTGCCCTGATTCTGGTAACCATACAATTAATGAGGTTTTTTTTACCATGAATCAGACGCTACTTTCCTCTTTTGGTACCGCTTTTGAACGTGTAGAACGTGCTCTGGATGCACTGCGCGAAGGCCGCGGTGTGATGGTACTTGACGATGAAGACCGTGAAAACGAAGGCGATATGATTTTCGCCGCTGAAACCATGACCGTTGAGCAGATGGCACTGACCATTCGCCACGGCAGCGGCATTGTCTGCCTGTGCCTGACGGAAGATCGCCGTAAACAGCTCGACCTGCCAATGATGGTTGAGAACAACACCAGCGCCTACGGTACCGGTTTTACCGTGACCATCGAAGCCGCTGAAGGCGTGACCACCGGCGTTTCCGCCGCTGACCGCGTAACCACCGTGCGTGCGGCAATTGCCGATGGCGCGAAGCCGTCCGACCTGAACCGCCCTGGACACGTTTTCCCGCTGCGCGCGCAGCCGGGCGGCGTTCTGACCCGCGGCGGCCATACTGAAGCAACCATCGATCTGGTCACGTTGGCTGGCCTCAAACCGGCAGGTGTACTGTGTGAACTGACCAACGACGACGGCTCTATGGCGCGTGCGCCGCAGTGCATCGAGTTTGCTCAGCAGCACAATATGGAAGTGGTCACGATTGAAGATTTAGTGGCCTACCGTCGCGAACACGAACGTAAAGCCAGCTGATTGCCGTTGGTTGCTGAATAAAGCCTGCCTTTTGGTGGGCTTCATTGTTTTTAGCGTTTGTTTAGCCAATGCCCACCGTTTGCAAAACCACCAGGCTTAATCCCATCACTGACATCCCACACAGCACGCCATAGCTCGGGTTGCTTTGCGGATCGAGCTCTTTCGCCAGCGGCATAAGCTCATCGACCGACAGCGCAATCATGATACCGGCAACCGCGGCCATAATGGCGCCCATCATCACCGGGGATATCGCACTGCCCAGCACCAGCCAGGCCAGCACGCCGCCGAAGATTTCCGCCATCCCGGAAAGACCCGCCCAGAACACCGCTTTACTTCTGGAGCCCGTGGCGGCATAGACCGGGCCTGCTACCGCCAGCCCTTCCGGGATGTTATGTAGCGCAACGGCTAACGCGACCCCCATGCCCAGCTCGAGATTATTGCTGGCCGTCACGAAGGTCGCGATGCCCTCGGGGAAGTTATGCAGACTGATGCCTAAGGTCAGCAAAATCGCCGTACGCCGCAGGTTGCGCGGGCGGGAAATACCGGGAGACATCAGATCCTGCGGGTGGGCGTGAGGCAGCATGCGGTCAAGCGCAAAGTAGCCCAGAAGGCCGATAATAAACATGCCGTAGCCGAGCAGGGGAGACATGCCTTCGGTAGCCAGCGCGGCGGGCAGCATCTCCATCAACGAAATCAGCAGCATGATCCCGGCGGCGAATCCCAGCGAGAATCCCAGTAAGCGATTCGAGGGTTTCTGCCCGATAACGCCGAAAATGGCGCCAACAAAGGTAGCGCTCCCTGCCAGCAGGGTCAAAATGACGGGTGAGGACAACATTCACCTCCTTATGAAAATGATTCTTATTAAGAGTATCGTGATCCGTTGACGATCGCGAGCGTGCGGATTCACTCTTTACCGCCGCTTACATTCAAATTTTCTGACGATCATCATCATGCTTATCTGAGTTTATCCTCCATAGAAAGAGCGTAATGTAAATACATCAACTTTCTTAATAAAGGATATCACTATGTCCCGTACCCGCATGCCCGCGCTCTTTTTAGGTCACGGTAGCCCGATGAACGTGCTGGAAGATAACATCTATACTCGCGCCTGGCGGCATCTGGGCGAGACGCTGGCGCGCCCTAAAGCCATTGTGGTGATTTCCGCGCACTGGTTCACTCGCGGAACAGGGGTGACCGCGATGGAGGCGCCGAAAACGATTCATGATTTTGGCGGTTTTCCCCAGGCGCTTTACGATACGCATTATCCGGCGCCGGGTTCGCCTGAGCTGGCCCAGCGTCTGGTTGAGCTACTGGCGCCGGTGCCGGTAACGCTGGATAAAGAAGCCTGGGGCTTTGATCACGGTTCCTGGGGCGTGTTAATTAAAATGTATCCCGATGCCGATATTCCGATGGTACAGCTGAGTATTGATAGCACGAAGCCCGCGGCATGGCATTTCGAAATGGGGCGCAAGCTGGCTCAGCTGCGCGATGAGGGCATTATGCTGGTGGCAAGCGGCAACGTGGTGCATAACCTACGTACCGCGCGCTGGCACGGCGAAAATACACCTTATCCCTGGGCGGCGTCGTTTAATGACTACGTGAAGGCGAACCTGGACTGGAAAGGTCCCGTAGCGGAACATCCGCTGGTGAATTACCTGGCGCATGAAGGTGGATCGCTATCTAACCCGACAGCCGAACACTTCCTACCGCTGTTGTACGTACTGGGGGCCTGGGACGGCGAGGAGCCGATACATATTCCGGTTGACGGAATAGAAATGGGGTCGTTGAGTATGCTGTCAGTAGTGATTGGCGCTTGAGAAAAAACAAAACCCCGGCAGTGAGCGGTGCTGCCGGGGTTCAATGTTACTCGACGAAAATGTGCGGATAAAAGCGCGACAGGTCCTGAGTGATCAGCGCCCGGTCTTCGCGAATGCCAATCCCCGCAGGCTGATCGTTAATTAGCCAGCTGCCGATCAGCGTGTAGCTGTCGCCAAACTTCGGCAAGGGATAGAACTCCTGGACGATGGTGCCTTCTTCGCCGTACGGACCTTCTACCGCCTCCAGCACTTTACCGTTCTCCACGATAGAGACGTTAGCGCCTTCGCGGGAGAAGATCGGCTTGATAACGTACTTTTCCAACTCCGGATGCGCATCTTCGCTGAAATAAGCGGCCAGCAGGTTCGGATGGTTGGGGAACATCTCCCACAGCAGCGGCAGCAGCGCTTTGTTGGAGATAATGCTCTTCCACGCCGGCTCCAGCCAGCGCACGCCGGCATCTTCCAGCTTGGTGGAGAACACCTCGCGCAGCATGTACTCCCATGGATAGAGCTTGAACAGATTACCAATCACCTGGTCCTGCAGGTCGGTAAACTGACCTTTTTCGCCAAGACCGATATCTTCGATATAAAGGAATTCGGTTGCCACGCCCGCTTCTGCGGCGCAGTCCTGCAAATATTGCACGGTACCGCGGTCTTCAACGGTATCACGGCAGCAGGCCATATGCAGCAGCTGGAAGCCGAACTGCTCGCGCAGCTCGCCGAAGCGATCGATCAGCTTCTCCTGCAGGCTGTTGAACTGATCGCTGCCCGCCGGAAGTTGACCGGCGTTGAGCTGATCTTCCATCCAGATCCACTGGAAGAATGCCGCTTCATAGAGAGACGTTGGCGTATCGGCGTTATTCTCCAGCAGCTTCGGCTCACCCACGCCGTCCCACGCGAGATCGAGACGCGAATACAGCGAGGGCTGATGGGTTTTCCACGACTGGCGTACGAAGCCCCAGGTGTGTTTGGGGATGCGAAATTTGGCCATTAACTCATCGCTGGCGATGACTTTTTCCACCGCCTGCAGACACATCTGATGAAGCTCAGCGGTGACCTCTTCAAGCTTCTCAACCTGCGCCAGCGTCAGTTTGTAATAGGCTTCTTCGCTCCAGTACGGCTCGCCGTACATGGTGTGAAAGTTAAAGCCATATTCTGTCGCCTTTTCGCGCCAGTCCGGGCGCTCGGTAATGCTGATTCTTTCCATGTCGCTTAGCCGCCCATCGAGCGTGAAGAAGAGGAGCTTGCTGAGCTACGCTGCATGGTTGATTGCTTAGCGACCGAGTCGCCAAACCCGCCGCGCGTCACGGTGCTGGTGGTGGCTGGTTTTGGCGCCATCGCGGTTTTCGGCACGGTCATGGTACGGCCCGGCTGCGCTGCGCCGTAGCTCTTACCGCCCGCGTCGGTGTATTTACCATAGGCCGGGCTGGCCGGGTTTTTTGAGCTGAACAGCGGCTGCTGAGCGCCCATTCCGCCGCCCATCATCCGGCCCATCATGTAGCCAGCCATCAGCGGCATCCAGAAGCTGCCGCTGCTTTGCGCCTGTGCCTGGTTTTCCGGAGCCATGCCTGCCTGAGCCGGCGCCTGCTGACACTGACCTTCACCAAATTCGGCGACGCAATCTTCACGGGAGGCGTATTTCGGCGCGGTACGTTCTGCTTCTTTGAGCGCGTTGTTGTAAGCGGTGGTGCACTCTGCGGATTTGCTCGGGTTAGCGGCAGAGCAGTCATCGGCGTTTTGATAAAGAGAAACCGTTTCATCGCTTTGTTCACAGCCGGCGAGCATAAATACCGCCGTCACGGCGAGCGCAACGGGAGTTAAATGACGAGCGCTCCAGCTTTTGCGGAAGGAGGCGTGTTTAATATTTTTTGTCCGTTTCATGTTTGTCTTCCTGGACCCAGTGGTATGCGTTTTGTTAACGCTCAGGATAGAGGATGAGTGGTGGAAAATGAAGCGAATAGGGGCGGAAAGCGGGGGATCTTTACGTTGCCTTACGTTTAATGCTTCGCTTACCCGCGGGGTAAGCGAAGCGTGGAGTGCGCAAGCTTAATTACTGGCGGAACGGATTGCTGCCGCTGGTGCTGCGTGCGGACGCCGGTTTTGCCGCGGCGGTGTTGCTGTAGCCATCAGCGCTGGCATCCTGCTGCGGATTTTCCGGCGCGACGCTGTCCGGCGAGGTCGGAATCGCTTTACCCAGCGTGTTGTTCAGCGCAACCAGGTCCTGCTCGTTCAGCGTACCGAGCGCCGACTTGATGTTCAGCTCGTTAATCAGGTAGTTATAACGCGCGTTAGACAGCTGCTGTTTTGCGTTATACAGCGTGGTGGTCGCGTCCAGGACATCGACGATGGTACGCGTACCCACTGAATAACCGGCTTCCATGGCATCCAGTGAACTTTGGGCAGACACCACGGCCTGTTTGTAGGCATTGATGCTGCTGATGGATGCGTTCACGTTGTTAAAAGAGGAACGAACGGTCTGCACCACGCTACGATGCGCGCTTTCCAGCTGCTCGCTGGCGCCGACAAAGTTGTACTGCGCCTGTTTAACCTGGGAGTTCACCATCCCGCCCTGATACAGCGGCAGGGAGAAATTCAGGCCGATTTGGTTCTGCCCGATATCTCTGTCCTGCGTGGTGTTTTTAGAACCACTGTAGCTGTTATTAGATACGCTACTGGACGCGTTTAAATTCAGGGTCGGCAGGTGCCCATCCTGCGCCTGGCGAATTTGCTCGCGCGCCAGGTCCTGGCTGAGTCGGGCCTGCAGCAGCGACAGGTTGCGGTTTTCCGCTTCTTTCAACAGCGCGTTCACCGCCGATGGTTTAGTGGTTTTAAACCCATCAACGTTCAACGAGGCCAGCTCCGGATAGTAGTTGCCGGTCACCTGACGCAGCCCTTCTACGGCGTTATCGAGGTCGTTGCGCGCGGTGACTTCATTCGCCAGCACGGCATCGTACTGCGAACGGGCGTTCTGTACGTCAGTAATCGCCACCAGGCCAACGTTAAAGCGCTGGGTGGTCTGATCTAACTGGCGGTAAATAGCCTGTTTCTGCGCTTCGGTATAGGAGAGCGTATCGATAGCGGCCAGCACTTTAAAATAGGCCGTCGCGGTGTTCAGAATCAGCGTTTGCTGGTCCGTCTGATAGGTGACGTCCTGAATGCCGGCGTTCTTTTCCTGCAGCGTCAGCGCACGCCATTTCGACATATCAAACAGAACCTGCGTGAGCTGCAGCGATCCGCTGGTGACGTCGGAATTCTGGTCTTTAGCATCACGGAAGCCGCTGGTATAGGTATAATCTGCACCCAGACCGAGCTGTGGCAATAACGGGCTACGCGCTTCGTTGATCTTCTCGAATGCGGCATCACGATCGGCTGCTGATTTACGCAGATCAGGGTTGCTGACACGCGCCTGCTGATAAACCTGCAGCAGGTTTTCAGCCTGGCTCATGGCGCTGAAGCCAGTCAGGCCCAGGCCGATAAGGATGGGAAAGAGTTTCTTCATTTGCATTCCTTGTTGTGAAGCATTTAGCGCTACTCAAATTCTAAAAATAATCACTGATTGTATAGAGACTGTTACCGTAAAAAGTTGGCGTTATGTGCCATGGGGCGGTAATTTGCACCAATCTAGCATACGAGCCGTAAAACGGTAGCCACACCGCCTATAAATTCATAACTTCATGTTCTACAGGATATCGAAATGAGCGACGTCAATCAGCAGGGGATTACCTTCTCTAAAAACGATGTAGAAATTATTGCACGCGAAACGCTTTATCGCGGTTTTTTTTCGCTCGATTTATATCGTTTTCGCCATCGCCTGTTTAACGGTGGGATGAGCGGCGAAGTGACCCGTGAAATTTTTGAGCGCGGCCACGCCGCAGTCTTGCTACCCTTTGACCCGGTACGCGATGAAGTTGTGCTCGTCGAGCAGATCCGTATTGCGGCGTATGATACCAGCGCGAGCCCGTGGCTGCTCGAAATGGTCGCCGGTATGATAGAAGAAGGCGAATCTCCTGAAGATGTTGCCCGTCGTGAAGCGGTGGAAGAGGCCGGGCTTATTGTTGGCCGGGTTAAACCGGTCCTGAGCTACCTGGCCAGCCCCGGCGGCACCAGCGAAAGGCTGTCTATTATGGTGGGAGAAGTCGATGCAACGACGGCAAAAGGAATTCATGGACTGGCCGACGAAAATGAAGATATTCGCGTTCATGTGGTGAGCCGGGAACAGGCTTACAGATGGGTGGAAGAGGGGAAAATCGACAACGCAGCCTCTGTCATCGCGCTGCAATGGCTGCAACTGCATTATCACAATTTACGAAACGAGTGGACAAAATGAAGCGTTATACGCCTGACTTTCCTGAAATGATGCGCCTGTGTGAAACCAACTTTGCCCAGCTGCGCCGCCTGTTGCCGCGAACGGATGCAGCGGGAGAAAAGGTGAGTTACCAGGTGGGCAACGCGCAATACCGATTAACCATCGTCGAATCGACCCGCTACACTACGTTAGTGGCGATTGAACAGACGGCGCCGTCGGTGAGCTACTGGAGTCTGCCGTCAATGACGGTACGGCTCTATCACGATGCAATGGTCGCTGAAGTGTGTTCAAGTCAGCAGATCTTTCGCTTCAAAGCGCGGTATGATTATCCTAATAAAAAGTTGCATCAACGCGACGAAAAGCATCAAATTAATCAGTTTCTGGCCGATTGGCTGCGATACTGTTTTGCACATGGAGCGATGGCGATTCCGGTTTGTTAGCGTCGTGAAACCTAAGGACACCATTTGGAAAGCCTGTTAAACCTACCTTTGGCTGGTGAGGCCAGAGTCAGGATATTACAAATTACCGATACTCACCTGTTTGCTGAAAAACATGAAACGCTGTTAGGTATCAATACCTGGGAAAGCTATCAGGCCGTACTGGATGCGATCCATGCCTCACAGCGAGAGTGCGACCTGATCGTTGCTACAGGCGATTTGGCGCAAGATCACTCTGCCGCGGCCTACCAGCATTTTGCTGAAGGCATCGCGAGTTTTACTGCACCCTGCGTCTGGCTACCGGGTAATCATGATTTTCAACCGGCAATGTACAGCACGCTGCAGGAATCCGGCATCTCCCCCGCTAAACGCGTATTGCTGGGCGACCACTGGCAGGTATTGCTGATGGATAGCCAGGTGTTCGGTGTGCCGCACGGCGAGCTGAGCGATTTCCAGCTGGAATGGCTTGAGCAGAAGCTGACCGAAGTTCCGCAGCGGTATACGCTGCTGCTGTTGCACCATCATCCCATGCCGTCAGGCTGTAGTTGGCTGGATCAGCATAGCCTGCGCAATGCCGGGGCGCTTGATTGCGCGCTGGCCGCTTTTCCTCGCGTTAAGCATCTGCTCTGCGGCCATATTCATCAGGAGCTGGACCTTGACTGGAACGGACGGCGTATGATGGCCACGCCATCCACCTGCGTGCAGTTTAAGCCGCACTGCGCGAACTTCACGCTCGATACCGTCTCTCCAGGCTGGCGCTGGCTGGAACTGCATCCTGACGGAACATTGACCACTGAAGTTTGCCGCCTCGAAGGCGTGAAATTTCACCCGGATATCGCTTCAGAAGGATACTGATGTCTACGCTTCTCTATCTGCATGGTTTTAACAGCTCGCCTCGGTCGGCAAAAGCGACTGCGCTGAAAGCGTGGCTGGCGCAGACCTATCCTGACATCTCGATGGTGATACCGGAGCTCCCGGTTTATCCCGCGCAGGCGGCTGAGCATCTGGAGTCTATCGTGCTGGAGCATGGCGGTGAACCGCTGGGCGTTGTCGGGTCGTCGCTGGGGGGATATTACGCGACCTGGCTATCGCAGTGCTTTATGCTGCCCGCCGTGGTAGTGAACCCCGCGGTGCGCCCGTTTGAGCTGTTGAACAATTTCCTTGGCCCCAATGAGAATCCATACACGGGGCAGCAATATGTGCTAGAGTCTCGCCATATTTACGATCTCAAGGTCATGCAAATTGACCCGCTGGAAGCGCCGGATTTAATCTGGTTATTGCAGCAAACGGGTGATGAAGTGCTTGATTACCGCCAGGCCGTGGATTATTTCGCCTCCTGCCGACAAACGGTAGAGGAGGGCGGTAATCACGCATTTGTTGGCTTTGAAGATCATTTCACTCAGATTATCGATTTTCTGGGCCTGCGCTGAGCGGTTCGGAACGACCTACGAATACACACCATGACGCAATCTTCATATAACGCTGATGCCATTGAGGTACTCACCGGGCTAGAGCCGGTTCGCCGCCGTCCGGGAATGTACACTGATACCACACGTCCAAACCATCTTGGTCAGGAAGTTATTGATAACAGCGTGGATGAGGCCCTGGCCGGTCACGCGAAACGCGTGGAGGTGATTCTCCATGCCGATCAGTCGCTGGAAGTCATCGACGATGGACGCGGAATGCCGGTGGATATCCACCCTGAAGAGGGGGTTCCGGCAGTTGAACTGATTCTTTGCCGCCTGCACGCCGGGGGGAAATTCTCCAATAAGAACTACCAGTTCTCCGGCGGCCTGCATGGCGTAGGGATTTCGGTGGTCAACGCCTTATCGAAACGCGTTGAGGTGAACGTGCGCCGCGACGGCCAGGTCTACAGCATCGCGTTTGAAAACGGCGATAAAGTAGAAGATCTGCACGTGACCGGTACCTGCGGTAAGCGCAATACCGGTACCAGCGTGCACTTCTGGCCGGACGAAAGCTTTTTCGATAGCCCGCGTTTTTCCGTCTCGCGCCTTTCTCATTTATTAAAGGCCAAGGCCGTTCTCTGCCCGGGCGTAGAGATTGTTTTCCGCGATCTGGTTAACGATAGCGAACAGCGCTGGTGCTACGCCGATGGTCTGACCGACTATCTTAGCGAAGCGGTTAACGGCCTGCCGCTGCTGCCGGAAAAACCGTTCGTCGGCACCTTCTCCGGCGATACCGAAGCGGTTGACTGGGCGCTGCTATGGCTGCCGGAAGGCGGTG
Organism: Klebsiella sp. OBRC7; assembly: GCF_000293135.1. Taxonomy (NCBI): domain Bacteria; kingdom Pseudomonadati; phylum Pseudomonadota; class Gammaproteobacteria; order Enterobacterales; family Enterobacteriaceae; genus Klebsiella; species Klebsiella sp. OBRC7. The sequence goes on along the minus strand of NZ_ALNJ01000019.1, from coordinate 5,944 downwards.
AACTGCTGACCGAAAGCTACGTTAACCTCATCCCGACGATGCAGGGCGGTACCCACGTTAACGGCCTGCGCCAGGGGCTGCTGGACGCCATGCGCGAGTTCTGCGAATACCGCAATATTCTGCCGCGCGGCGTGAAGCTGTCGGCGGAAGATATCTGGGAGCGCTGCGCCTACGTCCTGTCCGTGAAGATGCAGGACCCGCAGTTTGCCGGGCAAACGAAAGAGCGTCTCTCTTCACGTCAGTGCGCCGCATTTGTTTCCGGGGTGGTCAAAGATGCCTTCAGCCTGTGGCTGAACCAGAACGTTCAGTCGGCAGAGCTGCTGGCGGAAATGGCGATCTCCAGCGCCCAGCGTCGCCTGCGCGCGGCGAAGAAAGTGGTGCGTAAAAAGCTGACCAGCGGTCCGGCGCTGCCCGGTAAGCTGGCGGACTGTACCGCCCAGGATTTGAACCGAACCGAACTGTTCCTTGTGGAAGGGGATTCGGCGGGCGGATCGGCCAAGCAGGCGCGCGATCGCGAGTATCAGGCGATCATGCCGCTGAAGGGTAAAATCCTGAACACTTGGGAAGTCTCTTCCGATGAGGTGCTGGCTTCCCAGGAAGTGCATGATATTTCTGTCGCCATCGGTATCGATCCGGATAGCGACGACCTGAGCCAGCTGCGCTACGGCAAGATTTGTATTCTGGCGGATGCCGACTCCGATGGCCTGCACATCGCGACGCTGCTTTGCGCACTGTTCGTCAGGCACTTCCGCACGCTGGTTAAACAGGGTCACGTTTACGTGGCGCTGCCGCCCCTGTACCGTATCGACCTCGGCAAAGAGGTGTATTACGCGCTTACAGAAGAAGAGAAAACCGGCGTGCTGGAGCAGCTTAAGCGCAAAAAAGGCAAGCCGAACGTGCAGCGCTTTAAAGGGCTGGGCGAGATGAACCCGATGCAGCTGCGCGAGACCACGCTGGATCCGAATACCCGCCGTCTGGTACAGCTGATTATTAACGATGAAGACGAGCAGCAGACGACCGCCATGATGGATATGCTGTTAGCGAAGAAGCGTTCTGAAGATCGACGTAACTGGCTGCAGGAGAAGGGCGATCTGGCGGAGCTGGACGGATAATAAAAAATCGGCCGGGAAACCGGCCGATCTCTTTTGCTTGCTTAAATACCCGCTTCAAGAATACGAATATTCATTTCCAGTACGTCGCCTTTCACGGCTTCGCCGTAGGCTTTCATGTGCGGCGTCTGCAGGTGCGCTTCAAGATGCGCGACGCTTTCCCACTGCTCGACCATCACGATGGAATCTGGTGAAGTAGTCTGAAAACTGACGCCAGCGGCGTGATCCACTAGCGGCGCATAGCCGTGGCAGCCTTCTTCCTGAAGAACGGTCGGGGTAATTTTTGCGAACTGATCCAGCACCGCCTGACGATGATGTTGGCCCGGACGAGTACGAATTTCAGCGATCACTGTCAACATGGTTAACTCAACTCCTTCTGTATATTCTCATCATACTTCAAGCCGCCGCTAAAATGAGCCGCGCTTGTCGTCTTTTCATAACTCACTACAGTTAACCAAAAATTTCCGCCAGATGCTTGCGATATTCTGCCGTATAACGCGGAACATCGGGCATTTTGATCACATCGTTGGCGATGAAGGTGGGCAGGGCGCTCATCCCAAGGAACTGGTTGGCCTTATGAAATGGCAGGTACACGCCGTCGACGCCAACGCCGTGGAAGAACTGATCTTTCTCAGTGAACGCTTCCATCGGCGCGTTCCAGGTCAGGGACAGCATATATTTTTTCCCCTGAATCAGGCCGCCGGAACCATATTTCTTACTGGCGTCAGATCGGGTGCGGCCATCGCTGGCATACAGCGCGCCGTGACCTTCGGTAAAGACGTCATCAATGTACTTTTTCACCGTCCACGGCGCGCCCATCCACCAGCCCGGCATTTGCCAGATAACGGAATCGGCCCACAGGAAGTTTTGCACTTCGGTTTTCACGTCGTAGTCGCTATCGGCGCGGACCACTTTAACATCATGCCCGAGGTCGCGCAGATAGGTTTCCGCGACTTCAGTCAGGGTGTCGTTCAGCTGGCCGTTAGAGTGGCCGAACTTTTTTGCGCCATTAATAATCAGGATGTTGCTCATTTTTTATCCTCAACTTTTCAATTTTGTGGTTAATTTTACCCCGCCGTGCAGAGCGGTAAAATGAGCAAAATGTGCAAAGTCTTTTGCTTTTATAGCAATAATGCCGCTACCAGCGAATGCGCGCCTCGAATCCGCCGTCGCGGGCGTTGCCGAAACTTGCCGTCATCCCGTGCAGCGCGGCGATGCGTTTGACGATGGAGAGCCCGAGGCCGCTACCGGGCTGCTCCTGGCCTGGAGGACGATAAAAGCGCTCGCCGACGCGCGCCAGGGCCTCGGCGCTGATGCCCGGGCCGTTGTCGCGTACGCGGAATTCACCGGCATCCAGGGTGATGCCGACCTGGCTTCCGCCGGGGCTATAGCGCACCGCGTTATCTAAAAGATTGCGCACCAGTAGGCTTAGCAGAAGCGGCTGCCCGGTGCGCAAGATGTTCTTCGCGTTCAGGTGCAGGCGCAGCTCAAGTCCGGCCAGTTGCGCCGGGTGGTACATCTCCATGACCGCAGACTGTAGCAGTTCATCAATGGCGATCGTCTGAACATCATCCAGCTGCGCCAGCGAATCCAGGCGCGATAGGGTAAGTAGCTGGTCGACCAGGCGGGTTGCGCGATCGATACCCTGGTGGAGCTGCTCCAGCGCTTTATCCAGCCCTTGCGGATCGTCCAGCGAGAGCTGGGCCACTTCGGTCTGCACCTTCAGCGCCGCCAGCGGGCTGCGCAGTTCGTGGGCGGCATCGGAGGTGAAGCGACGCTCGCGGATCATGGTGTCATGCGTCCGGGTAAAGAGCTGATTTAGCGCGTCGACCAGCGGGCGAACTTCGCTGGGCACGTTCTCGCTATTTAGCGTTTCGGCGGAATCCGGCGCCCGGGTGCGCAGCGTGGTGGCCAGCTTTTTCAGCGGCGCCAGTTCCCGGCTTAACAGCACGATGAGCAGCAAAAACATCAGCGGCAGCGCAACCAGCCAGGGTGTAAGCTGGGAGGTGACGATATCCAGCGCCATCTCGCGGCGGTAATCCCACTCCTGGCCGACGACGATACGATGGCGCCCGTCGCGGGTGGTGAGCCACAGAAAGCGCCACTCGTCATCGTCGCCGCGCAGGTAGCCGTCGCTGAACCCCTCCCGGATGTTACCCCACAGGATATCCTGGCCATTTTCGCCATCGTTAAGCACCATTTTGCCGTCGGTGGTAAAGATAGCGAAAGCCAGCGCATCGTCGTCGAGATGGCCGTGTTTGACCTTTTTCTTTGTCCGCACCTGTGGCGCGAGGGTATGGAGCTCGTCGAAATTCATCGCGCTCAGGCGGCGGGCGAACAACAACTGCTGGGTATCGAACAGCTTATCCAGCTTATCGGTGGTCTGTTGCCAGGCCACAAAGCTGGCAATGCCCCAGGCGGCGCTGGTCAGCAGCAGGAAAAGCAGCGTCAGGCGGACGCGCAGGCTCAGTCTACCCAGCCGTTTCATGCGTCCCCCAGGGTATAGCCGATGCCGTGCACGGTGCGAATGAAGCCGCTGCCGAGCTTACGGCGCAGATGATGAACGTGTACTTCTACCGCGTTGCTGGAGACATCGTCATCCCAGCTATAGAGCTTTTCCTCAATCAGCTTACGCGGCAGCACGCGTCCGGCGTTGCGCATCAGGAGTTCCAGCAGAGCAAACTCCTTTGGCTTGAGCGGCAGGCTCTCGCCGTTCAGGGTGGTCGTGAGTCGGCCTGGATCGAGAACAACATTGCCGTGCCGCAGCTCGCTGCTGCTCTGGCCGTGGGCGCGACGCATCAGCGCTTCCAGACGCGCGGCGACTTCAACCAGCGCGAAAGGTTTGCAGAGATAGTCATCGGCGCCGAGGCGTAATCCTTCGACGCGCTGGTTAAGCGCGTCTCGGGCGGTGAGGATCAGTACCGGTTCGTGGCGGCCTTTGTCGCGCCATTCGCGCAGAATATCCAGTCCATCGATGCCGGGCAGGGTCAGGTCCAGAATAATGGCGTCGTAAGGGGCGTGGTACAGCTCGGTTTTCCCCTCTTCGCCGCGGGTAAACCAGTCGACGCTGAAGCCCAGCTTGGTCAGTCCGGTTTTGAGGCCGTCACCGATCAGTTTGTCGTCTTCCACCAGTAAAATGCGCATTTTCTGCTCCTGTGTCCCTTGGATATTCCCGCAGTAAAGCGCGTTGCGGCGCGCGCTGTACAGGAATAAAATTTATTTTTTCCGCTTAAGAAGTCGTTAAGTTTTGCCCGGTGTAATAGTGACGATATAAACACAAGGGGAGAACACATCATGAAGAAAATCGCCGCAATGACCGCTATCATCGCCTTAGTTTCCATGCCGGTACTGGCCGCTGAGCAGGGCGGGTTTTCCGGACCCGGCTCGACGCAAACCAGCCAGACGACCACGCAAAACGGCGGGTTCATTGGCCCGAACGGGAGCGTAACGACGGTCGCGAATGCGAAAACCCTGCGTGACGATACCTGGGTGACCCTGCGCGGTAAAATCGTGGAGCGTATTTCCGACGACCTGTATAAATTCCAGGACAGCTCCGGCACCGTGAACGTCGATATCGATCACAAGCGCTGGAACGGCGTGACCGTGACCCCGCAGGATACGGTAGAGATTCAGGGTGAAGTGGATAAAGACTGGAACTCAGTGGAAATCGACGTAAAGCAGATTCGTAAAATCACGCCATAATTTTCTTATCATCTTAAGCAAGATCGGTCAGGAACCGCACTCCTCGCTCTGTCAGAGTATGTTTCCAGGAGGATGCGATGAACGATACTCAGGTAAGCCCGGCCTTTGCCGGGCGTTTTCAGCAAGTGTGCTTGTACATTGAACGCCATCTGGACACGCCGCTGTCGCTGGAGACGCTTAGTGCGATAGCCCACAGCTCGCCGTATCATTTTCACCGGCAATTCAGCGCCTATAGCGGGGTACCGCTCTATCGCTATATCCAGTGGCTGCGTCTGCGTCGCGCCTGTTGGCGACTGGCGTTTAATCCACAGGAAAAGATTATCGATATTGCCCTTGATGCGGGGTTCCAGAATCCTGAGTCGTTCAGCCGTGCCTTCCGCAGCGCCTTCGCGCAAAGCCCCAGCCAGTTCCGCCAACAGCCGGACTGGCTGGAATGGCATCGACGTGTGCCGAAACATACGCTACAGGAGCAACACCCGATGGATGTTAAAATAATCCAGCTACCTACCACTCAGATCGCGAGGCTGCGGCATCGTGGCAACCCTGATTTAGTCAATGAGACCGCCGCGAAGTTTATCGCCTGGCGCAAGGTGAGCGGTCTGTCCCCGGTAGCCAGCTGCGCAACCTGGGGAATCTCCTGGGACGACCCCGCGGCCACGCCGGCTGACGATTTTCGTTTCGATATTGGCGGTACGGTCAGCCAGCCGGTGCCGGAAAACAGCTTTGGCGTGGTGAATGGCGAGATCCCCGGCGGACGTTGCGCAGTGGTGCGTCATCACGGCTCTCTGGACACGCTCGCGCAGAGCATCTGGTTTCTTTATCGCGACTGGCTGCCCGCATCGGGAGAGTCGCTGCGCGATTTCCCGGTTTTCTTTCGCTACCTCACTTTCGTGCATGAAGTCGGTGAGCATGAGCTGCAGACGGACGTTTATCTTCCGCTGAAATGAAGGATGTCCACTGAATTCCTCAACCAGCCTAACGCCCTGTGACTCAGGGCGTCAGATAGGGTATTATCGCCGGTAGTTTTGCCGTCCGAACGGCCGGTACGCAGATTGAGGATTCACGATTAATGAGCGATATGGCAGAGCGCCTTGCGCTGCATGAATTTACGGAAAACGCCTACCTGAACTACT
>NZ_ALNJ01000018.1:0-9406 GCF_000293135.1 Klebsiella sp. OBRC7 | reverse complement strand
TATCGTTCGCCACGGGAATATCTACGGCGGCGAACCAGTAATGGGTTAAGCGATAAAAAGTGTCTGGAAATATAGGGACTAATCTACTGAGGTTGTAACCATCGATAAAAGCGGTGCCAACATGGCGGCGCTGGCCACACTCAACGCCAGTAAACCTGAAGAAGAAACCATCACCATCAGGCAGAGTAAATACCTGAACAACCTGATTGAGCAGGACCATCGGAATATCAAACGCCGAATACGACAGATACTGGGGTTCAAATCATTTCGGCGAGCGCAGACGATAATGGAGGGCATTGAGTTAGTGCATATGATACGTAAAGGGCAATATCAGCATCCCGCTGAAGAGCCTTTATCACCGGCGGAACAATTTTACCTGTTGGTTGCCTAAAATATAGACAGCGCAATAATTACTGACTTGTCTACGCTAATGCGACAGAACCCAACGAGCTGGATTGCCAATCGGCGAAGACCTCTACGGCAGAAAATCCGAGCGTAACAACGAGCGGCCAATACAGCTTCGCTCCGGTTGAGTTGCCATGAATATGGCCATCGTGTGCTTACATGATTTTGATTCCGTTTATTTTACAAAAGCCCCCAGATGATCTTGACGGCGGTCCCTAACAGGACGAATCCAATGATGTATTTAAGCTGTTGCCCTTTGAGTTTTTCGCTCATTAACCACGCGCCAAATGCAGCCCCTCCCGCCGATGCGATACCGGTGGCACCGACCAGCGAATAATCCATTCCCGAAAGCGTTGCGTGGGCAAAGAAACCGGTCAGAGAAGCAAACACGACCACGAAAGAAGCGGTTGCTGACGCCCGTTTGGGTTCCAGCCCGGCCCCCACGAGTGCCGGGACGATGATGCTGCCACCTCCAACCCCTAACAGGCCACCGACAAAACCCGCAACACCGCCAAGGGACAAACTACTCAACATCTGGCTTCGCGCACTACGCTGAATTCCAGAAGATTTTGGCGCGTACAACAACATCATGAGGCTGGCAAAAATAAGAAAACCGGAGAACAGCCACAGTAGAAAATGGCGGTCTAACCTTTGGCTGACATGAACCCCGATTGGCGACAAAACCACGGCCACAATCAAAATGGGGAGTGCCAACCGCCATTCGACCAAACGCTTGCGAATGAATGTCGTTGTCGACACGCTCGTCGATATGGCATTCAGAAGCAAGGCGGTGGCCATCGCTGCATGAATTTCGACCCCTAGTGCCAAGAAGATCGGAACCAGAATAAAAGCGGCTCCGACTCCGGCCATGGCCATGATAGCGGTTAGAAAAAACGTTGCAACGGCAGCGATGGCAAGCATTTCAATTCCTTAGCAAAATGAGGATACAGTATGTCCAGCCAGTTTTTCCTGGCAAGGAATGCAAAGCCGTCCCGCTTCCGTGTCGATCAGTTTATCGACAAAGACACGTTCCCCACATTTGGCGCATAGTTCCGTGTCAAAGCAGCTTTTACCGCGTGGAAGTTCAAACGGCTTCTTTAGCCCGATATCGAGAAACATTTCTTCCGGCATCGATATGACCTTGTTAACCAGGGGGTCAGTGACTTCGGCGGGAATATCCTGTGGCGCTATGCCTTGTTTGCGTTGGGCAACAAAAGGCGAGTTGAGCATGTTGCCGAAAAACTCGTCCTTTAGCCGTACACGTACTGAGCGCCCGGTCTTCACGTCTATCAGAGTGAAAGCCATCTTGTTGTAATAGCGCTTCTCGATGTTCGACTTGCCGTAGGTGCATCCCGTAGCCGACATTACGCCATCCAGAAAGCATCCCGCAGCATGGCCTTTCCCTGTTTCTGCTATGACATGCAGCTCCTTGTCTTCTGCCCGTTCCACACCGAGCGCTCTCATCGCTGCTTGCGCAGCACGGTAGCCTAAAGGCATTGCTGGACACTTATGGCCGTGAAAGACCATCGCCGCTTCGAATTCATCGTGTGTCATTACTCTATCTCCTTCGTGAGTCGCGTAGCTTCCTGATGAAGCCACTATCTTGAAGACGAATGAACTCGCAAAAGGATGCAGAAATTTTCTTCGAGATTGATTTCAGTAATCCTCACGCCGAGGTGCGTGGTAACAAGCCCGACCACTGTAGTCAAAGTGCACTTGGCAATTACGTATCAACACCTCGCGCAACCGCTGACGAATTCTCCGTAACCTAGACTTCACGACGGAAAGACTTAACTCATGAGTATCGGCAAATTCTTGCTTACAAATGCTGTGCTGGGGGCAGTTTGGATATCGAATCTATGGTCACTCCCGTTTTTGCAACACTGATTTTCGACGATATCATTGGCTTGCTTAAATCTATCCAGCGTCAGAATCGCGCCACGATGAGTTCTGCGCCTGATGAACCTCAGAAAAATCATACGGCTTCAGATGAGCCATTCCGATATACAGGTTCTTCAACAGGCCGGTCGGCCGTTTGTATCATCAATGATCAGCATTCGCAAACCAGATAGGTGATTGTTTAAAAATTTATTGTTAGAGACTTACGACGCGAACGTCTGTTGTCGCGTCGTAAGCACCCAGGCTATCCTGGCCAGCTTGTTTGCGAGTGCGCAGGTCACAACAAAGTTGCTTTTTCTGCACATTAATTCCCTGGCCCAGTTTGCCTTTCTGGTGTTCTAGTTTTTGTTTTTTGTATGAACACTCTGGGGCACTGGACCAGTAATATTCGGATCTTTTTGTTGCCTCGTTTGCTGATCCCCAACAGAGTTGTTCGACCACCGGTGCTGTACTCACGTGGAAGCAGCCCCGTTGCCGCTGCGAAGTCACGACTACTGGCGTAGTGTTTCCCATCGCCAAGCTCAGTGGAAATAGTACTGACCGTGAGCGTTCCCACACAGGGAATGGTCAATAGACGTTGGCCACAACAGCCTGCCAGTACCTTCTGCGCTCAACCAACATACAAACCCAACGGCTGAATGAGTCATTCCTTTTCTCAGCGCCAATAAGCACTGAAAGATCCCCCTGTACCAAGAGCGTTCGCAGATACGAATAACCGGCTTTTGTGATCCTGCCGAGCTTCGGCTTTCCGCCGCTGCTGTATTGTGATTGCGTCAGTCCCAGCCAGGCGGCCAGTTGACGTCCATTTTTAAAATCATGTGCATTACCGATACTGGCGACCAGCGCACAGGCAGTTGTGGGGCCAACGCCCTTTAGCTCCATCAGCCGCTGACTGCGATGATCTGTTTTGGCCATGCGGGACAAAATTCGGTCATATTCAGTGATGTTAGCTTCAATGTGTTCCAGCAAATCATCAACACATTGCTGAACCTGAAGCGGTAAAGAGCTCTTCTGCACAGAAACTATGTGGCGCAGGGCATCAGTATTTTGTGGCGCGATGACACCGAATTCAGATATCAATCCTCGCAGACGATTATACGTTGCTGTTTTCTCTTCTATGAAACCCTGACGGGTGCGGTGTAAGCATTGCATTGCATCGCCTGCTGGCTTTCGTCCTTCACGGGTACAAATCGCATATGTGGGCGACGAACCGCTTCACAGATAGCCTGAGCATCAGCTGCATCATTCTTCCCTGATTTGCCGGCCATGCGGTAAGTAGACACAAATTTAGCGGCCATCAGACGTGGCTCATGACCATACTGCCGAAATAACCTTGCCAAGTAGTGAGCCCCAGAGCATGCTTCCATCCCGATAACACAGGGAGGCAAACCTGCAATGGACTCAGGAAGAGCAGCACGCGAAACTTTAGGTTTAACCAGAACAGTTCTGCCATTCTGATCAACACCGTGAACAGCAAACACATTTTTAGCAAGATCGATACCGACAGTCGTGATAGTCATAACGAATTACTCCGGGACGATGTGTACCCCATGATTGCACAAGAGTTAATCAGGCGCATAATCAGGGAAAGTCCCTTCCATTCGTTAAGATGATTTTTTGTACGGTTATGGCCCGATCAAAGACCGAGCCGAATGGGTTAACTCTCACCGAAGATAATTTTCTCGAGATCCTGCAAGTCCTGCTGTGATTGCTCGTTAAGGTTGGCCTCTGTTTTGTCGTACCAGCTAAGTAACTTCTGGCCAAGTGGTGTCAAAACCGAGCCTCCACCTTTGCTGCCGCCTGTTGACGTGATGACCACGGGCTTACCTATCCCTTTGTTTAACGTATCAATCAGGAGCCACGCCCTTTTATAGGGTATACCCAAATCTTTTGCGGCGGCTGACAGGGAATGAAACCCATCTATAGCGCGCAATAGATCGATTTTACCCGGCCCCAGCGAGATGTTGTCATTAATGTAAATTCGGGGTCTGACCAAAATAAAATCAGATATAAGCGCTTTTTTATTCATCCTGATACCTTTCTCGAAATTATTTTTGCCGGGTGTGTTTGAACGTTTTGATGGCGGAGATAAGAAGGATCACCCCAAGTAAAGTCATAAGTACTTTAACCGGGAACAGGCCGACCAGAAGTCCGCCAATTGCCGCACCAATCACAGATCCGATGACCATCCATACAAACAGCGGCCTTTCTTTTTTCAGAATCTGGAAAGCATCTGCATTTGTATAACGGGAAAAACCAACAATCATTGTGGGCAGGCTAATCATCAATGACAGGCTTCCGGCCAGTTTGATATCAACCCCGAACAGGATAACGATTGTGGGGATCAGAAGCTCACCGCCTGCCACACCGAGCAATGCTGCGACTATCCCGATAAAGAACCCTGAAATCACACCTGCAATAATTGTGGCAATACCGGGTTGAAATAACCCGCCGGAAATACTGTGCAGTGGTAGCCATGCTTCTGAGAACATGACGAACGACAGTAAAACAAGGAGGAGCAGAATGATTCTGTCCAGCCAGATTCTGGACATCTTAATGGCGCGGCCTGCGGCCCACCATGCCCCAATAAGACTTCCTGCCAGTAAATTCATGACAATATCAAGATGCTCTACCAACTGATCGGTGGCTATCGATTTTGTGCGGAAAATTAGAGCGATAGCGACAACAGCGAGGCTCATTGCTTTGTTAAAGATGACGGCTTCCAGGGTGGGTATTTTGAAACTACCGATCAGGACGGGAAGGCGAAACTCAGCCCCACCGAGCCCAATCAGCCCTCCTAAAGCCCCAATTACCGCGCCTGAGAAAAAACCTTTTCCATTCCTTTTTGAAACTGATGACATGCATTCCTCTCTGATTCGTTATGTCATTCTTGACATAACGATGAGCATAGCATTTCAGATGATAAGTTTGATAGTACGTTGTATAGGCGGGAATTGATCCAGCTTAAAGCTGATTCAATCAGTACCGGTGATTTTATTAAGCGCCTGTATCCGACAAACCTGAGAAGAACTGTAGCCGGTTGCTTCTGCTGTCTCCCGTATACTGAGTTTCTTAACCTGTCGGTAGTACAACACCTTCTGGTGTCGTTCACTGTCTGCCTGCTTGCCCCGGTATTTACCCAGGGAATGAGCACGCTCAATTCCCTGTTGCTGTCGCTGGCGACGACTCAGCCAGTCCTTATGCGACATTGCGGCCATCAGATCGATCAACATATTGTTGATCGCCGTGATAACTGCGCGGGTTATCGGGTCAGCCTGTGAAGGATCTTTATCTGACAGAGCCTGCCATGAAGTTGGGACGTCAAGACTGACGATCCGCAGTTCATGTTGCTCAATCTGCTTTTTCAGCGTCATCCAGTCGCTGTTGCTCAGACGGGTCAGACGGTCTATCTGCTCGACAAGTAAAATATCATTGTGGTGACTGTCCATTAGCAGGCGTCCCAGCTCCGGGCGGTCGAGTTTTGTTCCGCTGATATTCTCCCGGTAGTAACTGGCTATTTTATACCCTCGTTCCTGAACGAACTGCTCCAGCATATCTTTTGCTCGATCGGCAAACTGATCTTCCGTCGACGCTCTCAAATAAGCTCTGATGAACATTTTTTCACCGCATTATCGCTTTTAGGTTATTGCATTTATTCTATCGCATATAGGTTATGTCATTCATCGTGTACCGTCACGTTTTTATTATGGCGTCAGGGTGTACCCTTATGCGATAACCATTTTTGTTAAAAATACCGCATCGGATAATTTATGAGGGAAACTATATGGCAAGGAGGCAGATTCTTTCTCTGTCGGAAAGAGAATCATTACTGGCATTGCCAGACGATGAGTTAACGCTGACCCGGATGGCCTATTTCAGTGAGCATGATCTGGCGCTTATCTGTGCTCACCGTAAACCCGCCAGCCGTTTTGGTTTTGCCGTCCTTCTTTGCTATCTGAAAAATGTTGGCTTTGCCCCGGATAAAAAAATCCCACCCTCTGATGCACTGCTGAAACATATCGCCAGCAGGCTAAATCTTACCGGTGATCTCTGGCCTGCTTACCTTTCCGGCAGGGATACGACCCGGCGCGAGCATTTAACCGAACTGTACCGCTATCTTGGCGTGAAGGCATTTACCGGCAAAATACAGCAGGACTGTATTACACACCTGCTGTCGATGGCGACGCGTACTGATAAAGGTATTCTCCTGGCCGAAGAGATGCTGGTCTGGCTCCGGCAGAACAACGTAATAATCCCCGCGATTGATGTCGTGGAGCGTACCTGTGCTGAGGCCATGGCAGGCGGCGATAAAATCGTATTTCAGACTCTGAATGCCCCGTTAACTCCGGCTCACAGGGATGCCCTGGATCGTTTACTTGAGTCATCGGATAATCAGTCTTCCAGGCTGACATGGCTTCTGCAACCGCCGGGTAAAATCAATGGTAAGAACGTGCTGCAACATCTTGATCGGCTCAGCAGCGTTGAATCGCTGGCATTACCGGAAGGTATAGATCGTACCATTCACCAGAACCGGTTGCTGAAACTGGCGCGGGAAGGCCGGAAGATGAGTAGCCGTGATTTGACCCGATTTTCAGCAACCCGGCGTCATGCGATCCTGGTGTGCGTGCTGGAAGAAGCCAGAGCCACACTGACAGACGAAGTGATTGAGTTGCATGAGCGAATGCTGAACAGCCTTTTCAGCAAAGCCAAAAGAACACAGGCAGAGCGCCTTCAGCAGACCGGAAAGCTGATCCAGTCAAAACTGAGGCAGTACATCGATGTCGGTCAGGCGCTGTCTGATGCCCGCGATTCCGGTGACGATCCATGGCTCGCAATAGAAAATATACTCCCATGGCCTGAATTTGTCGCCAGTCTGGAGGAAACACGCCATCTCGCCAGAAAAAATAATTTTGACCCGCTGCATATTATTACCGAGAAATACAGCATATTACGGAAATATGCCCCACGCATGTTATCCACTTTACAGTTAGTCGCAACCCCGGCAGCGCAACCTCTGGCTGATGCGCTGGTTGTGATCAAGGATATGTACCTGAAGCACTCACGTAAAGTTCCGGCGACTGCGCCGCTTGAGTTTGTCCCTGAAAGCTGGCACAGGGTGGTGATTACACCTGCGGGTATTGATCGGCAGTATTATGAATTTTGTGCGCTCAGCGAGCTTAAGGGAGCGTTGCGCTCCGGGGACATCTGGGTTAAAGGCTCACGGCGCTACAAAAATTTTGATGATTACCTCATTCCCGAAAAGGACTTTGACAAACTCACTCCGGCGCTGCCACTGCCCGTATCTGCTGATTACCATGAGTACATTACCAGCCGTATGACCCTGCTTCAGTCCAGACTTGAAGAGGTCAATGCCATGGCAGCCCTTGGTGAACTGCCCGATGTGGAAATTTCCGACAGGGGCGTAAAAGTCTCTCCGCTGGATAACTGCGTACCGGCGCAGGTTTCACCGCTGGCAGAGCTGGTTTACAGCATGCTACCGCGCCCTAAAATCACGGAAATTCTCGATGAGGTAAACGGCTGGACGACGTTTACCCGACATTTTTCGCATATAAAAAATGACATTACCCGTCCCGATACCCGCCTGCTTCTCACCACCATTCTTGCGGATGGCATCAATCTTGGCCTGACAAAAATGGCAGAAGCCTGCCCCGGGAGTACCAAATCATCACTTGAAGATATTCAGGCATGGTACATCCGCGACGAAACCTATTCAGCCGCCCTTGCAGAACTGGTAAACGCGCAGGGGAAAAGGCCGCTGGCGGCATTCTGGGGAGACGGGACAACATCATCATCAGATGGACAGAATTTCAGAACAGGCAGCACTGGCCGCTACGCAGGACAGGTTAACCCGAAATATGGGCAGGAGCCCGGACGACAGTTTTATACCCATATTTCGGATCAATACAGCCCGTTTTACACCTGCATAATAAGTCGGGTCAGGGATTCAACCCATGTTCTCGATGGCTTGCTGTACCACGAAAGTGACCTGAAAATCAGGGAGCATTACACCGATACCGCGGGTTTCACCGATCATGTCTTTGCCCTGATGCATCTGCTGGGATTTGCGTTCTGTCCGCGAATCAGGGATCTCCATGACAAGAAGCTGTTTATCAAAGGGAAAGCAGACCAGTACCCGGCGCTTCAGTCACTGATATCAACGACCAGCCTGAACCTGAAAGAGATCGAAATTCACTGGCGTGAAGTGTTGCGTCTGGCAACCTCGATAAAGCAGGGAACAGTGACGGCATCCCTGATGCTGAAAAAGCTTGCCAGCTACTCAAAGCAAAATGGACTTGCCAAAGCACTGAGAGAAATTGGCCGTATTGAACGAACGCTGTTTATGATCGACTGGTTCCGCGATCCGGCACTTCGTCGGCGGGTCCAGGCGGGACTGAATAAAGGAGAAGCCCGTAACGCGCTGGCGCGCGCGGTATTCCTGCACCGTCTGGGTGAAATCAGGGATCGTAAACCGGAAAATCAGAGCTATCGCGCCAGTGGACTGACGCTGCTGACGGCAGCTATCTCGCTGTGGAATACCGTCTATATGGAAAGAGCGGTCGATGCCCTGAAGCGTAAAGGGGTGAAGATCAACGATCAATTGCTGTCGCATTTGTCCCCGCTAGGCTGGGAGCATATCAATCTGACAGGCGATTATATCTGGAAAAGCAACCGGATACCGTCAGCCGGTAAGTTTCGTCGGCTGAGGCCAGCTAAATTAGGCAGGTCAAAAAATAACCTTAACGTACAATAATTTTCGATATCCAAACTGACCCCTTATGGACATTCATAGCATTAACCCTGAAGCAAGACTTACAAAGTGAGAGGGTAGCGTCTGAAATAGTACCTGTATATATATGGGTCTTCCCTTGTTGTGGTGGCTGAAGGCATGATAATGGTGTATTTAATCGCCAGAGGTCACCGCCATGGACGAAAAGTCCCTCTACGCTCATATTCTCAATCTGTCCGCTCCGTGGCAGGTAAAGTCCCTTTCTCTCGATGAAAATGCCGGTTCTGTTACTGTCACTGTTGGGATCGCTGAAAACACCCGGTTAGCCTGTCCGACCTGCGGTAAATCCTGTTC
>NZ_ALNJ01000017.1:0-34312 GCF_000293135.1 Klebsiella sp. OBRC7 | reverse complement strand
TGATCACGAAAAAAAGCAGCCAGATGAAATGATGATATTTAAAGTGCCCTTTCATTATAAATAACGCTATCTCTTCAAAAATGAAATGCACCTGTTGACTTCTTTTCATAATGATCGTTAGAAATGAGCGAAAAGGTAAAACATGCTGTTTCACATATGAAACAACTGGCAATTTAAATCATAAAAAACAAAGAGTTTCACAGGTGAACCATTTTAGTCAGGTGATTATTACCGGCGTCAAAAAAGTAATAACCAAAATGTATTAAATTTAAAAAAGAGGTAAAACATGGCGGCAAGATGGCAAGGTACTATCGCGTTACTTTTGTTAATAATTATTTCTTACGTCGATCGGGTAAATATCTCGGTAATGATCCTGAACCCCGAATTCGCCGCTCACTTTCATTTAAATGAAAACAGAATGTTACAAGGCATGCTGATGACATGCTTTCTCCTGGGTTATGGTTTGTCGGCATTAATATTAACTCCGCTTATAGAAAGCAGGCTCAACTATCGCCAGGGACTGTTAAGCAGCGTGGCAATATGGGCGCTGGTTTGCGCGGTTTCGCCGCTGCTGGGCTCGCTGCTGGGAATGTTAATCGCGCGCATCGTTCTCGGCGTTGCCGAGGGGCCGCTATTCTCGCTGAAAACCCGCTTTATCAGCGATAGCTTCGCCGCCGATGAGGTTGGTAAACCTAACGCCGTGACGGCCCTCGGCGTCTCGCTCGGGCTGGCAATAGGCTTTCCGCTGGTCACCTGGCTGATGGCGCACGTCGGCTGGATGGGGTCGTTTTACGCTCTGGCGCTGCTGAACCTGCTGCTCGGCGGCGGATTAATCTGGCGCTTTCTGCCCGCCCCTGTCGTCAATGAACGCCGTGCGAAGCCCGGCATCATCAAAACCTTTACTCTCGCCTGGCGCACGCCGCTGCTCGGCTGGATCCTGGTGGTGGAGATCGCCACCCTCAGCTATCTGTGGGGCAGCAGCGCCTGGCTACCGGCCTGGCTACGCGACGAGCATCACTTCTCGTTGCAGGCCACCGGCCTGCTGGCGGCGGTTCCGTTTCTGCTAAGTCTGGGGTCAAAATTTCTCGGCGGGGTATTGCTCGATAAGATGCGCCCGGAGCAGGCGCCCGTACTGTTTATTATCGGCGGCCTGCTGACCGCTCTGTCGGTGTTGGCGCTGATGCTCAGCCACCAGCAGGCGATGCTGGCGCTGTTTATGCTGGCGGCGAACGTTTTCTGGGGGCTGCAGGGCGCGGCGATCCCTGCGGTCGTGCAGCATCATGCGCCGCGGGAGGCGGTCGGCAGCGCCTATGGCATTGTTAATGGCATCGGCAATATCTGCGCAGCGTTTATCCCGCTGCTGATGGGGATGGTCATGAAGTCGGTGGGATCGGTAAGCTCGGGATTCTCGGTGCTGGTGGTATCACAGCTGATGACGCTTTGCGCCGGAGGCGTGCTGCTGCTGCGCATGCGTCGCGCAGCAGCAGTGAGCGCCTGAGGCTTATTCGCCTTTTTTCGCCGCCTGAATGTAGAGCATTTCCAGCGCCAGCGTCGCCGCCGCCAGGGCGGTGATTTCGGACTGGTCGTAGGCCGGAGCGACTTCCACCACGTCCATGCCGACGATGTTCAGATCCTTCAGGCCGCGCACCAGCTTGATCGCACGATCGGAGGTCAGGCCGCCGATCACCGGCGTACCGGTACCCGGGGCAAACGCCGGATCCAGGCAGTCGATATCAAAGGTCAGGTACACCGGCATATCGCCGACGATCTGTTTCACCTGCGCAATCACATCGTCAACGCTGCGATCGTTGACCTGGCCCGCATCCAGCACCGTGAAGCCGTTGTCTTTATCAAACTCGGTACGGATACCGATCTGCACCGAATGATTCGGGTCGATCAGGCCTTCGTTGGGCGCGGTGTAGAACATGGTGCCGTGGTCAAATTCGCAGCCGTTAGCGTAGGTATCGGTATGGGCGTCGAAATGCACCAGCGCCATTTTGCCAAAGTGCTTCGCGTGAGCGCGCAGCAGCGGCAGCGTCACAAAGTGGTCGCCGCCAAAAGAGAGCATGCGTTTTCCTGCCGCCAGCAGTTTTTCCGCGTGGGCCTGCAGCTTTTCACTCATTTCACGCGCGTCGCCGAAGGCGTAAACCAGATCGCCGCAGTCCACGACGTTCAGGCGCTCGCGCATGTCAAAATTCCACGGGAAGCGGTTGTGCTCCCACGCAAGGTTCGTCGACACCTGGCGGATCGCCGCCGGGCCATGACGGCCGCCCGCGCGTCCGGAGGTCGCCATATCAAACGGTACGCCGGTGATGACCCAGTCCGCATCGCTGTCGTACGGCATGAAATTCATCGGTAGACGCAGAAAACCAAATGCGTTGGATACCAGGGAGTTATCGTATTGATGACCTAAGGTGCTCATGGTATGACCTCTTTTACAGTCGTTGTATTGAAATACAAATATAAAAAAACCCTTCCGCGTCGTTAGGCCCGACGAGGAAGGGTTTGAATGAGTTTACTGCTTAGTTGGCTGAATTATCGCCGTAAATGTCTACGCGTTCAAGTGAGTTTGGCAAGTGGCGAACCAGGACTCTCTCTCCCTCTTTCCTCTCCGCTACGGAGAGGGCATAGATCACTCGTCTTCCAGATAAGTGTAGCCGTATAAACCGGCCTCGAACTCTTCAAGGAACTGCTGCTGCAGGTCAGCGTCGAGATCGGTCTTTTTCACCTGATCGCGGAACTGGGTCAACAGCGTGTTCGGATCGAGCTGCACGTACTGCAGCATATCCGCGACGGTATCCCCTTCATCAGACAGCTCCACTTCGACGCTGCCGTCAGGGAAGACAAACACGTCAACGGCTTCAGTATCACCGAACAGATTGTGCATGTTGCCAAGAATTTCCTGATAGGCGCCTACCATAAAAAAGCCCAGCATCGGCGGATTCTCTGGATCGTATTCCGGCATCGGCATGGTGGTCGCAATACCATCGCCATCGACGTAGTGGTCAATCGCGCCGTCGGAGTCGCAGGTGATATCCAGCAGCACCGCGCGGCGTTCCGGCACCATATTCAGCCCTTCCAGCGGCATCACCGGGAATAGCTGATCGATACCCCAGGCGTCCGGCATCGACTGGAACAGGGAGAAGTTGACGTAGATCTTATCCGCCATACGCTCCTGCAGTTCGTCGATAATCGGGCGATGCGCGCGGTTGCTGGGATCGAGCTGTTTCTGCACTTCATGGCACATATTGAGATACAGCTGCTCGGCCCAGGCGCGCTCCTGAAGATTAAAGGTGCCGGAGGAGTAGCCGATATGAATATCGTGCAGATCCATCTGGCTGTCGTGCAGCCATTCGCGCAGCGAGCGGCGATTGCCGGTTTCCTGCATCTCCTGCCAGGTTTCCCACATGCTTTGCAGCGGACGCGCGGCGTCTTCCGCGGGCGGGGTCGCCTCGGTATATTCGTTACGCTCAACGCCGATAATATTCGATACCAGCACGGTGTGGTGCGCCGTGACCGCGCGGCCGGATTCGGTGATCACCGTCGGGTGCGGCAGGCCGTTCTCTTCACAGGCATCGCCAATCGCCCAGATGATGTTGTTGGCGTATTCGTTCAGGCCGTAGTTTACCGAGCAGTCGGACTGCGAACGGGTCCCTTCATAGTCGACGCCGAGACCGCCGCCAACGTCGAAGCACTGAATATTCACGCCCAGCTTGTGCAGCTCAACGTAGAAACGCGACGATTCACGCACGCCGGTGGCGATATCGCGAATATTGGCCATCTGCGAGCCAAGGTGGAAATGCAGCAGCTGCAGGCTGTCCAGATGCCCGGCAGAGCGCAGAATTTCAACCAGTTGCAGAACCTGGGTCGCCGCGAGGCCAAATTTGGATTTTTCGCCGCCGGAAGACTGCCACTTACCGGAGCCCTGCGAAGCCAGACGCGCGCGCACGCCGAGACGCGGCACCACGTTCAGCCGCTCGGCCTCTTCCAGCACGATGGCGATTTCGGACATTTTCTCGATGACCAGATAGACCTTGTGGCCCATCTTTTCGCCCACCAGCGCCAGGCGGATATATTCACGGTCTTTATAACCGTTACAGACAATCACGCTGCGGGTCATACCGGCGTGCGCCAGTACCGCCATCAGCTCGGCCTTGGAGCCCGCTTCCAGGCCCAGCGGCTCGCCGGAGTGGATCAGCGATTCAATGACGCGGCGATGCTGGTTAACCTTGATCGGATAAACCAGGAAGTAGTCACCGTTATAGCCATAAGATTCGCGCGCGCGTTTAAAGGCGGCGTTAATCGAACGCAGGCGGTGCTGCAAAATCTGCGGGAAGCAGAACAGCGCAGGCAGGCGCTGCCCCTGAGCTTCACGCGCTTTCACCAGCTCGGCAAGGTCAACGCGCGCTTCCGGGACGTCAGGATCCGGGCAGACGCTAATATGGCCCAGTTCGTTAACGTCGTAGTAGTTATTACCCCACCAGGCAATATTGTAAGTACGTAGCATCTTGCTGGCTTCCTGGGAGCTCATCGCAACCTCCTGCATGGAACGTAGTACACCGTGATCGCCTGCTGACGAAGGCGAAGATAAAGACATGTCGTCAGACATAGCGAACCTCAAATTTTAGTAACAAGTGTAAAACAGTTGACTACTATCGCAATCCGAAGAAGCGATAACAACCCATAAACAGTCCGAAATCCCAGTAGATAGTGCTGGTCTTGCGGCTGAGCGACCGGTTTCTTATTCATATCATCGTAAAACACGTACCCGAACGGAGTATGACAGTCCGGAGAAACCACGAGAAAACCCTTGCTATTGCAAGAGCGCCCTTGTTCAGTTTTCCAGCAGCCTGCCGGCCCGGGAATCCTGAGAAGCGCCGAGATGGGTAGAACATCGGCTGGTTTGCATGAGAGAGATGCGGATTGAGGAGTAGTGACGCGCGACGGAACGACGCGACGAATCAGGCGAAAAACGTGGGTTCATTATCTGGTATCACCTCCACACTGCCCCGAATCGGGCCAGCGACAAGCCAAAGCTATAGGTTCCGGACAGCCAGCGAAAACGCCGCTGCGGGACTCTGTCAATACAGACTGCTTAACCCGGCTGGAAGTGGCGTCACGAGGTGAGTGCTCGTGCGCTGTTTTAATAAGCCGCGCGCGGCGTTTTATACCGAGAAGCGGGGTAAAAAGCAAAATAAAAATATGCGCGTTGCCGGGTATTGTCAGGAAAAATTGCCACCGCCCTTTTTCTATAAATGCGACGAATATCAAAAAAGGCTGGAAATGGGGTCAAGAACTGCCCTAAAATAGCCATCCAGAAGTTAATCCATCTATACTGATTAACACTCAGACTGCTCGTGTCACTACCTGCAAGCTTTGGTAGAGTCATCCGTCAAAGCCATTCTACACAACAGTATGAGCTACCCGAATCGTCCACAGGTGAAATAAAACATGGCAAAACACCTCTTTACGTCAGAGTCCGTATCAGAAGGGCATCCCGACAAAATTGCTGACCAAATCTCCGACGCCGTGCTGGATGCGATCCTCGAACAGGATCCGAAGGCGCGCGTAGCTTGTGAAACCTATGTCAAAACCGGCATGGTTCTGGTCGGTGGCGAGATCACCACCAGCGCATGGGTTGATATTGAAGAGATCACCCGTAACACGGTCCGTGAAATTGGCTACGTGCATTCCGACATGGGTTTTGACGCCAACTCCTGCGCGGTCCTGAGTGCTATCGGTAAACAGTCTCCGGACATCAACCAGGGCGTTGACCGCGCCGATCCGCTGGAACAGGGCGCGGGCGACCAGGGCCTGATGTTTGGCTATGCCACCAACGAAACCGACGTGCTGATGCCGGCGCCGATCACCTATGCGCACCGTCTGGTGCAGCGTCAGGCTGAAGTGCGCAAAAACGGCACTCTGCCGTGGCTGCGCCCGGATGCGAAAAGCCAGGTCACCTTCCAGTACGACGACGGTAAAATCGTCGGGATTGACGCGGTAGTCCTGTCGACCCAGCACGCGGAAGATATCGACCAGAAATCGCTGCAGGAAGCGGTGATGGAAGAGATCATCAAACCGGTTCTGCCGACCGAGTGGCTGAACAGCGCCACAAAATTCTTTATCAACCCAACCGGCCGTTTTGTTATCGGCGGACCCATGGGCGACTGCGGCCTGACCGGGCGTAAAATCATCGTTGATACCTACGGCGGCATGGCTCGCCACGGCGGCGGCGCGTTCTCCGGTAAAGATCCATCTAAAGTGGACCGTTCTGCGGCCTACGCGGCGCGCTATGTAGCGAAAAACATCGTTGCTGCCGGTCTGGCCGATCGTTGCGAAATCCAGGTTTCCTACGCCATCGGCGTGGCGGAGCCAACTTCAATCATGGTTGAAACCTTCGGTACCGAAAAAGTGCCTTCTGAGCAGCTGACCCTGCTGGTGCGCGAGTTCTTTGACCTGCGTCCGTATGGCCTGATTCAGATGCTGGATCTGCTGCACCCGATCTACAAAGAGACGGCGGCATACGGTCACTTCGGTCGCGAACATTTCCCATGGGAAAAAACCGACAAAGCAGCCCAGCTGCGCGAAGCGTCCGGTCTGAAATAATCTCCGCACTCCCCCGCTTTCAAGGCCAGCCCCGCGCTGGCCTTTTTACTTTAGCTTCCCTCCGCTGACGCCGAATCCTGCCTTCCGCTCGTCAAAAATGGAAGCGATTACATCATATACAGCGCAAATATACTCCCCTAATACGTGCAAAATGTAATAACCCTTCACTTTGTTACACAATATTTCAGTAAAGTCCGATTAGCGCTTTTAATTTCTTGAGCTAAACTTAATTAATTCACTGATTTAAATGCGTTTATAGTCATTACGTTTCTTTACTCTAGTGTAACCGATTACACAGCCGTGATTACTATCACATTTTTTTACGACGTATTTACCTACCCTACGCATCGACAAGATCAATAACTCAACCGGAGGGCGTTATGCCTGACAACAAAAAACAAGGGCGTTCCAACAAGACGATGACGTTCTTTGTCTGTTTCCTCGCCGCACTGGCTGGCCTGCTGTTCGGCCTTGATATCGGTGTTATTGCGGGTGCCTTACCCTTTATTGCCAACGAGTTCCAGATAAGCGCCCACACTCAGGAGTGGGTGGTCAGCTCCATGATGTTCGGCGCCGCCGTCGGCGCGGTGGGCAGCGGCTGGCTCTCCTTCAAACTCGGGCGTAAAAAAAGCCTGATGATTGGCGCCATCCTGTTCGTTGCCGGCTCGCTGTTCTCCGCCGCCGCACCGAACGTGGAAGTGCTGCTGCTCTCCCGCGTGCTGCTCGGCCTGGCCGTGGGCGTCGCCTCCTACACCGCCCCGCTGTATCTGTCTGAAATCGCCCCGGAAAAAATCCGTGGCAGCATGATTTCGATGTATCAGCTGATGATTACCATTGGTATTCTCGGCGCCTATCTTTCCGATACGGCATTCAGCTACAGCGGCGCCTGGCGCTGGATGCTCGGGGTGATTATTATCCCGGCGGTGCTGTTGCTTATTGGCGTGGTTTTCCTGCCTGACAGCCCGCGCTGGTTTGCCGCTAAGCGCCGCTTTGTCGACGCCGAACGCGTCCTGCTGCGCCTGCGCGACACCAGCGCTGAAGCGAAACGCGAGCTGGATGAAATCCGCGAAAGCCTGAAGGTAAAACAGTCCGGCTGGTCGCTGTTTAAAGAAAACAGCAACTTCCGCCGTGCGGTATTCCTCGGCGTCCTGCTGCAGGTGATGCAACAGTTCACCGGTATGAACGTCATCATGTACTACGCGCCGAAGATTTTTGAACTGGCGGGCTATACCAACACCACCGAACAGATGTGGGGAACCGTCATCGTAGGGCTGACCAACGTTCTGGCGACCTTTATCGCCATCGGGCTGGTCGATCGCTGGGGTCGTAAACCGACGCTGATCCTTGGCTTTATCGTCATGGCGCTCGGCATGGGCGTTCTGGGCAGCATGATGCATATCGGCATTCACTCCGCGGCGGCGCAGTACTTTGCCGTGCTGATGCTGCTGATGTTTATCGTCGGCTTTGCGATGAGCGCCGGTCCGCTGATTTGGGTGCTGTGCTCCGAAATCCAGCCGCTGAAAGGACGTGATTTTGGTATCACCTGCTCGACGGCCACCAACTGGATTGCCAATATGATCGTCGGCGCAACGTTCCTTACGATGCTGAACTCGCTGGGCAGCGCCAACACCTTCTGGGTCTATGGCGGCCTGAACATCCTGTTCATCTTCCTGACCCTGTGGCTGATCCCGGAAACCAAAAACGTTTCGCTGGAACATATCGAACGTAACCTGATGAAAGGCCGTAAGCTGCGCGAAATCGGCGCGCGCGACTAGACTAACCCGCTTCCTCCCTCCCGGGAGGAAGCTTCTTCTTGCTCTCCTCACCCCGCCGCACTATCCTCTGGCGCTATGAAAACACCCCGAATTCCCATTGCCCTTCAACAGGCCGTTATGCGCAGCCTGCGGGAAAATCTTGCCAAAGCGAACCTCAAGCTGGGACGCCACTACCCTGAACCGGTGCTGGTTTATCAGCAGCGGGGGACTTCCGCCGGTACCGCCTGGCTGGAGAAAAATGAAATCCGCCTTAACCCGGTGCTGCTGCTGGAAAACCAGCAGGCGTTTATTGATGAAGTCGTGCCGCACGAGCTGGCCCACCTGCTGGTATGGAAGCACTTTGGCCGCGTGGCGCCGCACGGCAAAGAGTGGAAATGGATGATGGAAAGCGTGCTGGGCGTTCCGGCTCTGCGCACCCATCGTTTCGAACTCGATTCAGTGCGTAAAAATACCTTCCCCTACCGCTGCCAGTGCCAGCAGCACCAGCTTACCGTCCGCCGCCATAATCGCGTGATGCGCGGGGAGGCCACCTATCGCTGCGTGCGCTGCGGTAATGTTCTGGTGGCGGAAAAGTAATCGCAGGAAATAACTGGAAATTTTCTGATCTGACTGATTGCGTCTGGCAATCACATTCGATACGTTGCGGGCTCGTTTTGACACGGAGTTAACGATGTCCCGTATTCATATTTTTGCTGCCGCGTTTCTCAGCGCGGCGGTATGCGCCCCGCTTGCAGCGGAAGGAATCAACAGTTTTTCTCAGGCCAAGACCGCTGGGGTCAAGGTCAATGCCGACGCCCCCGGCGATTTCTACTGCGGCTGTAAAATCAACTGGCAGGGAAAAAAGGGGGTTATCGACCTGGAATCTTGTGGCTATAAAGTGCGTAAAAATGAAAATCGCGCCAGCCGGGTCGAGTGGGAGCATGTGGTTCCCGCATGGCAGTTTGGCCATCAGCGTCAGTGCTGGCAGGACGGCGGGCGCAAAAACTGCGCTAAAGACCCGGAATACCGCAAGATGGAAAGCGACATGCATAACCTGCAGCCGGCGGTCGGCGAGGTCAACGGCGACCGCGCCAACTTTATGTACAGCCAGTGGAACGGCGGCGAAGGCCAGTACGGCCAGTGCGCGATGAAGGTTGATTTTAAAGAGAAAGTCGCCGAGCCGCCGGCTCGCGCCCGGGGCACTATCGCCAGAACCTACTTCTATATGCGCGACCGCTACCAGCTCAATCTTTCCCGCCAGCAAACCCAGCTGTTTACCGCCTGGGATAAGCTGTACCCGGTAACAACCTGGGAGTGCGAACGCGACGCGCGTATTGCAAAAGTTCAGGGCAACCATAATCCTTACGTCCTGCAGGCTTGCCAGGCGCAAAAGAGCTAACCTACACTAGCGGCAATTGTTAATTTGCAGCTTCACTCCTTCCCCTGCCATGGGGGAGGAGAATATCTGCGCAAAGAACGGAATATCAAGCATGCGCATTCCTCGCATTCATCACCCGGAACCGATTACCACGGGTAGCCAGATAGCCCTTTCCGACGACGCGGCCAACCACGTCGGTCGCGTTTTACGCATGGGTAAAGGCCAGGCAATTGAGCTTTTTGACGGCAGCAATCAGGTCTTCGAGGCGGTCATTGTCGAGGCAGGTAAGAAAAACGTTCTGGTTGACGTTCAGAGCAGCAAAATGGATAACCGTGAATCCCCGCTGCATATCCATTTAGGCCAGGTGATGTCCCGCGGCGAAAAAATGGAATTCACCATCCAGAAATCGATCGAACTTGGCGTAAGCCTCATAACGCCACTGTTTTCCGAACGCTGTGGCGTTAAACTGGACGCCGAACGTTTGCACAAGAAGATTCAGCAGTGGCAAAAAATCGCCATTGCCGCCTGCGAGCAAAGCGGCCGCAACGTGGTGCCGGAGATCCGCCCGGCAATGCAGCTCGAAGCCTGGTGCGCGGAGCAGGACGAGGGCCTGAAGCTCAATTTACACCCTCGCGCCAGCGCTAGCATCAATACGCTGCCGCTGCCGGTCGAACGCGTCCGACTGCTGATTGGCCCGGAAGGCGGGCTTTCTGCAGAAGAGATAGCGATGACCGCTCGCTACCAGTTTACTGATATCCTGTTGGGACCGCGCGTTCTGCGTACAGAGACAACTGCGCTCACTGCCATTACCGCCCTGCAGGTGCGTTTTGGCGACTTAGGTTGAAGCGTTAACGGAGAAGAACAATGATTAAGCTCGGCATCGTGATGGACCCCATCGCAACCATCAATATCAAGAAAGACACCAGCTTCGCTATGTTGCTGGAAGGGCAGCGTCGCGGCTATGAACTCCATTATATGGAGATGAACGATCTGTACTTAATCAACGGTGAAGCCCGCGCCCGTACGCGCAAGCTGAGCGTCGAGCAGAACTACGACAAATGGTACGAGTTCAACGGCGAGCAGGATCTGCCTCTGGCGGACCTGGACGTCATTCTGATGCGTAAAGATCCGCCGTTTGATACCGAGTTTATCTATGCGACCTACATCCTCGAACGCGCCGAAGAGAAAGGCACGCTGATCGTCAATAAGCCGCAGAGCCTGCGCGACTGTAACGAAAAGCTGTTTACCGCCTGGTTCTCCGAGCTGACGCCGGAAACGCTGGTCACCCGCAATAAAGCTCAGCTGAAAGCCTTCTGGGAAAAGCACGGCGATGTCATCCTTAAGCCGCTGGACGGCATGGGCGGTACCTCCATTTTCCGCGTGAAAGAGGGTGACCCTAACCTCGGCGTGATTACCGAGACCCTGACCGAGCTGGGCAGCCGCTACTGCATGGCGCAGAACTATCTACCGGCCATTAAAGACGGCGATAAGCGCGTGCTGGTGGTTGACGGCGAGCCGGTTCCTTACTGCCTGGCCCGTATTCCGCAGGGCGGCGAAACCCGCGGTAACCTTGCGGCCGGTGGTCGTGGCGAAGCGCGCCCGCTGACCGAAAGCGACTGGGCCATCGCCCGCCGCGTGGGCCCGACGCTGAAGGCCAAAGGCTTAATCTTCGTCGGTCTGGACATCATCGGCGATCGCCTGACGGAAATTAACGTCACCAGCCCCACCTGCGTACGTGAAATCGAAGCCGCCTTCCCGATTTCCATTACCGGGATGCTGATGGATGCCATCGAGAAGCGCCTCAATAAATAAAGCGCTTATTCAGGCTGCAGGCCAGCGCCTGTAGCCTGGAGCCAGTTCAGGAGATTCACGCTCAGGTTCATACCGGCAACGCGCCTTGAGCCTGCAAGATAAAGTGAATCGACACTCCCTTGCTTTACCCGCATACTGGGTGCTGCTTTTTTGAACCAGGAACAGAACCTCTGACAATGAATTTACAGCATCACTTTCTAATTGCCATGCCTGCTCTCCAGGACCCGATGTTCCGTCGCTCCGTAGTCTATATCTGCGAGTATAACGATGACGGCGCCATGGGCATCATCATCAATAAGCCGATGGAAAATCTGCAGGTTGAAGGGATCCTGGAGAAGTTAAAAATTACGCCTGAACCGCGCAATCCCGAGATTCGCCTGGATAAACCGGTGATGGTTGGCGGCCCGCTGGCCGAGGATCGGGGTTTTATACTGCATTCGCCGCCTTCCGACTTTTCTTCCAGCATTCGTATTTCCGATAACACGGTGATCACCACCTCCCGCGACGTGCTCGAAACGCTGGGTACGGATAAACAGCCGGACAACGTGCTGGTTGCGCTGGGCTATGCCTCCTGGGAGAAAGGCCAGCTGGAGCAAGAGATTCTGGATAACGCCTGGCTTACCGCGCCGGCGGATCGAAATATTTTGTTCAGCACGCCGATAGCTGACCGCTGGCGCGAGGCTGCGAAGCTCATTGGCATCGATATCGTGACGATGCCAGCCGCAGCGGGGCATGCGTAATGAGCGGAACGTTTTTAGGCTTTGATTTTGGCACCAAAAGCATCGGCGTCGCCGTAGGGCAGCGCATCACAGGCACTGCCCGCCCCCTTCCCGCGTTGAAAGCGCAGGACGGTAAGCCCGACTGGAATATTATCGAAAAGCTGCTCAAAGAGTGGCAGCCCGAAGCCGTGATTGTCGGCCTGCCGCTGAATATGGACGGTACGGAACAGCCCCTGACCGCGCGCGCGCGCAACTTCGCGAATAAAATCCACGGCCGCTTCGGCGTGCAGATAATCCTGCACGATGAGCGTCTGAGCACGGTGGAAGCCAGAGCCGGGCTATTTGAACAGGGTGGATTCCGGGCGCTCAATAAAGGCAGCGTGGATTCCGCTTCTGCAGTCATTATTCTGGAAAGCTACTTCGAGCAGGGTTTCTGAACATCAATGATGGCGCCCTACCGCAGCGGCAGGCGCCATCATCATGATTTCATTTTTAGTGGCGCAAATGCTCATTCGCCCAGCTAACCGCCTGAGTCCGGTTCTTCACGCTTAGCTTACGGAACACGTTGTACAGATGGGTACGCACCGTGTTTTCACTGATAAACAGCGCGCGGGCAATATCCAGATTGGTTGCCCCGCAGCGAAGTTCATTCAGGATTTCACATTCACGCTCGGTCAGCGGTGAATTTTCCGCAGGCGCCGATACATGATCCGCAGCATACATCGCCGGGTGCATCACGCTCAATTCAGCCGTCTGTTCGCCGTTCAGCACAGCCTTAACGCCCTCAATTAAGCGCGATTCATCATCGTCATGACGGAAAACACCGTACAGCGCTGGCCACTGCGCCATTTCGTAGAGCTCATACTTTTGCGCGCTATTGATAATCAATAAACGGGGGTTATCCGCCTGCAGACGAATAATGTCACGCCATACGCTATTCAACTTTTTATTTGAAACCGCAATATCAAATAATATTACAGAATCTTTCAAAAGACGCTGCGCGAGGGGTTTGTTAATATTTTGCAGAACGACTGATGCAGATAACCTCTCAGCCAGCCAGGTTGCGAATGCTTTGCTTTGAATAGAGGGGTGAGTAATAAAAGTAACCTGGTGAGAAAAAGCCGAATCCTCAGATAAATTAATCACTTAAAACTCTCCTTAGTTGATTCCCGCCTTCATAGCGGTTAAATGAATTAACAAGAATACGATCGCCGGTGTATTTATAAAATCAAACCAAAATTACACCTTGAAACATTATTCCATGGGAATTTTCCTATCCCTGTAAACAGCATAAATCGAATGCCTTAAGAGAGTCAAAAGATTATCAAACTTTTTTCCTGGTTATGAGAGGTTTATGTCAACTCATTTTTCATAGCGTGCATTATTCGGCTTAATTTTAGGTACTTATTTGTAATATAAAATAATGATACCAAACATTAATAAAACATTATCATAACAAGCCATTGGTATGATGGCTGAATATAAAAGATGCAGCTATAAAAGACCCGCAGCCGTACGTTGCTGAAAGCTTTGCGTAAAAGTTTGCATCCCGAATTGCTGCCCGGTTTGCATCACGCCGGGCAGCTGATGCGTTTTCCCCTCCCGGATCAAATTCGCCACCGCCGGGGTATTAACCAAAAGCTCGTATAGCGCAACTCTTCCGCCAGCAGTATCCGGAAACAATTTTTGTGCCAGCACCGCGCATAAACTTCCCGCCAGCTGGCTACGAACCTGCTCTTTCTCCTGGGCAGGAAAGACATCCACCAGCCTTTCAACCGCCTGTGCCGCGCCGCGCGTATGCAGCGTCGCCATAACCAGATGTCCGGTCTCCGCCGCGGTCAATGCCAGGCGGATCGTTTCGCTGTCACGCAGTTCCCCTAACAGAATCACATCCGGGTCCTGACGCAGCGCAGCGCGCAGGGCCGAGGCAAATGAGGGACAGTGGCGGCCTATTTCCCGCTGCTGGATCAGGCAGCGCTCGCTGCGATGAATAAACTCAACCGGATCTTCCAGCGTCAGGATATGGCCATTGAGGCGCTGATTAAGATAGCCCACCATCGCCGCCAGGGTGGTGGATTTCCCGCTACCGGTGGCGCCAGTGACCAGGATAAGCCCGCTCTCCTCATTGAGCAGCTCCGTTAAGGCGGCAGGTGCGCCGAGATCCGCCAGCTGCGGGCAGGTTTCCGCCAGCAGACGCAGGGCCAGCGACAGACCGCGGTTGTGAACAAATGCGCTGGCGCGCAGGCGCGGGCCGCCGGCCGGAGCCAGCGCGAAATCGACCTGTCCGCAGGACTGCCACTGGGCGAGCTGCTCGGCGTTGAGCCAATCAGCGAGTATCTTGCCAATATCCGGAGAGGTAAAAGGCGCAGGCTCCAGCTTGCCCTGGCGACGCCAGCGCGGTGCTGACGCATTGCACAGGTGTAGATCGGAGACGTTATGCTTTACACTAAGGGCCACTATTTCTTCCAGTTCCATAACTCATCCTCGGTATATGAACGATATTGCGCATAACCTGGCACAGGTCCGGGACAAAATCTCAGCCGCTGCCGCACGCTGCGGCCGTGCTCCAGAAGAAGTTACATTGCTTGCAGTCAGTAAAACGAAACCTGCGGGCGCTATCGAAGAAGCGATGGCCGCAGGCCAGGTCGCGTTTGGCGAAAATTATGTTCAGGAAGGCGTGGAGAAAATCCGCTACTTTCAGGAAAAGGGCGCAACCGGGCTACAGTGGCACTTTATCGGGCCGCTACAGTCCAATAAAAGCCGTCTGGTGGCCGAGCATTTTGACTGGTGCCATACCGTCGATCGCCTGAAGATCGCCATGCGCCTTAGCGAACAGCGACCTGCGCAAATGCCGCCGCTTAACATACTGATTCAAATAAATATTAGCGATGAGCAGAGCAAGTCGGGCATTCCCGTTGACGAGCTGGACGCGCTGGCGGCAGAGATCGCGAAACTGCCGAATCTGCAGCTGCGCGGTTTAATGGCCATTCCCGCGCCAGAGTCAGAATATGTAAGGCAGTTTGCCGTCGCCCAACAAATGGCGGTAGCATTTGCGCGGCTAAAAACGCACTACCCTACCGTCGATACGTTGTCGCTGGGAATGTCGGATGATATGGAAGCCGCCATCGCGGCGGGCAGCACTATGGTGCGCATCGGAACCGCAATTTTCGGCGCGCGCGACTACAGCAAAAAATAAGGAATCTGAGGAACGCCATGAAGACGTTGACTTTCCTGCTCTCAACGGTCATTGAGCTTTACACAATGGTCGTGTTGTTACGCGTCTGGATGCAGTGGGCGCGCTGCGACTTTTATAACCCGTTTTCGCAGTTCGTGGTCAAGGCTACGCAGCCTGTCGTTGGGCCGCTGCGCCGCATTATCCCGGCGATGGGGCCGCTCGACAGCGCCTCCCTGCTGGTCGCCTTTATTCTCTGCGTCGTGAAAGCTATCGTGCTGTTTATGGTCGTCACCTTCCAGCCGATTATCTGGATCTCCGCGCTGCTGATCCTCATTAAAACCGTCGGATCGCTGATTTTCTGGGTTCTCCTGCTCATGGCAATCATGAGTTGGGTAAGCCAGGGACGCAGCCCGGTGGAATATGTCCTGATGCAGTTGGCCGATCCGCTGCTGCGTCCGATCCGCAGACTGCTGCCATCGATGGGCGGCATTGATTTCTCGCCGATGGTGCTGGTTCTGCTACTGTACGTGATCAACATGGGTATCGCCGAACTGTTGCAGGCTACCGGCAACGTTCTGCTTCCGGGGCTGTGGATGGCGCTATGAGTGCCGTCGAAGCCTGCGCTGATGGGTTGGTCTTACGGCTGTATATTCAGCCTAAGGCCAGCCGCGACAGCATCGTTGGTTTACATGGCGACGAGCTTAAAGTCGCCATTACCGCGCCTCCCGTTGACGGCCAGGCCAACGCCCATCTGGTAAAATTCCTCGCCAAACAGTTTCGCGTAGCGAAAAGCCAGGTGCTTATTGAGAAAGGCGAACTGGGCCGCCACAAACAGATAAAAATCATTCATCCGCAGCAGATCCCCGATGGGGTCGCCGCCCTGAAAGAATAAACAGGATCTCATATGCAAAAAGTTGTTCTCGCCACCGGCAATCCCGGGAAAGTGCGCGAGCTGGCCTCGCTGCTGGCAAATTTTGGCCTCGATATCGTGGCGCAAACTGAACTGGGCGTGGATTCCGCTGAGGAAACCGGCCTGACCTTTATCGAAAACGCCATTCTGAAAGCGCGTCATGCCGCGCAGATTACCGGCCTCCCGGCCATCGCCGATGACTCAGGTCTGGCCGTCGATGCGTTAGGCGGCGCGCCCGGCATCTATTCCGCCCGCTATTCCGGCGAAGACGCGACCGACCAGCGCAATCTCGAAAAGCTGCTCGACGCGCTGCGCGACGTGCCTGACGATCGGCGCCAGGCGCAATTCCACTGCGTGCTGGTCTATCTGCGCCATGCGGAAGATCCCACCCCGCTGGTTTGCCACGGCAGCTGGCCGGGCATCATCGCTCGCGAAGCCGCAGGCAGCGGCGGCTTTGGTTACGACCCAATATTCTTTGTTCCGACGGAAGGTAAAACCGCAGCGGAGCTGAGCCGTGAAGAAAAGAGCGCCATTTCCCACCGCGGACGCGCGCTCAAACTGTTACTGGAAGCCTTACGTAATGGCTAATTTGCCGCCCCTGAGCCTCTATATTCACATCCCGTGGTGCGTGCAGAAATGCCCGTACTGCGATTTCAACTCGCATGCGTTAAAGGGCGAGGTACCGCACGACGACTACGTTCAGCATCTGCTGAACGATCTGCGGACCGACGCCCACTATGCGCAGGGACGTGAAATCGGGACTATTTTCATCGGCGGCGGTACGCCGAGCCTGCTCTCAGGCCCGGCGATGCAAACCCTGCTCGACGGCGTGCGGGAAGCTCTTCCCCTGGCGGGCAACGCGGAAATCACGATGGAAGCCAACCCCGGCACCGTAGAAGCGGATCGTTTTGTCGAGTATCAGCGCGCAGGTATTAATCGCATCTCCATCGGCGTACAGAGCTTTAGCGAACAGAAGCTCCAGCGTCTCGGGCGCATCCACGGGCCACAGGAAGCCAAACGCGCGGCAAACCTGGCAAGCGGTCTGGGACTGCGCAGCTTTAACCTCGATTTAATGCACGGTCTGCCGGATCAGTCTCTGGAAGAGGCGCTGGACGACCTGCGTCAGGCGATTGCGCTCAATCCGCCGCATCTCTCCTGGTATCAGCTGACCATTGAGCCAAACACCCTGTTTGGCTCGCGTCCGCCGACCCTGCCGGACGACGACGCGCTGTGGGATATTTATGAGCAGGGGCACAGCCTGCTCAGCGCGGCGGGCTATCAACAATATGAAACCTCCGCCTACGCTAAGCCGGGATACCAGTGCCAGCATAACCTGAACTACTGGCGCTTTGGCGACTACCTGGGCATTGGCTGCGGCGCGCACGGGAAAGTGACCTTCCCGGACGGGCGCATTCTGCGTACGGCGAAAACCCGCCACCCGCGCGGTTTTATGGAAGGCCGTTATCTGGAGCGCCAGCATGATGTCGAAGATGCGGATAAGCCGTTCGAGTTCTTTATGAACCGTTTCCGCCTGCTGGAAGCGGCGCCGCGAGATGAATTCAGCCGCTACACCGGGCTTAATGAGCGTACGATCCGTCCGCAAATCGATGCCGCCATTGCTGAGGGCTATCTGACGGAAGATGAGCGCTGCTGGCAGATTACCGAGCACGGTAAGCTCTTTTTGAACTCCCTTCTCGAATTATTCCTCAGCGAATAAACCTCGCTATGCTTATCCCGTTATAAAAATAACGGGATAATTAATTATTCGTTTTTTCCGAAATATCAATATCGCTATTTCCGAACCATCTCAGTTCAACATTTCCAATAAAAATAAACTTCCATTCACTTATTAAAAATAAATATAACCTACCGCACAAAAATACGTATTTGATCGCCTGATTGCGAAAAAGTGTGAGTCAGACAGCTTAAAGATGTACGACAACAAGGATAATATGTCATACAGAAACAAAGAATACCCCTTTAGATATTGACCAATTACCCTAAGTGCATGGAGCCGACTCATGAAAAAACTCTCTTTTTCTCGTTCTCTGGCGTGTGTATCTCTGCTTGCCCTGCTCGCTTCCGGCGCCAGCGCAGCTGAAAAAGTCACGTTAAAACTGGCACATAACCTCGAACGTAGCCACGTTGTCCATCAGGCCTTTGAGGCGATGTCCAAAGAGGTTAACCAACTTTCAAACGGTGATATGAAGATTCGTATATATCCCAGTAGCCAGATGGGCAGCGCGCGCGAAACGATGGAGCTATTACAAAACGGCGCGCTGGATATGACCAAAGGTTCAGCCAGCGATCTGGAATCATTCGATAACGTCTACGCGATATATAATTTACCGTTCCTGTTTAAAGATCAGAATCACTTCAATAAAGTCGTCTTTGGTGAGGTGGGCAA
Source organism: Klebsiella sp. OBRC7 (assembly GCF_000293135.1). NCBI lineage: Bacteria > Pseudomonadati > Pseudomonadota > Gammaproteobacteria > Enterobacterales > Enterobacteriaceae > Klebsiella > Klebsiella sp. OBRC7. Next base: position 15,551 of record NZ_ALNJ01000017.1, on the reverse strand, counting down.
GGAAATTATGGAGTCCACGAAAGATAAAGGATTCTTTGCGCTTTCCGCCTATGTTGCCGGGACCCGCAGTTTTTACGCCAAAAAGCCCATCACTAAACCGGAAGATTTAAAAGGATTGAAGATCCGCGTCCAGGCCAGCCCGACAACCTTAAAAATGGTCGAATTAATGGGCGGTTCGCCAACCCCTATTTCCTTTGGTGAAGTTTATACCGCCATGCAGCAGGGCGTGGTGGACGGCGCGGAGAACAACGTGCCTTCCTGGGTGCAAACGCGCCATATCGAAATCGCGAAAGTGTTCTCAGAAGATGAACATGCCTCCATCCCGGATTTCCTCGTTATCTCCAGTAAAACCTGGGACAAACTGACGCCGGATCAGCAGCAAATCCTGATCAAGGCGGCGAAAGCTTCCGAAGCGTATCAGCAAAAACTGTGGGACAAGATCGACGCCGACACCCGCGCGCAGGCCAAAGCCATGGGCGGCGAAATTATCAAAGTGGATAAAGCGCCGTTCCGCGCCGCCGTGCAGCCGCTGTTTGATGAGTTCAAAAAAGATCCGAAGCAGGCCGCCCTGCTGGCCAAATTTGAAGCTGCCGCCGAATAACACTTAGCGGGCCAGCCGCTGGCCCGCTTTCATCGGGAAAACAATGATGATACTTAACCGCATAAAGCTGGCGGTGGACCGCACGATCGCCGCATTCTCCGTCGCCGTTATGATTGCGCTGGTTGTTTGCGTCGTCTGGCAGGTGTTCAGCCGCTACGTACTCAACCAGCCCAGCACCCTGACCGACGAGCTGGCGCGCTTTTTGATGATCTGGGTCGGGCTACTGGGTGCGGCATATACCGTCGGCGCCCAGCGTCATCTGGCTATCGACTTACTGGCGATGACGCTCCCTCCCCGCAGGCAGGCGCTGCTCAGCGTCATCATTAATCTGCTGATCTTTATTTTTGCCGGATCGGTGATTGTGACCGGCGGCGTGAAGCTGATTGAAAAAACGCTGTCGACCTCCCAGGTCTCAGCGGCAATGCAGATCCCCATGGGCTACGTCTATCTGATCCTGCCGTTAACCGGCCTCATTATGATGTTTTACGCAGTATGTTTTGTCAGCAACGGGCTAAAAAACATGAAGCACGCTGAAGCGGGGGCAAATTGATGGACAGCTATATCGCATTGATGCTATTTGGCTCTTTCTTTATTCTGGTTTTTATTGGCGTACCTATCTCCTTCTCTATCGGCATCGCCACCGTCGGTTCAATGCTGCTGATGTTCCCGTGGGATATCGCGGTGATTACCGTTTCTCAGCGCCTGGCGAACGGCCTCGATAACTTCGCCCTGCTGGCAATTCCATTCTTTATCTTTGCCGGTACGCTGATGAACAGCGGCGGGATTGCCATACGCTTAATCAATCTGGCTCAGGTGATGGTCGGACGCGTACCGGGCTCTCTGGGCCACGTCAACGTGCTGGCAAACATGATGTTCGGCTCGATTTCAGGCTCGGCGGTCGCCGCCGCCGCCGCGGTGGGGGGCACGCTGAACCCCATTCAGACGCAGAAAGGCTACGATCCGGCTTTCTCCACGGCGGTGAACGTCTCGTCGTGCATCACGGGCCTGCTTATTCCGCCGTCAAACGTTCTGATCGTCTTTTCCCTGACGGCGGGCGGCGTGTCGGTCGCGTCGCTGTTTATGGCCGGCTATCTGCCGGGCATTCTGATGGGCCTGGCTATTATGGTGGTCTGTGCCGTCATTGCTAAACGTCGCGGCTATCCGGTTTCTGAACGCCCTACCTGCGCCCAGGCGGCAAAAGCGTTTTTCGACGCCCTGCCCAGCCTGCTGCTGGTGATTATTGTGATGGGCGGGATCCTCGGCGGCATTTTTACCGCTACCGAAGCGTCGGCTATCGCCGTGGTCTACACCTTTATCCTGTCGGTGCTCATTTATCGGGAAGTGAAATGGCGCGATCTGCCGAAGCTGATCCTTGAATCGGTGGTGATGACCTCTATCGTGCTGCTGCTGATCGGCTTTTCCGTCGGCATGTCGTGGGCGATGACCAACGCCGACATTCCCTACATGATAAGCGATGCGCTAATGGGGGTGTCAGAAAACCCGGTGGTGATACTGCTGCTGATTAATATCGTGCTGTTAATCGTTGGGATCTTTATGGACATGACCCCGGCGGTGCTGATTTTCACGCCGATATTCCTGCCCATCGCGCAGGATTTAGGGATGGACCCGGTGCATTTCGGCATCATGATGGTCGCCAACCTGTGCATCGGTCTGCTGACGCCGCCGGTAGGCAGCGCGCTGTTCGTTGGCTGCTCCATTTCCGGCGTTAAAATTCAGCAGCTCATCAAACCGCTGCTGCCGTTCTACGCCGCCCTGCTGATCGCGCTGATGATGATTGTCTATATCCCGCAGATCTCGCTGTTTATTCCGCAGCTGCTGGGGCTGATGTGATCGACTGACCATAATCGCTACCTGCGGGCGCAGGTAGCGAAATAAAACTTACTTTAACGACCCCACCAGCGCTTTGCGGCTCTCCTCAAGGGAGACCACGCGACTGCAGACATCCTTACCAAACTGCTGGAAATCGGCTTCCTGGTTTTTCCATTCATCCTGAATGGCCGTTTGCAGGCCGCCAAGGCTGCCGAGGATCCCCTGCAGCGGGTTACCGCCGCCTTTAAGAACCGCCTTCGCCCCCATCTCGTTGATGCTATCCTGCAGAATGCCGCCCATCGCCTGATTTACCAGCTGCTGGCCGTCGGCGCGCACCTGATCGATGGCTTTATAGTGGAAGGTCAGGCCATCGTTACGATGTTCAATTATGCGGCTCATTTGCGCTTTCAGCTGCGCATCAAGCTTGGTCAGGCGGCTATGCATGCTGCTGCTGGCCCCCACCTGTTCGGTAATAATTTTATCCAGCGCGGCGCGGCCTTTTTCTACCCGCGTGCGGGCGCCTTCATCAATCCACGGCAGGCTGCTGCGCAAGCCAGCCTGATAGTCCTGAGCCTGCTCGCGCTGAGCGGCGTTCAGGGAATACGCTTTACCGTTAAAGGTCAGGTTGCCGTCCGGCTTAATCACCAGATCGCCGTTTTCGCCTTTTACCTGCACCTGCTGCGGGCTGAGGATGACATCGTCACGCGGCGTGACGCTACACTGGTAGTCCGCATGTGCGGACAAAGCGGTGACGGAAAGCGCCAATGCCAACAGCGTTTTGCGCATCATTTAACTCCCTTCAGACAAAACGGGCCGGCAGTTGCCGACCCTTGTCAAACTTAGTCCCACCAGATATCAAAAAGTTCGCTGGTGCGTACATCGGCAAGCCCGCGGTCTTCCAGCCATTTACGTACGATGGCCTGGTGTTCCTCGGTGCATTTGCCGATTTCCTGCAGGCAGATCAGGCCTTCCCAGGAAAGATAACCGCTGCCGTCAAAGGCCAGTTTATTAGGCTCAATCACTTCATCAATCAGATCGTTAACGGTCTGGTCGATCTGCTCTTCGCTGGTTCCATCCGCGAAACGCCACGCGACGGAAAAACCCACTTCCTGAAACTCGTCGATATGCATTTTTTTACGCAGACGACGGCTACGATTCGTTGCCATTATTTCACCCTCTCGAACATTAAGTCCCATACGCCGTGGCCAAGACGATGGCCACGCTGTTCAAATTTGGTTACCGGGCGCGATTCCGGGCGCGGCACATAGTCGTTGCTTTCAGACCGGTTACGATACCCTTCAAGCGAGGACATCACTTCCAGCATATGCTCGGCATATTGCTCCCAGTCGGTCGCCATATGGAAGACGCCGCCCAGCTTCAGTTTACTTTTAACCAGTTCGGCAAAAGGCGGCTGAACGATACGGCGCTTATTATGACGCGCTTTGTGCCACGGGTCAGGGAAAAACAGCTGCACCATGCTCAGGGAGTTATCCGGAATCATGGTATGCAGCACTTCCACCGCATCGTGGCACATGACGCGCAGGTTCTGCACGCCCTCTTCTTCGGCGGACGCCAGGCAGGCGCCGACGCCCGGCGAGTGCACTTCAATGCCGAGGAAATTCTGCTGCGGCTTCTCTTTCGCCATCGCCACCAGCGAAGCGCCCATACCGAAACCGATCTCCAGCGTGACCGGCGCCTCACGGCCAAACAGCGCGGCGAAATCGAGCGGCGCATCGTTAAATTCAACGCCCATCACCGGCCAAATATTGTCCAGCGCGTGCTGCTGACCTTTGGTCAGGCGGCCCTGACGACGGACGAAGCTGCGAATACGGCGCAGCGGACGGCCGTTTTCATCGAATTCCGGAGATATGACGTCGTTTTTCATAAAAGTTAAGTCTGCTTGTGAGAGTGTTCGGAAAACGGGCATTATCCAAAGTTACCCGGCGGATGCAAGGGTTTACAGCCTCTCGCCCTTGTGCTGCAATCTGCCACCTTATAATCGCTATCCCGGAGCCGTAGCTTTGACTTTTCCCGCCGCGCAATTTTCAGCCCAGGTGCTGGACTGGTACGACAAATACGGGCGTAAAACTCTGCCCTGGCAAATCGGCAAGACGCCCTACAAAGTATGGCTCTCCGAGGTGATGTTGCAACAAACACAAGTGGCGACGGTCATCCCCTATTTTGAACGCTTTATGGCGCGTTTCCCAACGATTACCGACCTGGCGAACGCGCCCCTCGATGAAGTCCTGCATCTGTGGACCGGCCTGGGCTATTACGCCCGCGCGCGCAATTTACATAAAGCGGCGCAGCAGGTAGCCACCCTGCACGACGGCAAATTCCCGCAGACCTTCGATGAAGTCGCCGCGCTGCCGGGCGTGGGCCGCTCTACCGCCGGCGCGATTTTATCCCTTTCTCTCGGTCAGCATTATCCGATTCTCGACGGTAACGTGAAGCGCGTGCTCGCGCGCTGCTATGCTGTCAGCGGTTGGCCGGGGAAAAAAGAGGTTGAGAAACGCCTGTGGGAGATCGCCGAGGACGTCACGCCGGCTAAAGGCGTAGAGCGTTTTAACCAGGCCATGATGGACCTCGGGGCGATGGTATGTACCCGCTCTAAGCCAAAATGCGAGCTCTGTCCGCTGAATAACGGCTGCGTGGCCTACGCAAATCATTCATGGGCTCAATACCCAGGCAAGAAACCGAAACAGACGATCCCCGAGCGTACCGGCTATTTCCTGCTGATGCAGCACGGCGACGAGGTGTTCCTCTCCCAGCGCCCGCCGGTGGGTTTATGGGGCGGTTTGTTCTGCTTCCCGCAGTTTGAGGATGAAGATGCGCTGCGGGCGTGGCTGGCTCAGCGTCAGATTAAGACCGATAATCTGACGCAATTAACCGCGTTCCGCCACACTTTCAGCCATTTCCATCTGGATATTGTGCCGATGTGGCTTACAGTGCACTCATCCGGCGCATGCATGGATGAAGGGGGCGCACTCTGGTATAACTTAGCGCAGCCGCCGTCCGTCGGTCTGGCGGCTCCCGTGGAGCGCTTGTTGCAACAGTTAAAAGCCGGAGCACCGGTTTAGCTTTCTGGCGATTAAAGAGGATTAAGAATGAGCAGAACGATTTTTTGTACTTTCCTTCAGCGTGAAGCCGAGGGCCAGGATTTTCAGCTGTACCCGGGCGAGCTGGGCAAACGCATCTATAACGAAATCTCCAAAGAAGCCTGGGCCCAGTGGCAGCATAAGCAGACGATGCTGATCAACGAGAAAAAACTCAGCATGATGAACCCGGAGCATCGCAAACTGCTGGAGCAGGAGATGGTTCAGTTCCTGTTTGAAGGTAAAGACGTGCACATCGAAGGCTACACGCCGCCAGAAAAACAGTAAGGGCCTGACGGCCCTTTACAACAATAAACACAACACGCACTCCCGGAATGATGAAAAAATACTTAGCGCTAGCGCTGATTGCGCCTTTGCTCGTTTCGTGTTCCAGCTCAACCAAAAAAGGCGCCGAGTACAACGAGGCGTGGGTGAAGGACACCAACGGCTTTGACATTCTGATGGGCCAGTTCGCCCATAACATCGAGAATATTTGGGGTTATAACGAAGTTCTGCTCGCCGGGCCGAAGGACTACGTCAAATACACCGACCAGTATCAAACCCGCAGCCACATCAACTTTGACGCCGGGACGATTACCGTCGAAACCATCGCCGGCACTGACCCGGCCGGGCGCCTGCGCCAGGCGATTATTAAAACCCTGCTGATGGGCGACGACCCTAACTCCATCGACCTCTATTCCGACGTCGATGACATTCAGATCTCAAAAGAACCGTTCCTGTATGGTCAGGTCGTGGATAACACCGGTGAGTCGATTCGCTGGGAGTGGCGCGCCTCACGCTTTGCGGACTATCTGCTGCAAACGCGTCTGAAAAGCCGCAGCAACGGTCCACGCATGATCTACAGCATCACCATCAACCTGGTGCCGAACCATCTCGACAAACGTGCGCATAAATACATTGGCATGGTCCGTCAGGCGTCGCGCAAATACGGCGTTGATGAATCGCTGATCCTGGCAATTATGCAAACCGAATCTTCCTTTAACCCCTATGCGGTCAGCCACGCCGACGCGCTGGGGCTGATGCAGGTGGTGCAGCACAGCGCCGGGAAGGACGTGTTCCGTTCGCAGGGTAAATCAGGCCTGCCGAGCCGCAGCTATCTGTTCGATCCGGTCAATAACATCGACACCGGCACCGCCTATCTGGCGATGCTGAACAACGTCTATTTGTCCGGCATCACCAACCCGACCTCGCGTCGCTATGCGGTCATCACCGCCTATAACGGCGGCGCGGGCAGCGTGCTGCGGGTCTTCTCCAGCGATAAGATTCAGGCTGCGAATATCATCAACAGTATGACGCCGGGCGATGTTTATCAGACCATCACCAGCCGCCACCCCTCCGCCGAGTCGCGCCGCTATCTGTACAAGGTTAACACCGCGCAAAAAGGCTACCGCCGCAGGTAATCCTCCTTCAGCGCCCCTGTTTCCTCCGGGGCGCCTTCCTTCTGCTATACACAATAGAGTTGCGCAACTGTTTTGCGATTTTCTGCGGCAGTTAACAAAAGCATCCATCGCATAAATGATAGAATCCAACCAAAATAACGCCATAAATGTTATTTAAAACACAAAACAATTCTATATCCGTGAGGATCAAAACATGAATCTTAAGCTGCAGCTCAAAGTACTGTCGTTCCTGCAGTTCTGCCTCTGGGGAAGCTGGCTGACCACGCTCGGCTCGTATATGTTCGTCACCCTCAAGTTCGACGGTGCGGCCATCGGAGCGGTCTATAGCTCACTCGGTATCGCCGCGGTGTTTATGCCGACGCTGCTCGGTATCGTTGCCGATAAATGGATCAGCGCCAAGTGGGTTTATGCCATTTGCCATCTGGTCGGCGCGCTGACGCTGTGGCTCGCCGCCCAGGTCACCACACCGGGTGAAATGTTCCTCGTCATCCTGCTCAACTCGCTGGCCTATATGCCAACGCTGGGGCTGATTAACACCATTTCGTACTACCGCCTGCAGTCTGCGGATATGGATATCGTGACCGATTTCCCGCCGATTCGTATCTGGGGCACCATTGGTTTTATCCTCGCCATGTGGGGCGTCAGCTTCTCCGGCTTTGAACTGAGCCATATGCAGCTCTATATCGGCGCGGCGCTCTCCTTGCTGCTGGTGCTCTTCACCCTGACGCTGCCGCATATTCCGGTGGCCAATCAGCAGAAAAACCAGAGCTGGACCGCCATGCTGGGCCTTGATGCCTTCGCGCTGTTTAAAAACAAACGTATGGCGATTTTCTTTATTTTCTCGATGATGCTGGGCGCCGAACTGCAAATCACCAATATGTTCGGCAACACCTTCCTGCACAGCTTTGATAAAGATCCGCTGTTCGCCAGCAGCTTTATCGTGCAGCACGCCTCGGTGATGATGTCGATTTCGCAGATCTCGGAAACCCTGTTCATCCTGACCATCCCGTTCTTCCTCAGCCGTTACGGCATCAAAAACGTGATGCTGATTAGTATCGTGGCGTGGATGCTGCGCTTCGGCCTGTTCGCTTACGGCGACCCGACCCCGTTCGGCACCGTGCTGCTGGTGCTGTCGATGATCGTTTATGGCTGCGCCTTTGATTTCTTCAACATCTCGGGTTCAGTGTTTGTGGAAAAAGAGGTTCGCCCGGAAATCCGCGCCAGCGCCCAAGGGATGTTCCTGATGATGACCAACGGTTTCGGCTGCATACTTGGCGGGATGGTGAGCGGCAAAGTCGTGGAGCACTTTACCGTCGAAGGGATTACCGACTGGCAAACCGTGTGGCTGATTTTCGCCGGCTATTCGCTGGTGCTGGCGTTTGCTTTTGTGGCGCTGTTTAAGTACAAGCACGTCCGCGTACCAACCGGGGCGCAGACCGTCGCACATTAAATAAACGGCTTACCCCAGATTTACGAATAAAAAAACGCGCCCCGGTGTTATCAACGGGGCGCGTTTTTTATGCTTTCAGCACATAGCCATATAGCCGCTTAATGCCGTCAGGGTCCGTTTCGCTGTAGACCCCCTGGAGCTCCGGCGAGAAGCCCGGCAGCATATTGACTCCCTCCTCCAGCGCCAGGAAATAGCGCAGCACCGCCCCGCCCCAGATCTCTCCGGGCACGACGCACAGCACGCCCGGCGGATACGGCAGCGCGCCCTCCGCCGCAATCCGCCCTTCGGCTGCGCTTAAGCGCACCAGCTCAACGTTTCCGCGAATAAACTCGCGGTTGGCGTCCTGCGGGTTCATCACCGCGCGCGGGAAGCTCTTCTTGCGGAACATCTCTTTTTGTAAATCCTTCACGTCAAAGCTGACGTACAGGTTATGCATCTCCTGGCACAGCTCGCGGATGGTGTAATCCCGATAGCGCACCGGATATTTGTTAAAGATGGTCGGCAGAACGTCGGCCAGCGGGGTGTCGGACTCAATATGCTGCTCAAACTGGGCGAGCATCGCCACCAGCTGCGCTAGCTTCTCCGCGCTCTCTGCAGGCGTCAGCAGGAACAGAATGGAGTTCAGATCGCACTTCTCCGGCACGATGCCGTTTTCGCGCAGGTAGTGGGCCAGAATGGTCGCCGGGATACCAAAATCGGTATATTTCCCGCTCTCTGCATCGATCCCCGGCGTCGTCAGCAGCAGTTTACAGGGGTCAACGAAATACTGATCGCTGGCATAGCCTTCGAAGCCGTGCCAGCGCGCGCCCGGCTCAAAGCTAAAGAAACGCCGTTCGCGGGCGATGGCTTCGGTAGGATGATCCTGCCAGGGACGTCCCGCCACCACCGGTGGAATAAACGGCTGGATCATTTTGCAGTTGGCGATAATCGCCTTGCGCGCTTCGATACCCAGCGCCACGCACTCCGCCCACAGGCGGCGCCCGCTCTCTCCTTCGTGAATTTTGGCATTTACGTCCAGAGCGGCGAACAGCGGATAAAACGGGCTGGTCGAGGCGTGCAGCATAAAGGCGTTGTTGAGCCGCTTATGCGGGCAGAAACGTTCCTGTCCGCGCAGGTGATTATCTTTTTTATGGATCTGCGACGTTTGCGAAAAACCGGCCTGCTGTTTGTGCACCGACTGAGTGACAAAAATACCGGGGTCGTCCGGCGTCAGGTCCAGCAGCAGCGGCGAACAGTCGGCCATCATCGGGATAAACTGCTCGTAGCCGACCCAGGCCGAGTCAAACAGGATGTAGTCGCACAGGCTGCCGATTTTATCGACCACCTGGCGGGCGTTGTATACCGTCCCGTCATAAGTCCCGAGCTGGATCACCGCGAGGCGGAACGGCCTCTGCGCATCGGCTTTTTCCGGCGCCGTCTCGCGAATCAGATCGCGCAGGTATTTCTCATCAAAGCAGCGATCGTCGATACCGCCAATAAAACCGAACGGGTTGCGCGATGCTTCAAGATAGACCGGCGTTGCCCCGGCCTGAATCAGCGCCCCGTGATGGTTTGATTTATGGTTGTTACGGTCAAACAGCACCAGATCGCCGCGCGTCAGCAGCGCGTTGGTCACCACCTTGTTCGCCGCCGAGGTACCGTTAAGGACGAAATAGGTTTTATCGGCGTTGAACACCTTCGCCGCGAACTTCTGCGCGTGTTTGGCAGACCCTTCGTGAATCAGCAGATCGCCAAGCTTAACGTCGGCGTTGCACATGTCGGCGCGAAAGACGTTTTCGCCAAAGAAGTCAAAGAACTGCCGTCCCGCCGGGTGCTTCTTAAAGAAGGCGCCGTGCTGATGGCCCGGGCACGCGAAGGTGCTGTTATCCATCTCAACGTATTGGGTCAGGGTATCGAAGAACGGCGGCAGCAGATTCTCTTCATAGCCGCAGGCGGCGGCTTCCAGTTCGAGCCACTCCTGCTCTTTGCCGCTAACGATGGCCGTCACGCCTTCTGGTTTTTCGTGGTCAGAGTCACTGAACAGATAAACCGGCAGGTTGAACCCGGTGCGTTTCAGTAACGCAAGGATGCCGCTGCGGCTGTCCGCTAAGGTAATGACGACTGCCGCCACATCGGTAAAATCTGTACTGTCCAGGGCCACCACGCGGCGGTGGGTGGACAGGCGGGATACCAGCTCGCGGCTGGCGGCAATGTGCATTGATTTCATGAGCGCGAATACCCGTTTCCGGAGAGTAAAAGGCTTCGGCCAGGGCGTCTGTGCTCTGGCCAACGAAATGTCAGGGTCTGGCTGGATCCCAGCTCCGACCGCCAGACATCAGTAAAAGCAGACCGCGTCCGATCTTACTGTTGTCCTGCAGTGAGCCTGCGTTACGCTCACCGCATGGTGGGCAGAAGTTGCAGTGTAAGGGTAGCAAGACGAGGCTGCCTGCGCATCTGTACGCAGCGGCAACGGCGATGTAGCGGCGATGTCGTCATCACGGCGGCCTCATTCAGGAGAGGAGAAAATTCGCGCAATCATGTCACCTTTAAATCTACCGCGCAAGATGAATTACGTATGCAGCCATACCACGGATGCGCAAGCCTTTTGGCCCGTTTAGCGTCATAATAATGCAGTCATTAGGGATAATTAACAGGAGTCATGCTGTGGTTACAGGGCCATTTATTAACGCCGGCGCGGTCCTTTTGGGCGGCGTACTCGGCGCACTCTTAAGTCAAAGATTGCCGGAACGGATTCGTACATCAATGACCTCTATTTTTGGCCTCGCGTCGCTGGGCATCGGCATCCTGCTGGTGATCAAATGCGCCAACCTGCCGGTGATGGTGCTTTCAACGCTGGTGGGCGCGCTGCTCGGCGAAGTGTGCAACATGGAGAAAGGCATTAATACGCTGGTCAGTAAGCTCCAGCAGCTGCTTTCGCCCAAAAAGGGGCAGAAAAAGGTCTCAGCGCATGAGTCCTATATTCAAAGCTACGTTGCGATTATCGTCCTGTTCTGCGCCAGCGGAACCGGGATTTTCGGCGCGATGCGCGAAGGAATGACCGGCGACGCCAGCATTCTTATTGCCAAAGCGTTTCTCGACTTCTTTACCGCCACCATCTTCGCCTGCACCCTGGGGCTGGCCGTCTCGGCCATTTGCGTACCGATGCTGGCCATCCAGCTGGCGCTGGCGGCCTGCGCGTCGCTGATTATGCCGTTAACCACGCCGATGATGATGGCGGATTTCACCGCCGTCGGCGGCATGCTGCTGGTCGCGACCGGTCTGCGCATCTGCGGAATTAAAATGTTCGCCGTGGTGAATATGCTGCCGGCCCTGGTGCTGGCGATGCCGATTTCAGTGGCCTGGACGGCGTTTTTCGCCTGAAGATGCGTGCTTTTGACGCAATGTGGTGATAGATTGTTCAGTCTGCTGCGAAACAGATAAATTTCGTTGACGAGGTGCGGTGAATCAGGTTTAATGCGCCCCGTTGCCCGGATAGCTCAGTCGGTAGAGCAGGGGATTGAAAATCCCCGTGTCCTTGGTTCGATTCCGAGTCCGGGCACCACTATTCTTTTTTTATGCCTCCCTATGAATTCCTATATTATTGAAATTCAATAGGTTGGTGTAAAATCTCTTTCTGATACGTTTTGATTTATCCCTTCGTATCCGGAGAATTTGGGGTCAGATTGCGGGTCATTCAGTTCGACAACTGGAGTGACCCTCACATGTTAACTGACAGCAAAATCCGCTCAGCAAAACCTCTCACAAAATCTTATAAGCTCACTGACTCGCAAGGCCTGTACCTCACGGTATCCGCCAGCGGCGCTAAGCTATGGTATTTCCGCTATCGCCTCGACGGTAAAGAAAGCCGCCTGGCCTTTGGCCCCTACCCTCAGACTACGCTGGCGGAAGCCCGTGAAAAGCGCGACGCAGCGCGGAAGCTACTGGCGTCTGGTATCAGACCCTCTCAACTTCGCAAGGCACATAACAACACCGTTGATGAATCCCGCACATTTCAGTATGCCGCGACAGCATGGCACGCCAGCAGCCTTAAACTCTGGTCGGAAACCCATGCCGATAAAATTCTCACCTGCCTGAAACGCTACGTTTTCCCCACTATTGGTGCGATGGATATCACTCTGGTTGAAACCCGTCATCTGGCACAGTTGGTTAAGGCAATTGACGACAAAGGAGTGCATGACGTTGCCGGGAGGGTTCGCCAGCACCTGACTAAAATCATGCGCCACGCCGTCCAGCAGGGCGTGATTAAATATAATCCGGCTTACGATTTGGACGGAGTCGTGACCCCGGTAGCGACCCAACATCACCCCGCCCTGCCGCTGAAACGCCTGCCGGAACTGCTTGAGAAGATTCGTAATTACAAAGGCAGAGAACTGACCCGTCTGGCGCTGGAGCTGAATCTGCATGTCTTTCTGCGCTCCAGCGAGTTACGGCTTGCCCGTTGGGACGAGTTCAACCTGAAAGCCGGTATCTGGACGGTGCCAGCAAAACGGGAGGGGGTGAAAGGTGTGAGGTTTTCAGAGCGTGGCGCAAAAATGAAAGATGAGCATCTGGTGCCGCTATCAACGCAGGCCGTCGCCCTGCTGGAGCAGATAAAGGAAATTACCGGAGAGTCCGTCTTCGTCTTTGCGGGGGCGCACTCAATGAATAAGCCGATGAGCGAAAACACCATCAATAAGGCGCTGAGGGTCATCGGTTATAACACCAAAATCGACGTCTGCGGCCACGGTTTCAGAACGATGGCCTGTAGTGCCCTAAACGAGTCAGGGCTATGGTCAAAGGACGCCATCGAGCGACAGATGAGCCACAACGAACGCAATGGTGTGCGGGCGGCATATGTGCATAAGGCTGAGCATCTGGAAGCCCGGATGGAGATGATGCAGTGGTGGTCAGATTATCTAGATAAATGCGCAGAAACATATGTTGCACCTTACATATATGCGCGACAGCATAAAATAACTTCTGCTGTCTGATACGATTGGTCTTGAGAAATAGTTAATCCAAATCAAGACACATAAAAATTGTTCATAATCAGATAATTAAAAATCACATTTCCACATTGGGCCTTTTACTAAGCATTCCATCAATTAGAAGATCAATTGAAGGATCTATCTCTTCATCAACCAGGCGACCACACAGCAAATGAAACCAGTTCATCGCAACATATGCTTTACGGAGCACCGCAAGATCAGCTCCGTTAGCTAACTCCCCCCGCGCAAGTGCCCTTTCGAAGCAGGGAAGTGATAAACCAGAGTCATGGTTATTGAAATAAGTAGATAATACATCCTGATAGTCTTTTGATGACTGAGCTTCTGTGAGAAGAGCAGCAAACGCTGCACCCGAGTTATTTTCACGCCAGAAAGCCCACAAACCACGGGTTAGCACCTTGAGGTCTTCCCTTAAAGAACCAAGGTCAGGCCTGTTCATAACTCGTGACTTCTGCCTTTCATATATTTCAAGCAATAGAGCCGCCTTATTAGGCCACCAACGGTAGAGAGTTGATTTACCAGCACGAGCACGTCGGGCAACTGATTCGAATGTTAAAGCCGCGGGCCCTCCTTCAACCAGCAGTGTTTCTGCGGCCGTAAGTATGGCTTCATGGCTCTCCTTACTGCGCTGTGGCCCATTTGAGACACGCGCGTCAGGTTGCGATACATATCGGTTTGTCAAATTTTTTCACCACTTAGTTAGTAAATTAATTAAAAAATGTCACTGACGTATCTTGACATACCCAAAAACCACAGATATTGTGTACATAAAACAATCGATACGATACGTTCCGTATCGATTTAAAATCAAACTAAATGCTACTTTCGCTTTACTATAGCAGCCCTGCTTGGCAGAGAGCTGTATGAAAAGTAGCTAAATCATGTCCGTAAGGAAAAATCATGATAATAAACCAAACAGTACACGAGCATCCCTTGCTCAAAAGTGCATTTTTTGCCCTTACTGGCCTTACGGTTGTAGGGCAAATTTACCTACCAATCCCTATTCTTGCAGAGATAAATCAACATTTCAATAGTGGGGAGAGTGCTGCTGGATGGGTGAGTAGTGCTTTCAGCATAGGCTACTCTGCGGGTTTTCTGTTGTCGGGCCCTTTGTCCGACAGATTTGGACGCAGACGTATAATGCTGCTGGGCTTTGTCTTTTTCATCATTAGCACAATTCTTGTCAGCATTTCATCACACTTCAATGAACTACTAATTTTCCGCATAATACAAGGTCTAACTGCATCAACTTACCCTCCAATAATATTGGCATATTTGAACGAACATTTACTTCCTCCATGGAGAGGGCGTGCAATTTCATTTATGTCACTTGGTTTTCTGACAGCAAGTATCATTGCCCAGCTATATGCTATAAGTCTAAGTGCTCATGGTCTCAATTTTATTGAGTTTACATTTATTCCTCTATATTGCATCTCATTGATTTTACTTTTTTTCTATATCGAAGATATAGATCGTAATAATAAAACTGAATCGTTGATAGAAATTTATAAAAAAATCCCCGTTTTATTATTTGATAAAAATTTAAAATGGCTTTATGTCAGTACATTATGCACTCTTTCAGCACTCGTATCATTTTATATCCTTTTAGATGAGAATTATGGCCACAGATTTTCCGCGGCACATATTGATTTATTAATGACCAGACTAATTGCTTTACCAGTAATGTTTCTTTCTCTGTTGGCCCCTCAGTTAATTTATAAAATAGGTGCCATATTTGTCGTCAGATGGAGTTTCTTTATAGCATCAGCAGGATTACTCTTGTCCTCTATCGCCGTATTTTTCGGAAGTACCTGGGGATTACTTTTCTCAAGTATCATTTTCATTGGAGGAAGGGCCTTTAGTGTCCCATCTTTGGTTGGGACAATAGGATCAATTGCTGAGAAAAAACTAAAAGGGACAGCCATATCCCTTTATACATTCATATTGTTTATTGGGGCAAGTCTTGGGCCTTTTATTGCTCACCTACTTATGCATTTTGACTATTTTGTATCATTAATTATGCTTGCTTTTATTGCAGGAGTTCCTGCCTTATTAACATTTCACATGAATAAAAACGTTTTATCTATTACTCAATCCAGCTAAAGAATAAAGGATTACAAGCCTATATCGATAGGAAGATATAACTTACGTGCATTACATTCACTAAAG